>CAIRAO010000035.1 GCA_903876625.1 uncultured Gallionellaceae bacterium | reverse complement strand
GTAAAGATCGTCAGCGGGATAGTCAGCCAGATGACGACAGGTCTTATGATTGCATTGGCCAATCCCAGCAAGAGCGCAGAAATAAACAGTGATTGTTTGTTCGAAAACGAAATTCCGTGAAATATGAAACCGGCTATCCAAAGCGATAAAGCAGTAATTGCCCAATGTATTAGAAATTCAACAATGCTATCCATTTTTTGCCCGTCTAAATTGTAATCTCGATGCCTTCTTGTGCAAGCCGGATGTCCAGGTTTCCAACTTTGTTTGAATACCGCCCAAGAGTTTCGGCGAACACATTTTCCAATTCATCATCGCTACGTGTTGGTTCGTGATGGGTGCAATACAGCACTTTAGCCTCTGCGGCGCTAGCCAGTTCGATACAACTATCAAACGTACCGTGTCCCCAACCTTTTTTTGTAAGATACTCTTTCTGTGTGTAGGCAGAATCTGCAACAAGTACGTCAACGCCACGAATGGCATCGATAATGGTTTGCCGTTGTTCCTCAATTAATGATTGATATTCAACATAACCATCGTCGCTTGGTTCGTAGATGTTGTAGTGCGGTTCGTGGTCACCGGTAAAAAAAATCGACTTGCCGTTACAGTCGATACGATAGCCGAGATTGACCACCGGATGACTGAGCAATATTGGCGTGATCGTCGCACCACCAATTTCGAATTTTTCGTTTGGCATAACGGCCACATACTCGAAGCGGGATTTCATCTCTGCTTCACGTACAGGAAAATAACTATATTGAAGTTGTACATTCATGATCCGTTCAGGCCCCGCACCCGAGATCGGATCAAATGCACCGTATAATTTAATCAGATTTCCGGGGATGAAAATGGGTATAAAAAACGGCAGCCCTTGAATGTGATCCCAGTGACTATGAGTGTTTAAAATATTCGCGGTGACGGGCAATTCTTTTAGCAGGGATTGTGCCAATGGAAAGATTCCTGTGCCGCCATCCAAAATAATAAGCTCGTTTGTATCCGTGCGCACTTCGAGACACGTTGTGTTGCCGCCGTAGCGCACCGTCTTTTCTCCGGGCGACGGAATCGAACCGCGCACCCCCCAGAATTTCAATTTCATATACTGATCTCCCTGCTAACTTGAGCAAAAACTTGTGCCTCATTTTCCAGTTTGGACAAATCACCCAAACTGGCAATGACGTCTTCCAGACCTCCGCCAAATTTTTCCACCAAAGCCGGATACAATTCTTCCACTACCGGATTTCCGCTATCACCCAAAATCAGATACTTGCTTATTTGATTAGCGACAAATAAGCAACTATGCACTGTATTTTCTGTTGAAATATCACTGTGATGATTGCGGATATTCTCTGTCAGTTGTTGGGGAAATTGCCATTTTTCAACCAACATTCCGCCAACTACAGTATGATCGGTACCAATTATTTTTTGTTCTGCTACATTTAATGCAATTGAATGATCTTTGCTGTATTCGAGCGCCCGCTTGAACTCTTCCGGCAAAAAAAGGGCAAACACAACTTTGCCGAAATCGTGCAATAGTCCTGTTATATAACAATCTGCCGGATCGGTATCATCGTGACTGAATTTCTGGCACAAGGCCCTGGAAAGACTGGCCGTGGTGAGTGAGTGCATCAAATAGCGCTGAACATCGAATCCGGCTGAATTATGCTTGGGTAACGAACCCATCGCCGCAAATGAAAGGGCCATATTTTTTACTGTGTTTAATCCAAGATAGACTACCGATTGGTTGACTGAAGTAATTTGTTTGGGAAAGCTGTAATAGGCTGAATTCAGAATGCGTAATAATTTCATTGTCATCACCGGATCTTTTTCGATGACCATGACCAATTCCTTGGGAGAGCAGTTTACGTCACGGGTCAACTCTAAAATGCGCTGCACGCTCTTAGGAAAAGCCGGCATTTTTTCAACCGCCGAAGATAATTTTTTTGTAAGCTCTACAGAGGTATCAGCCATATAATTCGTTAAACTAGCAAATTGAATACACAACCATTTGGACTATCACTGAAATTACCGTAAATTTACCTCAAACGAATGACTTTGATTGGTATATTCTCAAAAAATATTTAGCTTGACCCTACCCTGACTATGAATATCGCTGAAAAAAACACTGCTTCTTTAGAAAAACAAACCGGAAAAGCCAAAACCGCCCGTAATCCCATCAAGATCATCCCGTTGCAGGAACGCCTGCGCAAACCCCAATGGATACGAGTGAAGTCTGGCAACAGTCAGGGTTATCACGATGTTAAACGTATGCTGCGTGAACATAATCTGCACACAGTCTGCGAGGAGGCCTCGTGTCCGAATATTGGCGAATGTTTCGGCAAAGGTACCGCCAGCTTCATGATCCTCGGCGATGTATGCACGCGCCGCTGCCCTTTCTGTGATGTGGCTCATGGCAAACCACTCCCTCCGGATGCGAATGAGCCAGATCAATTGGCAAAATCTATCGGGCTGCTCAAATTGCGATATGTTGTCATCACCAGTGTTGATCGAGATGATCTGCGCGATGGTGGCGCAAAGCATTTCTCAGATTGCCTGACGGCTATCCGTACCGCCTCACCCGGCACAAAATTGGAAACTCTGGTGCCGGATTTTCGAGGCCGTCTCGATGTTGCTCTCGATGCAATGGCAGAAAGCCTGCCTGACGTGCTCAACCATAATCTGGAAACAGTACCGCGCTTATATTCATTGGCCCGTCCGGGAGCCGACTACAATCATTCACTCAAACTCCTTTCGGAATTTAAAGTACGCTTCCCTCAAGTCATGACCAAATCTGGACTCATGCTCGGCTTGGGCGAGACAGATGATGAAGTACTGCAAGTGTTACGCGATTTGCGCGAGCATCAGGTTGAGATGCTCACCTTGGGGCAATACCTGCAACCTTCCGATGGACACTTGCCCGTCTTGCGGTATGTTGAACCTGCCATTTTCAAAATGTTTGAAGAAGCTGCACTTGAGATGGGATTTTCGCATGCCGCATGCGGACCGATGGTACGTAGCAGTTATTTTGCAGATGAGCAGGCAGAAAAAGCAGGAATCTAAAAATACTAATGTGAGATAAAGTCAATATGAACTCATCTGCGAGTTTACCAACTCTCTACATCCCTCACGGGGGCGGGCCTTGTTTCTTTATGGATCCGATGCCGGGTTTTCCAGCAACAATGTGGAATGGTATGGAAGCTTTTTTGCGCGGCATTCCGAAAATGATAGGTTCGCGTCCGAAAGCCGTTCTTGTCATTTCCGCACACTGGGAATGCGCCGAACCAACAGTATTGGCTTCGGAAAAATATTCACTTCTTTATGACTATTACGGATTTCCGGAACACACCTATCGTTTGACTTACCCCGCCTCCGGATCTCCAGAGTTAGGTACTCGCATACAGGCATTACTTAAGCAGGCTGGAATTTCATCTCTCCAAGAACACGAGCGCGGTCTTGATCACGGCGTATTCATCCCGTTTAAACTCATCTACCCGGACGCTGATATACCCATTGTGCAACTTTCACTGAGGCACGACCCTGATCCGGCGGCTCATATTGCCATCGGTCACGCTTTATCACCGTTACGTAACGAGGGAGTGCTCATCATCGGTAGCGGCTTAAGTTATCACAACCTGCGTGAGTTCTTTGTTCCCGATGCTTCTGCCAACAAGGCTTCTGTAGATTTCGATAAATGGCTTGGTAATGCCATCAGCGCTGACTCCACCGAACGCGAACATCAGTTAACAAACTGGGAGACAGCCCCGGGAGCGCGTTCTTGCCATCCGCGAAGCGAACACCTTTTGCCCTTAATGGTTGTAGCAGCCGCGGCAAACAAGGATGCAGGGTACATTTGTTACCAAGAGCTGTTAATGGGCAAAGCAGTTTCAGCCTATCAATTCGGATAGTAACTCGGCAATTGCAATATGGCCACGCTAAAGACCATTCAAAATCAACTGCGTGCTATTGCTGACCCTGCAACTGCGCGCATATCACAGGGCTTCTTCAAAACTGCACCGGGACAATATGGCGAAGGCGATATTTTCCTTGGTATTAAAGTACCGATTTTGCGTGGCTTGGTCAAAATATTTCGTAACACTCCGTTGGAAGTGATTGCCAAATTATTAAAATCCAAATTTCATGAAGAGCGTTTATTTGCCCTGTTACTACTGATCGATTTTTATCAACATGGCGACGATAGTTCGAAAGAAGGAGCCTACGATCTTTATCTAACTCATACACTCTTTATCAACAACTGGGACTTGGTGGATGTAAGCGCGCCGAATATTGTCGGCGATTTTCTTTCCACGCGTTCCCGTCAACCGCTCTATCAACTAGTCGCTTCTGACTCCCTATGGGAACGGCGCATCGCTATTATTTCCACATTCTGTTTTATTCGACGCAACGAATTTACTGATACGCTGTTAATTTCCAAACAATTATTAAGCGACAGCCACGATCTCATTCACAAAGCAGTGGGATGGATGTTACGTGAGGTGGGAAAACGCGACCAAGCTACGGAAGAAGAATTTTTGCGAGCGCACTACCATTCTATGCCGCGCACAATGTTAAGGTATGCTATCGAACGTTTTCCCGAAACTCGGCGCAAGCAATATCTAGCAGGATTAGCTTAAGTTTCAGAACTATTCAGAATTAACGAGTAAGTTTAAAAATTCAATTTCGGTAACTCTTCTGCTTCAGGGTCAGTGCAAAGCATGTCATCGGAAACAATATAAGTTTTAAGGCGTTGCCTCAAGTTGTCTAGTTCTGCATCCGGAACGAAGATCATTCCAAGACGAAAACCGCCTCGAAAAGGAATCGATGACTTTACTTCCGCCTTCAACTTGATGACCTTTCGAGGAACTCCATCTTTGGGTGGAAGTGCCAATAGAATAGTCAGGACTGTATGAGCTTTTACCTCTGAATGGTACTGGACTGACATCCCAGTCGAAGAAAGGTCATGAATCAGGGTTTGGAAGTTTGGTATCTTTGATGCGCCACCAAACACGAGCATCACTTTCCAGCGAGCCCGGTAGCGCCTGTCTTTTCTTTTAGAATCAGGGATACTATCCCAAGCATCAATAGATTGCATCATTGGCTTTCTACATGATTCATTTGTCTCTCAAGCATAAGTGTGGAATTTATACACTGAGGTCACCACCATCGGTAGCTTACACTTATACTTTAACTTCAGCCGCTTTCAAAGTCACTCGCTCCACTTGTACACTTATTGCACCATCACTTAACCAAACCTGCCCGTCCTGAATTGTGCATTGCAAATTCATATTACGTTGAGATAATTTTGCCAGCGCCTGCGAACTCACTGAAGGGAGATTAATAATGGTGAGATTCTTCTGCCGTGTGAACTGGGCACTGTCTTTCGCAAACCACATATCAGCCACCCGACCGCCATAGCAGTACACCACCACCTGATTGGAACGTCCACAGGCTTTGCGAATCAATTTCTCATCTGGGATACCGACATCGATCCATAGCTCAATCGAACCGGTTAAATCTTTCTTCCATAGATCCGCCTCGTCGTCGTTGGTCATGCCCTGACCGAATTCCAGATACTCGTGTGCATGCAACGCAAACGCAAGCAGGCGCACCATCATGCGCTCATCCGTTTCGGACGGATGTCTGGCAAGTGTCAACACGTGATCCTGATAATAGTGACGTTCCATATCCGCAATTTGCAGATTGGCTTTAAAGATAGTTGCCTTGATTGCCATGAGTATTTATTCCAAATTGATCATTTATTCAGTCATTCAATGACTCTGCCACGCAACAACTTCGTTGCGCCACGCTTTACCTTGCTCTCCACGCGCTTCTTTTGCGAACTGCGCGTCGGCTTTGTCGAGCGTCGAATCGTCGGCAATACCGCAATGCTCTGCACCAATTCTTTAAGGCGTCGCAAGGCTTCTCCTCGATTTTTATCCTGGCTGCGAAACTCCTGCGCCTTGATGATAACCACACCGTCTTTGGTGATGCGCTGATCATTGAGTTGAAACAAACGCTGCTTAAACTCTGGCGGCAATGACGATGTATTCACATCAAAACGCAAATGCACGGCACTGGAAACCTTGTTAACGTTTTGCCCGCCCGCACCTTGTGCGCGCACTGCGGTCAAATCAATCTCGCGCTCCGGGATGGTGACGTTGTGGGCAATGTATAACATCTTTAAATCACCGTCATTCCGGGCTTGACCCGGAATCCAGTGTTTTAATCAAACTGGAAACCGGCTTGCGTCGGTGTGACGAACTCTTGAATTTACTTTTCAGATTCAAAGCACCACATCAATCTGCACATCGCCCAAAGTAACGACTTGTCCGGCTCGAATTTTGGCAGTTTTACGTAGCTCTTTATTTCCATCGACAGAAACAACGCCTTCCGCAACGAGCATCTTGCCTGCACCGCCACTGTCGCAAACTCCAGACAGTTTGAGCAGTTGGTTTAATTCAACGAACTCTCCACGCAACTTGAATTTAAGTTGTTGCATTACAGCTTGACCGCGTGTTCGCGTGTGGTATGAAAAACGACTTTCGGCCAGCGCTCTTGTGTGAGTTTAAGGTTGACGTTGTTCGGCGCGAGATATGCCAGGTTACCTGCAGCATCGATAGCGAGATTATGTGATAACGCTTTTTCGAAATCCGCGAGAATCTTTTTATCTTCGCAAGTAACCCAGCGAGCGCTGGTCGTACTGGTGCCTTCGAACATTGCATCCACACCGTACTCGCCTTGCAAACGGCTGGCCACCACATCGAACTGCAGCATACCGACCGCGCCCAGAATCAGATCACCGCCATCCAGCGGCTTGAATACTTGTACTGCGCCTTCTTCTCCAAGTTGCTGCAAACCTTTGTGCAACTGCTTTACCTTGATTGGATTTCTTATACGCACTGAGCGGAAAAAGTCCGGTGCAAAATACGGGATACCGGTAAATTGCAGGATCTCTCCTTCGGAAAAGCTATCACCGATTTGCATATTGCCGTGATTGGGCAAACCGATGATGTCACCCGCGTATGCTTCTTCAACTTGCTCGCGCGATGCGGCCATAAAGGTAACGACATTTGACACGCGTATCTCGCGATTGATGCGCAGATGTTTTATCTTCATGCCGCGTTCAAAATGCCCGGAACACACGCGCAGAAAAGCGATGCGGTCACGGTGATTGGCATCCATGTTGGCTTGGATCTTAAATACAAATCCTGAGAATGCTTGCTCAGTGGGAGTCACATTGCGCGCAGTGGCATCGCGCTCGATCGGCGCAGGTGCCCAGTCCAGTAGTGCATTCAAAATCTCGCGCACACCGAAGTTATTGATGGCCGAGCCGAAGAACACGGGTGTCTGCTTGCCATCAAGAAAACGTTGCAGATCGAAAGGGTGCGATGCGCCCTTCACCAATTCAACTTCCATTTTCAGTTGCTCGATCTCCAGCGGAAACATTTCTGCGAGGCGTGGATTGTCGATACCCTTGATGATCTCAAATTCCTGCGTGTCACGTTCCTCGCCCGCTGCAAACAGCATGATCTCGTCGCGCAACAAGTGATATACGCCACGAAAACTTTTGCCCATGCCAATTGGCCAAGTCACCGGCGCACATTGTATGTTAAGCACCGACTCCACTTCGTCCAGCAAATCCAGTGAATTGCGAACTTCGCGGTCCATCTTGTTCATGAAGGTAATGATAGGCGTGTTGCGCATGCGGCACACATTGAGCAGTTTGATAGTCTGCGTTTCCACACCTTTTGCTGCGTCGATCACCATCAGCGCCGAGTCAACTGCGGTGAGCACGCGATAAGTATCTTCGGAAAAATCCTGGTGACCCGGCGTATCAAGAAGATTCACCACATGGTCGCGGTACTCAAACTGCATCACCGAACTGGCGACCGAGATGCCGCGCTGCTTTTCAATCTCAAGAAAATCGGAGGTGGCATGGCGCCCGCTTTTGCGGGCCTTCACTGTCCCCGCCATCTGGATAGCACCCGAGAACAAAAGGAGTTTTTCAGTGAGCGTAGTCTTACCCGCATCTGGGTGGGAAATGATGCCAAAGGTGCGGCGGCGCGCCACCTCTCGCGAAATCAGATCGCGCGGAACAGCTAAGGGTTCTTTTATTGTTGATTCGAGGTCGTCGGACATGGAGCTAGCCGTAAAAAAGTGCGCAAGTCTAAAGGCTTGGCGAATGAATGTCTAACGTTACTGCACTTTTAGTTAGCTCTTACCCACCTGTTCGAGACATCACCCGCACCAGTTTTTGAGGCGCTTCGCGAAATTCGTGGCGTTCAGGTTTCAGTTCGATGGCCAGTCTGATTTGGTCGGCCAGTTCAAGATCCGATATTCCGGCTCGAAGTAATGGTCGCAGCTCCATGCTATGTTCCTGTCCAAGACATAGCAGTAATGTGCCTTCCACCGTCAGTCTAACCCTATTACAGGTGGCGCAGAAATGTTGCGACATGGGCGTGATGAATCCGACCGCGCCGGAACCATCACGAGTCTCCCAATACACGGCAGGCCCTCCTCCGAGTTCGCTTGCGGAGGGAACAAGGTCGTACCGACTAACCAGCTTTTCGCGTACCTCAGTGCTTAAATCAAGCCCAACCTGACCACGCGCAGTATCACCCATTGGCATCAACTCGATCAGGCGCAGAATATAACCACCTGAGAAAGCAAAATCCGCCATGCGGTCAATTTCGTGATCATTTACCCCCGCCATGACGACCATATTTATCTTGATTGGCGAGAGCCCGGCAACCTCGGCTGCCTTAATGCCATTAAGCACACTATCCAATGCATCTCGTCCGGTGATCTTTTCAATGCAGCCTTGATCAAGTGAATCCAGACTGATGTTGACCCGCTTAAGGCCCGCCTTGACCAAAGGTTCTGCCTGTCGATCCAGACGCGCACCGTTTGTCGAAAGTGAAATGTCGGAAATACCAGGTAGTGCTGCGATTCGCCCCACTAAGTCTGGCAGGTTGCGGCGCAACAATGGTTCGCCGCCGGTCAAGCGCACTCGACGTACGCCGAGAGTTGAGAACACCCGTATGACTTGCGTCAGTTCGTCGAATGTGAGCCAGTCGATGGGATCTTCATAGTCTTTAAAGTGTTTTGGAATACAGTAACTGCAACGCATGTCGCAGCGGTCGGTGACGGAAACGCGCAGGTAATCAACTCTCCGATTAAATCGGTCGATAAGACCAGCGGTGTCATTGCGTGTTTCCATGATAGATCGGCGCCTAGCCAAGCAGAATTAAAATCCGCAAGAAAGTATTGTAGCACCATGGTTGCCGTTGAACTATCGAGTAAGTCAAAAAATTACTGTAACATTCGATCATCATCTAATTGTTGGAATCAAACCGCTCATGGCTATACTTTCTTTTAGCGAAGCCAAGACAAGATTGCTCGCCTCCGCGCATCCAGTTTCAGAAACAGAAGTCGTTGACTTGGCTGACTCTTATGGTCGGGTGTTGGCTGAAGAACTAATTTCCCCTATGACTGTACCGCCTTTCTCCAATGCGGCTATGGATGGCTATGCAATTCGCCTCGACGACCTCACTAAAATAAGTAAGCGCCTACCCGTCAGCCAGAGATTAGCGGCGGGTGAAGTGGCAAAACCGCTGGCTTCGGCTAGTGCGGCACGAATCTTTACCGGTGCTCAAATTCCGGATGGTGCAGATACCGTGGTGATGCAGGAAGATTGCCAAGTTGATGGAGATTTCGTGATCGTCAATCAAACTCCTGTTTTGGGACAGCATGTGCGTCTTAAGGGTTCTGACATTACCGCAGGCAATGTAATTCTTCCTGCCGGAAGTAATTTTTCTGCTGCTGCAATGGGGTTCGCCGCTTCCGTAGGGATTGTTGAAGTCAAAGTATTCCGCCGACTTAAAGTTGCTATTTTTTTTACCGGCAGCGAATTAATCATGCCAGGCCAACCTCTGCCACCTGGACACATTTATAACTCTAACCGATATGTCATGCGGGGGTTCCTGCATGGCTTGGGAGTTGATGTAATCGATTTGGGAATCATACGCGATGACCGACTTGCCACCCGTGATGCTTTGCGTCGCGCGGCCAGTGAAGCAGATCTCATTGTCACCAGTGGCGGCATGTCAGAAGGAGAAGAGGATCACGTCACTGCCGCAGTCAAAGCAGAAGGAAATATCGATGTCTGGAAGATCGCTTCAAAGCCAGGCAAACCGCTGGCATTTGGAAGTGTGAAAACCGAAGGCAAAGAGGCGGCATTCATTGGCTTACCTGGCAATCCTGTCTCAGTCTGGTGTGGTTTGCTCACGCTCGTCGCGCCCTTTTTGCGACGTTGCCAAGGGTTGGCTCTTATAGAACCTAAACCCTTCACCCTGCGTGCTGATTTTAGTTATACGGTTAAAGGCAACCGTATGGAAATCGTGCGCGTACGCCGCAACGAAAGAGGCGGTCTCGACATTTATCCTAATCAGGATTCTTCCATTATTTCGTCGGCGGTCTGGTCAGATGGTGTCTCGATGATTCCGGCAGGTACCTCAGTAGCCAATGGCGACATGATTACCTTCCTGCCGGGGCCGGGCTGGCATCCTTGAGACACTTCGTTCATCACCCTGTTTTACGTTGGCTTAGCGTCGTTCTGCGCGGCTTGCACCTAGTTGCGGTGATCAGTCTGGGTGCGGCAATAATGGGCGCGCCCGTTTCGTCGCATCAACTATCAATCGCCGTCCTATTAACAGGCTTTGCCATGTTTGCCCTTGACCTGTGGAACAAACCAAACATGCTATTTGAATGGTCTGGAGCCTCGTTATTGTTCAAGCTATGCTTAGTTGCGGTGATGGCTTTGAACGCTGAACTAAGGCTACCGCTGTTTTGGGGGATTGTGATGTGGTCGGCAATTTTTTCGCACGCACCCGCTTCATTCAGACACAAGGTTTGGCGGCACTGAGCTTTCTATGAAACTATCAATATAGATGAATTCAATGACCGATCCACATCAGATTGTAATGTTGAAAAGCTTTTTTTCGTACCTCCTTAAATTGCACTTAGAATTATGAAAAAAGGGGTAACCTAATGCTTAAAGGGAGCCTCTAGTAATTCAAATTTCTAAGCCAGATAAGGCGCGAGTAAGAAATTGAGACGACGCATATAACTAATATGTGAGGAGTATTTGTTTATGAGCAACGCAGTATGGCAACGAAATTTGAATTAAGAGAGGCTCCCTAAAGTTGAATGCCTGCTTCTGTTTCATCAAGAGACCTAAAATGAGTAAAATGCTGAACCATCAAAGTCGGCCAAGTGCAGACGGGGCAAGTGAATAATAATCAGGAGGATAACTGAGTGAAGCGGACGTATGTATTGGCTTATCTGAATAACTACCGGCGGCATAAATATCCACTGTTATATTGTTTGCCATTACAATGTAATCGCGTTACTTTACACCGGACCTGAAATATTAAATATCTAACTTAATGACTATTTCGCTGACCAGCAAATTATCGAAACATAAAATTGGAAGGTCGCGCAATATATTGCGAGGGTTTGCTATTTTATTTGCGCTAATTGCGAACCAAACTCCTGCATTTTCGTCACCAATTGACAGTAAAGTCTGCAACAATAATGCCACGCATGAGCAGTGGCAGATTGGAATGTTGGCAAGATATGATGTGATAGATATCGTCAATGAGTTCAAAACAGAGGATAAGAAGCGTTTTATCAAGCGCCTAAACGATTTACCAATTGCTGTAAATGAAAGTAATCTGTTGGAATTATTTGAGGGAAAACCTACACTGAAAGTCTCGGTACTCAGTGACTCTACCCAGCTTTACTGGGATTTAAGCGAAGAAAAGTTAAATCTCCGCATTAGTGTTCAGCTTTCTAAAGGGTGTATTTGGCGGATTGGAGTTTATGATCCACAAACAAGAAATACCTTTACTCGATACAACAATCTTCCCATGTTGAATCAAACCAAGTAAATCCCATTAATTTACTCACGAAAATGGCAATCAGCGATTGCTGCTGATTTCAACATTCACTTCACATAATCGAGAATTGTGCATAATATCCATTAGGTAGTTGAACAAACTTTGCAGTTTGGGTCTTTGGTTAACTTCACCTTCTGCCAATCCATTCCATCCGCATCAAACAATACCAATGAACCAGCCAAGGGGCTAGTTTTTTTAGTCAACAGGCGAATTGCCTCGCCTGCTTGCAAACTGCCGATCATTCCGGTTAGCGGTGCAAATACGCCCATGAGCGCACAGCTCTCTGCTTCTTCTGAACCTGATTCGGGAAAAAGACAGTGGTAGCAGGGAGAATCATCTTGCCGCATATCGAATACAGCAAGTTGGCCTGAGAAACGAATTGCAGCTCCACTCACCAAGGGTTTGTGCAATGCAACGCACGCGCGATTGACTGCATAGCGCGTGGTGAAATTATCGCAAGCATCCACAACCACATCCGCGTTCTTAACCAACTCCATCAGCTGCGCTTCGTCCACCCGCTGTTGTATCGCGGTTACTTTACAATCAGAATTTATCTCGGCCAACGCGCGGAGAGCTGATTCGGCCTTGTTGACACCGATGGTGCTTTCACGATGCACAATTTGGCGTTGCAAGTTAGTCAGATCGACAACATCACCATCGCAAATAGTCAGCCTGCCAACTCCTGCGGATGCCAGATAGAGACTGGCAGGAGAGCCTAACCCACCGGCACCGATCAGTAGCACATGTCCGGCCAACAGTTTTTCCTGACCTTCCAGGTCGATCTGCGGCAACATGATGTGACGACTATAGCGGATGAGTTGTCTATCATCCATCAGATCAATCCTTCAAAAGGTTGCACGTCTACCAAATCACCCATCTCAACACTGTTTCCGTCCTCGGGCAAAATGATGAAACAGTTCGCTTCCACCATCGAACGCAATACGCCCGAACCCTGATTGCCGGAAAGCTTCACTTTCCACTGGCCCTCTGCCTGAAACAGCACACCACGCGGGAACTCGCGCCTGCCGGTCAGTTTGCGGATAGGTTCGGTACAAGTCACGCGAAAACTTGGACGCGGCGGGATTGGAGTCTCACCTTGAAGTTTGATCAAAGTATCGAGCACGATCTGGTAGTAATTCACCATCACTGCGACCGGATTACCCGGCAAACCGAATAACCATGCATTACCCAAGCGCCCGAATGCCATGGGACGACCGGGTTTGATGTCGATTTTCCAAAAGCGCACCTCACCCATGCGCGACATGATGTCCTTGACGAAATCTGCCTCGCCCACGGACACACCGCCGGTAGTGATGATCGCATCGGCTTGTTTAGCCGCTTCGGTGAAAGCTTGCTCCATGATCACTGGATCGTCTCGCACCACGCCCATATCCAAAACTTCAACACCTAAACGTGTTAGCACTCCGTAAAGCGTGTAGCGGTTACTGTCATACACTTCCCCTGGCGCCAGCGTGCGACCAATGGAAGCTAGTTCGTCTCCGGTGGAAAAAAAGGCGATGCGAGGCCGGCGGCGCACTGCTACCTCGGCATAACCCAACGACGCCATTAACCCTAGCTCGGCAGGACCAATTCGTTTTCCGGCTAGCAAGGCCGATTTTCCGGCAGCCAGATCTTCTCCGGCGCGACGAACATGCTGACCAACACGCTTTATTGCAGGCAGGATCACAGTGTCACCTTCCACTCTTGCTTCTTCCTGAACCACGATGGAATCAGCTCCGCGCGGCAAGACCGCGCCGGTCATCACACGCACTGCCTGACCTGCACCGACCACGCCAGAAAATGCGGCTCCGGCGAATGCAGTGCCCACTATTGTTAAGCGGGTCTCATTACCGGAAAGGTCTGCAGCTCGCACAGCAAAGCCGTCCATGGCCGAGTTGTCGTGAGCCGGAACGTCGAAAGGAGCGACCACGTCTCGACTCAATACACGTCCTAGTGCGGAACGAATTTGCACACTTTCCCAACCTTCAACAGGGGTCACTGCCTCAAGCATGATTTCTCGTGCTTTGGCGACACTCAAAGAAGTTTCGGTGCTTCCCCAGTTATTGGTATTGGTCATGATATTGCCTCGTAGATGAATTAATTTTTAGCGTCGGGAAAAAACAATTGTTCGCCGTTGATTTTGTAACCAGCGATGGCAGATTGACCTTCTTTACCGGTTAGCCAGTCAATGAATTTCATTCCTATTTCTTTCTTGACGGTTGGGTACTTCGCCGGGTTCACCAGCATAACGCCATAGGGATTGAACATACGGTTATCACCTGAAAAAAGTATTTCCAGTTCCTGACGATTTTTGAAAGCCAGCCATGTTCCGCGATCAGATAATGTATATCCGTTCATAGCGGCGGCCATATTAAGCGTAGGGCCCATTCCGGTTCCCGCCTCCTTGTAGCCGGTGTTTGATTTCGGATCAATTCCAGCTGACTGCCAAAATCGCAATTCTGCAGCGTTGGTGCCACTCTTGTCTCCCCGCGAAACGAAAGGAGCATTAGCCGCCGCCAAACGTTTGAAAGCTTCTGACGCATCTTTGGCGCCCTTGATTTTTGCAGGATCATTCTTGGGGCCTAATAAAATAAAATCATTATGCATGACGTCACGCCGCTCTACTCCCCAGCCTTCAGCAATAAACTTGTCTTCGGCTGGGCGGTCATGCACCAGTAACACATCGGCATCACCGCGCCGACCCGTATCCAATGCTTGACCAGTGCCCAGTGCCACCAACTTGATCTGAATCCCGGTCTTTGCGGTAAACATCGGAAGAATATATCCGAACAATCCAGACTGCTCTGTGGACGTAGTTGAAGCCAATACGAAAACCTCGTCGGCATGCGCACTGGCAATCAGTGCAATACTGCCGAGAGTAAGTATCAATCGTCGAATGAAATTCGCCATGGTAGTTCTCCTTTAATAAAAAGCCTTGCCTCATGTGATTGAGGCCTTGAAAAAAAGCGAGCTGAAATGGTGTGCTCGCGAATACACCCTGCTTCAATAAAAACAACATCATCAGACAGACGCATTGCCTGCCCCAAATTTTGCGTAGTCATCACAATCTTCGTACCATCGGTGCGTATCTCACGCACGATTTGCTCCACGGTCTCGGTGGCAGTTGGATCCAGAGCTGCTGTAGGTTCGTCCAACAATAATAATCGCGGACGTACCGCCCACGCACGTGCCAGAGTCAGTCTCTGGCGTTCGCCACCAGACAATAGACGTGCGCTGTCTTCTGCACGATGTGTTAATCCGACCCGCTTAAGCATTTCACCGACCCTAATATTAATATCATTTCGAGTCAAACCCATTGGTTTAAGTCCTAATGCGACGTTATCTGCCACTGAAGAACGAAGTAACATGGGATGCTGGAAGACAATTGCAATTTGTCCTGCCGGTACGCCATTTCCTTTCCAAGTAATGCTACCTCCATCCGGCCTTGCCAATCCGGCTATCATCCTGATCAGCACGCTCTTTCCTGAGCCGTTGGGACCTAGAATCACTGAAATACCTTCGCCATTCAAATCGAGATCGACACCCGCCAACACAGTTCGACCATTAGGCGTAAAACGTAATTGCTCAATGTGAATGGGGAACATGCCGCTAACCGTATTTTCTCATCGCCCATTGGCGCAAGCCATAGGCGACTGCATTTAGACCAAGCACCAGCGCAATCAGGACAAATCCCAAAGCAATCGATAGGGCCAAGTCACCTTTAGCAGTTTCGAGTGCAATTGCGGTAGACATAACGCGTGTGAAACCTTCAATGTTACCACCGACAATCATGACCGCCCCAACCTCGGAAATCGCGCGCCCCAGACCGGCAAGCACCGAGACAACCAAACTGAAACGGCAATCGTAGAGCAACGTGAGCATGCTTTGCCAGCGTGTATAACGAAAGGCGGTCAGCTCCATTTCGTAGTCGCGCCATACATCTTCGATCACTTGGCGTGTAAGCGCTGCGATTAGCGGAGCAACCAGCAGCGTTTGTGCAATGATCATCGCTGTGGGTGAGAATAATAGGCCAAAACTACCCAGAGGACCGGAACGCGACAGAATGAGATAAACGATCACTCCCAATACCACGGTTGGCATACCCATCATACCGTTGAGAAAAACCGTAAATGTGGCGCGCCCCGGAAAACGAGAAACAGCCACCCATGCTCCCAGCGGTAAACCCAACAACGAACCCAGAAGAACTGCCGACAAACTGACTCTAAGTGAAAGCCAAACGATAGCCAGCACACCTGCATCTAGATGTGCGAGTAGCGCGATAGCTTCCTCAAGTGTGGTCAGCATCTGGGGCTTCTAAAAATCCATTTATCGTCGCCATACTGCGTTACTCATAAAAATAACCGCTAACATATCATACCTATGCATCGGAACAATTTTTTACTCGCGCCTTGTCTGGCATAGCTAATTGAATTTTTATGCAAAACGTGTACTGACCAAAATCAACCACAGATTGCTATCGGTGTTCTCTGTGGCAACATAGGTGGGGGTCAGGGTGATAACTCAAACGGACGGGTGTGTGTCGTCCGGTCTGATTTCTGAATCATTAGCGGCAGGTTGGCTTGATGCAAGTTCATCCGGAAACGGGAAGATATTTCGGTAACTGACATAGAGCGAACTGAATCCAAGCGGAACCAACACAACCAAGCCAAGATTGAAAGGTAAAACGCTCAGCATCAATGCAATCAATTGCATGATGATACTGTAAATAGTGTATGGAATGAAATTGCGTATTGATCCGGTCAAGCTGGCGCGCATTGCTGACAAAGGAGTGATATCGCTGAAATAAACCAGCATCGGGGCAAATTGAAATGCCATCATCAATGTGAAGGTCAAAGTGAAGCCAACGGCTAAACTAAAGGCAATACTGGATCCAGCGGTCAACATTGCCTCAAACAGCATATCCGGATCATTGGCGGATTTGACGCCATCCATAAAAGTAGCGAGTGAATCACCACCGATCGTGATGGTTATGATCGAAGCAAGCAATAAGCCGATGAGCAAAAGTCCGCCAAGCGCAATTAGACGCGGTGTATGTTTTTGGAAATCGGCAAAAATAAGCGGAAGTTCAACTTTTTCGTCTTCTTCCAGGGTTCTGCAAATGCGCGTGTAACCCGCAATCAAAACCGGCATGAGCAATACAGCCAGTAATGGTCCGATCATCGGTATCATCAATGTTAAAAGAATGACAGTCGCCGAGATGGCCGCGGCGACAAGACTTAACATCGGGTTGCGCATAATAAGCGTGTAACCGTGCGTCACCCATATCCATCCGCGTGCAGCATTTAGTTTACGAATTTCCATATTTAGATTTATAACCAAATTGGTTGTTTGTTGGCAATGTGATTTTGCAGGATTTGCTTGAATTGATCCGGATTGTGAGCGTTGACTATTTCTCCGTCTCTCGGCAGATTTAAATCAAATAATCGTGAGACCCAAAAACGCAGAGCGGCTACCCGTAGGGCTGTTGGCCAACTTTCAGATTCTTGTGAGGTGAAAGGACGGACGGCATGATAAGCATTTAGAAAAGCACGAGTCCGTTCCTCATCCAATTTATTTGCAGGCGTCATGCACCAGTCATTTACGGTGATGGCTACATCGTAGAGCAGGCAATCATTGCAGGCGAAATAGAAGTCAATCAATCCGCCTACACGGTCGCCATCCATCAATACATTGTCACGAAATAAATCGGCATGAACCACGCCGCGTGGAAGATTGTTCAGGGTGTTTTGTGCGTGATATGCCACTTCGGAATCAAGTTGTGATGCATCATGCACGGCTAAAAATTTGCGGACTAATAGAGCCGCATTGCCGCGCCAATTTGCGCCACGTGGATTGGGCATGACATCCCCAAAGCTTAATCCCGCGCTGTGTAATTGTCCGAGCATCGCACCCACTGAAGCACATTGAGTTGCGGTTGGTTGGGTAACAGACTTGCCATGCAGTCGGCTTACGATGCAGGCAGGTTTGCCATTCAAGGTGCTCAGGAAAAAATTATTTTTATCCGCGACCGGGCAAGGGCATGGAATGCCATGCCTTGCGAGATGTGCCATCAAGTTGAGATAAAAAGGAAGTTCGTCTGCAGTGAGTTTTTCAAACAAGGTTAAGACAAAGCGTCCATTGCTGGTAGTAACAAAGTAATTGGTATTTTCTATGCCGGCAGGAATGCCTTGTAATTCAAGTAAAGTTCCGAGTGAGTAATTATTCAACCATGCGGTTATATCCGCTTCGGTAACGCGAGTGAAAACTGCCATGCTGTTAAGACCTATATCAGAATTTTAGAATAACCCACTGTGGTACTCTCAGACCGGAATCCAAACTTTCTTGACGTGCAAATTTTCCATCTCCATGATCATCAATCAAATAATAAGGTTTGCCGTGTTTTGGGGTGATCTTGATCATGTACAGTTTGCCATGAGAACGGAATTCTTCAACGGTCTGCTCAGTCTGCTTGGTGATTGTAATTCCAGGTTCATCCGGTGATTCATTCGGGTCAAGAGAAGGTATTGTAGGAAGTGGTTTTGGATCTGTAGATTTTGAGTCTTCGGCGCAAACAACCGTGCTTAGACAAGCAAGTAACAATATAGCAATAAGGCGCATGGGGTATATTCCAAAAATTGTATGGTTATTTTAACAGGCTACTTATAGATTCAATTGCATTTCACGTTCCGATGCCGAAGGCTCAAACCCGCGTGTTTCATAATGTTTGAAAATCGCGCTGACAATCTGTTCCGGCTCGTCGATAACTTGAATCAAGTTCATATCTTCAGGGCCAATCATTTTTTCATCCAGCAAGCTTGTTTTGAACCATTCCACCATGCCACCCCAGAATTTGCTCCCAACCAGGATAATCGGCATACGACGCGTTTTGCCGGTCTGTACCAGTGTCAGGGCTTCCATCAGTTCGTCCAGCGTGCCAAAGCCGCCGGGCATCACTACATAGGCGTTGGCGAATTTGACAAACATGACTTTGCGAGTGAAAAAATGCTGGAAAGTCTGGCTGATATTTTGGTATGGATTGGTATGCTGCTCGTGAGGAAGCTGAATATTGAGGCCCACACTGGGCGATTTGCCATAAAACGCACCTTTGTTAGCGGCCTCCATTACGCCGGGGCCGCCGCCTGAAATGACCGAAAAACCCGCATCTGAAAGCAGTCGAGAAATTTCTTCGGTGAGCTTGTAATAGGGATGGTCATGCGCGATGCGGGCACTGCCAAAGATGCTGACTGCCGGTTGAATATCTTGCAAGCGTTCGGTGGCAGAGACGAATTCTGACATAATGCCGAAAACGCGCCAGGCTTCTTTCGACTGAGTCAACTCGGGTAAATGTGATTGGGGTATTTTGGTCTGGTTATTCATCTTAAATTCTCAACGAAAATGAAAACATTGTTATTAGTCGACGGCTCATCTTACCTGTATCGCGCATTCCATGCGATGCCTGATTTACGCAGCCCGGGCGGCTTACCCACGGGAGCCATACAGGGCGTGCTCAATATGCTGCGCCGTTTGCAAAAAGATTACCCGGCGGATTATAGCGCCTGCGTATTTGACGCCAAAGGCAAAACTTTCCGCGACGACTGGTATTCAGAGTACAAGGCCAATCGTCCATCCATGCCAGAGGACTTGCGCGCGCAAATTGAACCGCTGCATGAGGCCGTCGCGGCTTACGGCTGGAATATTTTGATGATTGACGGAGTTGAGGCGGACGATGTGATCGGCACTTTGGCAAAACAAGCTGCAGAAGGCGGTGCACGCTGCATTATTTCTACCGGTGACAAAGACTTGACTCAGCTAGTCAATGCTCAAGTACAACTCATCAACACCATGAGCAACGAAACCTTGGATGAAGCGGGCGTAATGGTCAAGTTTGGCGTGCCGCCTGAGCGTATTGTGGATTATCTTACCTTGGTGGGCGACACCGTGGATAACGTGCCGGGCGTCACCAAATGCGGTCCGAAAACGGCGGTTAAGTGGTTGACTGAATATGGCACGCTGGATAATTTGGTAACTAATGCGGATAAAATTAGCGGAGTGGTCGGCGAAAATCTACGCGTGGCACTGGATTGGTTGCCGCAAGGGCGCAGGCTGGTGACCGTAAAGTGTGATGTTGAATTGCCGGTAAGGTTTGATCAGCTTGTGGCGCCGCAGCAGGATACGGAGAAATTGCGCGGACTGTTTGAGACCTTTGGCTTCAAGAGCTGGCTAAGAGAAATATCCCACCCAGCGAATTTGCTCCCTCTCCCACCGGGGGAGGGCTGGGGAGGGGGAGAATCTGGCGAACATTCCTCCGCAAGCAAAAGCACCCCGTCCCTAACCCTCCCCCGGTGGGAGAGGGAACTAGAACCCTCAACCGGCGAACTGTTCCGCAACGATACCTCGCACTACGAATCCATCCTCACCGAAGCCCAACTCGATGAGTGGATAGCCAAGATCATGCAAGCGCCGCTAGTAAGCATTGATACCGAGACCACCGGGCTCGACGTCATGAACGAGCAACTGGTCGGTATTTCCTTTTCTATCGAAGTCCATCACGCTGCTTATCTGCCTTTGGCGCATCACTACCCGGGTGCGCCGGGTCAGTTGAATCGTGAATATGCGTTGCAAAAACTCAAGTACTGGCTGGAAAGTGCAGAACACAAAAAGCTGGGACAAAATCTCAATTACGATCAGCACATATTTGCCAATCATGGCATTGCCTTGGCAGGTGTCGCCGAAGATACCTTGTTACAATCCTACGTGCTGGAAAGCCACAAACCGCACGACATGGGCAATCTCGCTTTGCGACATTTGGGTCTGAGCACGATCAGTTACGCAGATGTGGTGGGTAAAGGTGCCAAGCAAATCGGCTTTGATCAAGTTGACCTCTACACGGCGACACGCTACTCGGCGGAAGATGCCGACATTACTTTGCAATTGCATCAAAACTTATCACCGCAGCTAATGGGCCGTTTGGACTCGGTTTACCGCGACATTGAGTTGCCCGCGCGACAAGCGCTGTACGTGATGGAGCGCAACGGTGTACTGCTGGATACGCAGTTGCTCAATATCCAAAGTCGGGAATTGGGCGAAAAATTATTGCTGATTGAAGCACAGGCATTTGAGCATGCAGGACAACCGTTCAATTTAAGTTCACCCAAACAGTTGCAGGAAATTCTATTCGATAAACTTGGAATTCCCTCGAAGAAAAAAACACCCAATGGAGCACGTTCCACAGACGAAGATGTGTTGCAAGAGTTGGCTTTGGATTATCCGTTGCCAAAATTGCTGCTGGAATATCGCAGTATGGCAAAACTTAAATCTACCTACACCGATAAATTACCAAAGATGGTGAACCGAAACACCGGGCGTGTTCATACAAGCTATTCACAAGCTGTTGCAGTAACTGGGCGCCTCGCTTCCAACGATCCCAACCTGCAAAATATTCCGATACGTTCTGCCGAAGGTCGGCGCATCCGAGAAGCGTTTATCGCACCAGCGGGTTCAAGTATTGTTTCTGCCGACTACTCTCAGATCGAATTGCGCATCATGGCGCACCTATCTGGAGATGAAGGCCTGCTCAAAGCATTCGCAAACGGCGAAGACATTCATCGCGCCACTGCGGCTGAGGTTTTCGGTGCAACCCTGGATGCCGTGAGCAGCGAGCAACGCCGTTATGCCAAGGTCATCAACTTCGGCCTGATCTATGGCATGTCCGCCTTCGGGCTCGCAAGCCAACTCAACATCGAACGCAGTGCCGCGCAGCAATATATCGATCTCTATTTCGCACGTTACCCCGGCGTGAAAAATTATATGGATCGCACCCGTGAACTGGCAAAGAATAAAGGTTATGTCGAGACGTGGTTCGGGCGCAGATTATGGTTGCCCGAGATCAATGGCGCAAACGGCATGCGCCGTCAAGCCGCCGAACGTGCCGCCATCAATGCCCCTATGCAAGGCACGGCGGCAGACTTGATCAAACTGGCGATGGTTAAAGTACAAAACTGGTTGGAGCAAGAAAAGCTACAAAGCATGCTAATCATGCAAGTACACGATGAACTGGTACTCGAGGTGCTGCAGACCGAATTAGCCCTTGTAAAAGAAAAAGTGCGCGAACTGATGTGCAACGTTGCCGAATTGAAAGTACCTCTGGAAGTCGGGTTGGGCGAGGGCGCGAATTGGGATGATGCTCATTAACACACCGCCCCTTATGAAGGAACTGAACATGGCTAATCTCACCATTCACAACATTGATGAATCGATTGCGAATAACTTGCATGCATTCGCGCACTCAATACCAATAATATTTCAGAATCGATACGCCCCAAGCCAGATGAAAATGTGGTGACATTCCTGGATCGTCAAAATAACTAGGACGTTTGGATTTGTTCAATTGCCCAGGCGGAACTTCTTGTGGGTGTAGAGTCGCCTTTCGGGATTAAAATCCCCTGACTTCAGGCGATGGTAGTTCATATAACTTTGAAGTGATGGGTTCCATCTCTCGACAACTGTTCGACTAAGCCATATTCCCAATCAAGATAACCTTGCATAGCTTCACGTGGATTGTCCGTCCCTTCATAAGGACGCCTATACCGATCGATGGGTTTTGAAGCAAGGTGAGTTTGACCATTTTCGATAGCGAATCCTGAATCACGCCAAGCTTGTGTGCCTCCATCAAGTACTACAACTTCAGCACCTGAAACTAATGTTTCGATTTCGGCTGCTGCAAATATTGCAAGAAGACCATTTTCGCTGGTAACAACATATCGACTTGCTTTGGGGAGATGTTGACAATCGTTGGCTAAATTTGAACGCAGTACATACCAGGCACCGGGTATATGTTGCCGAATATAGTTTTGACTCGAAGCAACATCCAGCACAATTGTTAGTTCGGATGAGTTGAGCCAGCCCACTAAAGTAACCGGGGTAATTTTGTGCACGTCAGGCAAGTGAGGAAGAGGTCTTAAGGATTGACCCGCTTCACTAAAATCACTTGGTTGAATTTCATCTACCACATAAATTTCCCACCCCATTTGTGCCAACCAGGAGCCGCTCATATTGGCACGTACACCATCATTGTCTGCCATCACGATACGTGCACCACGTACTGGTGCGACCATTTCAGTTTCTTGCACCAACTGACCACCGGGTGCAGAAAGGAATCCTGGTATATGACCAGCAACGAATTCTTCAGGCGTGCGCACGTCAAAGAAATAGGTCGTTCGAGTTTTCTGTTTACTCCATTCTTGAATGTCAGCAAGTGAAACTCGCTTAACACCCGCTTTGTCAGCCACTTTTCTAGCAGCAACCGCAGCTTTTCCACGGTTAAACTCAGAGATGTCGTTGCAACGGCGATCTTGACATTGATCGAGTTCTTGGCCCGCAAGTTTCCAGCCGATAGTACCGTTGCGTAACGCTGCAATAGGATTTGGCAATCCTGCATTGATTAGCGACTGCGTGCCAATAATACTTCGAGTACGGCCCGCACAATTCACGATCACCAGCGTTTCCGGATGGGGTATCAATTCACGAATTCTGAGAACAAGTTCAGCGCCGGGCACACTCGTGGCTGTGGGTATGCTCATGGTCTGATATTCGTCAAAACGACGGGCATCGACGATGACCATATCAGCTTTCGCGTCGATCAAAGCTTGAACTTCTTCGGCGGAAAGTGAAGGTGTGTGTCGTTCGGCTTCGACCAGTTCACCAAATGCCTTACTGGGGACATTCACGTCGCGAAAAATCTCACCGCCATCCCGCTGCCAGCCGCTCACACCGCCGGCGAGTATTGCAACGTTGGTGTAGCCGAGACTCAATAATTTTTTCGCGGCAAGTTCTGCAAAACCTTCTCCATCGTCAAGCGTGACAATTGGAACGTCTCGGCGAGGCAATTTTGTATAGGCATCAAGCTCGATATGAGACAAAGGCAGATTTGCCGCAAACAACGGATGAGCTTGCGCGTGCGGATGTTCTTCTCTAACATCAAGCAGAGCGATCTCTTGCCGATCCAGTAGGGCAGCACGTATGTCGGCAAATCTTTTAAAAGGAATCGTCAACTTTGCTGCACACATGCTAAATACATTTCCAGAGATTCGGCACTGTGCTGTTGGCATAACCGGATACGAATGATTTTTCTGCTCCCGTCGACGGATCGAACACATGCCTATTTACACGACCAATATTGGCACCATAAACATGGATGCTGATAGAAACCTGATCATTCAGATCGTTCGCCACTTCGTGCACGTCACCAATGGTAGGAGACACGCTGGTAGTTTGTCCGGGCAACAGAACGCCGCTACCGATTGCCTTGTAGCTGCCGTCTAATTGTTTTTGATAATTGGTGGCGCGCTCTCGACCTCGCAGCACACCGACCAAACCCCATGTCAGGTGATCATGAACGGGTGTTTTTTGTCCCGGTCCCCAGACAAAGCTGACGACTGAAAGACGCTCCAACGGGTCAGCATATAGAAGGTATTGTTGGTAATACGTTGGATGGGGTTGGGCAAAAGTATCGGGCAGCCAGTCATCGTTCGCGACCAGTGTTGATAGAAACTTGCTGCCATCCGTCAGAATCTTTTCTTCGCTCGGATGAGTTTCCAGCAAGCGGGTAATCTCTTTGGTAAAGGTCAGCAGTTTTTCAATGCTCATAACGTGAACTTCCTAAATATTAATTGAGTTGTGATTCTTTGAAAGATTAAATCTAAATCTTAACTGGGCGTTTTGGATCAGCACACCACTCGCTCCAACTGCCCGCATATAATTTTGAACCACTAAGCCCGGCGTATTCCATCGCCAGTAAATTATGGCATGCGGTTACACCAGAACCGCATTGATGTATGACATCTGACGCCAGAGTATTTCCGAGCAAAGTTGAAAGTTCTTGCCGAAGTATTTCTGGCGACTTGAATTGACCTGCGTCTAAATTATCTTTAAAAAAACGATTCAATGCGCCTGGAATGTGCCCGCCAACCGGATCAAGTGTTTCATTTTGTCCGTGAAATCGATCTGACGAGCGCGCATCAATCACTTTTCTACGCTGTGAAGTAATATTATTTAAAACCTCATCGCCCAATACCAAACCTTGATATTCCAATGGTATTGGTTGCTGCTCAAGCGGAATCGGGTTTTGGATTGCAGTACTGAGTTGACATTTCCATGAATCGAGACCGCCATCGAGCACTTGCATTTTTTTATGGCCGATTGCGCGCAGCATCCACCATAAGCGACTCGCGAACATAGCGCCCTGATTATCATAAGCGACAATATGAAGTTGAGGAGCAATCCCCAGACGTTGTCTTGTTTTTGCCCAATGCTCGGGTTTTGGAAGAGGGTGACGTCCATTCGTCCCGGTTTTTGGATCTGATAAATCTTTTTCCAGATCAATATAAATCGCACCGGGAATATGCCCACTATTATAAGACTCGCGTCCTGCCGCTGGCTGATTTAAATCATAACGGCAATCGCAAATTAAAGCATTGTCTTCAACTGCAAGTAATTTTTCAAGCTGGTTAGCGGTGATAAGGGGATTCATGTCAACTATTATTACTGGCAGGCTGAGGCGCTAGAATCTATAGCAACTTTTCAAATTCTTCAAGAGAAACGTACTTGTTGAATAATCCCTCGCTAATCGATGACACCAAAATGCTTAAGTTGTGTTCTCAATACATTTCGGCTAATTCCGAGTAACTTGGCGGCTTGCACTTGATTCTGGCGCGAATGATCGTATGCCTGCAGAACCAATTTTTTCTGTACCAATTCGTGCAATTCGTCGTGACCTTGCTCAAAAAATTGCTCGAAAAGTTTTTCCAACATGCACAAGTCTTCACTGGCTTGATCGTTGGAGCCCAAGCAGTCCTGAAAAGTATTTTTGGGCAACGTAATTGGCAGATTCAAATTAGTTGGCCGCAAAATATTGCCATCGCAAACCAGTAACGCTCTATGAATTGTATTTTCCAATTCACGAATATTGCCCGGCCAAGGATATTCGAGCAACAAACGAATTGTATCCGAATGTAGTTCAGGTTCCTTGGTATGCAAGCGCCCCTTGTAAATTGAAATGAAGTGCTCAACCAATGGCAAGATATCACCGGGACGTTCGCGGAGTGGCGCAAGGGGAATGGGCACAACATTGATCCGGTAATATAAGTCTTCGCGAAAGCGGCCTGCTTTAACTGCTTCTTCCAGATTTACGTTGGTCGCAGCAATTAATCTTACGTCTATAGGAGTTGGTTTGCGCGAACCGATGCGCACAATTTCACGCTCCTGCAACACTCGAAGAAGCTTCACTTGTGTGGAAAGCGGCAGGTCTCCGATCTCATCTAAAAACAGGGTGCCACCGTTTGCGCTTTCAAACCAGCCTGTCTTTGAACCAACTGCACCCGTAAAAGCGCCTCGCTCATAACCAAACAATTCGCTCTCGACCAGTGTTTCTGAAAAAGCTCCGCAATTGATGGCTGCAAACGGACCTTTGCGGCGAGGGCTTAACGAATGAATATGTCTCGCAACTAATTCTTTACCTGTTCCTGTCTCGCCTTTAATGTAGGCAGTGGCTTCGCTCGGTGCGACACGCTCGATCAATGACAAAAGTTTTTGTGATTCTGGATCGGCAAAAATTAACGCACTTGCCCGTATGGACAAACTGATTTGCTGCGGATCCGGAAATGTTAATAATGTACCTGTCACTTGGTAAGTACCTTTAATTAGTAAATATCATTCTATATGTGGCTCATACTTCGACGAAGTAATCAATTTTCATATACTTGGAGAGATATCAGATAAGTGATCCGCAAATGATCGATGTAGTTACTTCACGTTTAAATCGACCGAACAGATCGAAACCTTGTTGCCACTCTCCATATCCTGATTCAACATTGATATGTCCGGCATCTCCCAAATCGACAAACTGACTACCGAGTGAACTTGCCCAAGATTTTGCTTTTTCAAAACTTAACCAAGGATCCGTGCGGCTGGCGACTAAAACTGTGGGAAATGGCAAGTCAGTTTGTTGCCACAGATGAGAGGAAGAAAATTTATCCGGATCGGCAGGCGCGACAAGAAACAAACCCCGGATACGTTCAGGGCGTTGAGGAGCAACTTGCAAGCTGGCAAGGCAACCGAAGCTGTGTGCCACAAGCCAAACGCCACCATGCGATTCATCTACCGCTTGGCGTACCTTTTTACTCCATGCGATGAGATCAGGCGTTTGCCAATCATCTTGTTCGACTCGAATTGCATTGCGGTCTTTCGCTTGCCACCAAGTTTGCCAGTGACCTTTGCCACTTCCTTGTAATCCGGGAATGATCAGTCTTGTGCAGTAATCGCTCATTTCCTGGTATCCTTAAGTTCGAATGCGGTCACCTGATAAACGTAGTAGTTAAGCCAGTTCGAAAACAGCAGATTGGCATGACTCCGCCACTGCACAAGAGGCAACTGATTTGGGTTGTCGTCTAGAAAATAATTCTTCGGGATGGATATCGGCAACGCAAGCAGATAATCCCGCTCGTATTCGCTTTTTAAAGTCAGCGGATCGTATTCAGGATGTCCTGTAACAAAGTGATGACGACCATCCAGAGTGGCAAGCATATGCACGCCGGCTTCTTCAGATTCAGCAAGAATCCGCAAATTCTCTACCGGTTCAATATCGGCGCGACGTATTTCGGTATGCCTGGAATGGGGTGCATGAAACACATCATCAAAACCTCGCAGCAAAGGTTCGTTCTTTGCCAAAATATGATGCTTGAATATGCCGAACATCTTGTGTGGTAACTTGTACTTCGGAATTCCGTAATAATGTTGTAATGCTGCCTGCGCACCCCAGCAGATGTTCAGACTTGAAGTTACGTTTGTCTGTGCCCAATCTAATATTTCCGTCAGCTCTTTCCAATAATCTACTTCCCTAAATTCAAGATGCTCAACCGGAGCGCCGGTGATAATAAGACCATCAAAGTACTGTTCGCGAATTTCGTTAAAAGTGAGGTAATGCACCAACAGATGATCTGCATCTGTGTTCTTGGCTTCATGACTCGCAGTACGCAGCAGCACCACTTCCACTTGCAACGGTGTATTGCCGAGCAGGCGCAACAATTGCGTCTCGGTCGCAATTTTAGTGGGCATCAAATTCAAGATGGCCACTCGCAACGTACGAATGTCCTGATGCAAAGCTCTTTCGTCATCAATGACGAATACGTTCTCGCTTTTCAGGATAGAAGTTGCTGGTAGAGAGAGTGGTATCTTGATTGGCATGTCAATTACCCCGCATCCATTAATGAATGCGGGGTTGTCTACCTCAAGCAGAGTTTAATGCCTGATTCAAATCCCACAAGATATCTTCGATATCTTCAAGGCCCACACTCAGCCGAACAAAGTCCGGACTTACTCCCGCAGTTGCTTGCTGTTCAGGTGTAAGTTGGCTGTGGGTGGTGCTGGCAGGATGAATCGCCAAACTCTTGGCATCACCCACGTTGGCGACATGGCTGAATAATTGCAGGTTATCAATGAATTTTCTACCGGCTTCTGCACCACCTTTAACACCGAATCCAAGGATCGCTCCTGTACCTTTGGGCAAATATTTCTTGGCGCGTTCATAATCGGGATGGCTCTTCAAACCCGGATATTTGACCCAAGTTACTTTGGGGTGCTTCTCAAGATATTCGGCCACGGCTTGGGTGTTTTGCACATGACGATCAATTCGTATCGACAAGGTTTCCAGACCTTGCAGCGTTTGCCAGCTGTTAAACGGTGATTGTGATGCACCGATGTCGCGCAAGACATGCACACGTGCCTTGATGATAAATGGCGGTAGGCCGGCGCCTTTCAGGCTGGAATAAACCAAACCGTGATAAGAAGGATCAGGCTCGTTAAAATTCGGGAAACGGGTGCTAGTCCAATCGAAATTATTACCGTCAACGATCACGCCGCCGATGCTGGTGCCATGACCGCCAATAAATTTGGTGGTACTTTCCACAACAATGTTTGCACCCCATTCCAGCGGACGGAACAGATACGGTGTTGCAAGGGTATTGTCGATCACCAATGGAATACCATGTTTTTTGGCTATGGCAGCAACTTCTTCGATCGGGAATACCGCGATGTCCGGATTGCCCAGTGTTTCACCGTAAATGATTTTTGTATTTGGACGAATTGCTTTTTCAAAAGAAGACGGGTCTGTCGGATCAACGAAGGTGACTTGAATACCCAGTTTTGGCAAGGTGTAGGCAAACTGATTATAGGTGCCGCCATACAAACGGCTGGAAGATATGATATGGTCACCAGAATTCGCCAGCGTAAAGATTGCTTGTGCCTGCGCTGAATGTCCAGAACTTGTTGCCAGCCCTGCAGCGCCTCCTTCCAAATCAGCGACTCGCTGTTCCAAAACATCGTTGGTCGGGTTGTTCAAGCGCGTATAAATGTTGCCCAGTTCTTTCAATGCGAAAAGATTCGCCGCATGTTCCGTGTTGCGGAACTGATAGCTGGTGGTTTGATAGATCGGTACCGCACGCGATCCGGTAGTTGGGTCTGGTTTATAACCAGCATGCAGCTGGCGTGTATTAAATCCAAAATTTTTCTTTGTTTCAGTCACAATTTTCTCCTTCGGTTTGGTTTGGTTAATAAAATTCAATAAGCGATTAATGAATGAAGACATCTTTTAGTTTTCCTTTGCTGTATATTTTCTTAATTAAGCGGCATAGGACATATAGCGCCGTGAGTTTTTTGTGTATTCGATTGGAATATTGAGGCGCTTGGCATCTTTTTTGATCTTGCCAACCAAGCTGTGATTGACGTAGTTGGTCAACACGACAATTCGTTGCGTATTCTTCGGAATGGTGTTGTTCTTGTCTCCATGTTTGCGTCCGACCCAATGTGCGATGTCTGTCACACCCCGTGCAATCAACTCTTCCTTGATCGAATCAATTTTGTCACCACCGATAATCAATGTCGCCATAAAACCTCCGTCATACAAATCCGCATGCATAGATGAATTTGCGGCGTAGTGAAGTCTATGAGAGTGTCGGCAAATAGCGAACCAAATTATTTGTCTAACCTTTGCAAGTTTTTTGATAACAGGATGTTGCTGCGATATATGCGAATTAAATATCGTTCGCAGAATTTATTGGTTCAGAAAATGATTCGCCAGATTTAGAATTAGAAGTGTGAAAGCTAACTACTTTCATATTTTCTCCTCCCTTTTGGGCGCCTCTTTAGGTGCCCATTTTTTTGAAAATATTTTCTTGAATAGCTGCGAAGTTCAACCCCCTCCCCAACCCTCCCCCGGTGGGAGAGGGAGTATAACTTCAGGGCGCTCGGTCAGAAATATTTTTACGTGGTTCACGGAAGAAAGGAAAAATATTTAATTATTTTCGTGGTTGCGAGTTTGCTCCCTCTCCCACCGGGGGAGGGTTGGGGAGGGGGTGACCCCCAAATTTTCTTGAAAACTAATTGACCAACTTTATTTACGGATTTCAGCCGCAGATCGCTTGATCAGATACTTGTTGGTCAGCCACTTTGTTTTCGACAGTTACAGTTCCGATTGCCGGAGCGGGTTTGCTAAACACAAAGTGATGCAAAGCATAGCCTGCAAACAAGGCTGGAAGGAATGCAAGCAACTCCCAATTCGGTGATGCCAGCAATGCAATGGCGGGCCCCGGGCAATAGCCGCTGATACCCCATCCAATGCCGAAGAGAGCGGAGCCTATCACCAATGGACGATCAATACTTTTTGCCTCGGTCAAGAAAAATTTCTCCGCAAAAACCGGCTTGGATAGTTTGCGAATATAGTAATAGCTTGCCGCTGACACGGTGACGGCGCCACCCAGCACGAACAGCAAGCTGTGGTTCCATGATCCGGTGACATCGAGAAAATTCAGTACGATTTTAGGATCGGTCATACCTGAAAGCGCGAGCCCAATTCCAAAAACAAGTCCACTGATGAGAGAAATAAAATTTGACATCAGCTCACTCCGAAAATGTGGCGCACGATAAACGTTGTCACAATGGCCACGATCAAAAATGTAAGCGTCGCAACCAGTGAACGCAAAGACAATCTTCCAAGGCCGCACACACCATGCCCGCTCGTACAGCCCTTCGCCAGAGCTGTACCAAACCCGACGATGATTCCGGCAACAACGAGCAGCCATGCAGGAAAAGTGCTGCGCGGAACCGGTGCGGATCCACCCAAGGCATAGACAAGCAATGCTCCGCCAACTATTCCAGCCACGAAAAGTGCTGGCCACAAACGCTCTTTGGAAAAGATGACATTGATGATCACACTGCTCACGCCGGCGACGCGCCCATTCAGCCACAGCAACAATGTTGCTGCGCTGCCTATGAGCAATCCGCCAAACAATGCATTTACCATTTTATTACTGCCTTTTATCAGTGAGCTGGCGGAATTATAACTTGTAACGCAAAGAAATTTCGAAGGCCTGCTGAGAGTGCGTCGTGGTATTTTGTGAAGCACCAAGACCACCACTCAAGGAAGAAATTGGAACGGATTTCGTAACCTCAGGCGTGATCACAGCCGCACCTTCGATGGCAAATGACGTGGAAAGGTCATAGCCGCCACCAAAGGTATAAGAATTGGTCACGATGGCAGGGAAGAGCAGGTTGTTAAATATATTAATGGCAGCATTGCGATAAGTGGTGTCTGATAACACGCCAATGGGATCGTTAGCATGGTTGTAGCCCAAGCCGAGCCAATATCCGCTGGGCGCATATTTTGCACCGAGCGCTATGATGTTCTGGTCTTGCCAACCGAAATCCTTGTAACCCGCAGCACTTCCCCATTGAATCTGCTTGTAATCTGCTGTCAGGGTCACGCTCTGTGACGCTGAATAGGCTAAACCTAATTTGATTTGAGCGGGTTGATCAAGATTGTCGCCAAAAGCAGCGCCGTAAGGACTGCCAGTGGCCAAACCGAAACCAACGCCTGCACCAGATATTTGCTTACCATACTTCGCCGCAATTTGAGATTGATATGCTGCTGCAATGATTACAGCAGTTGTAGCGTTGTAATATCCACCGAGAGCATAGCCTAAACCTGTACTGGAATCACTGCTTTGTCCTGCATTGTATGGTCCGCCATTGGTGCCGTCGAAATTGTTATAACTAAGCGATAGTGAGCCGGACTGAAAAATGGGAGAGAATCCCACGCCGTAATTGTCCCCGTTATAAGCGACATCGGCCACCACTCTCAGAATGTTGAGAGTCGATTTTGCTTTGATCAAGCCTAGTGTTGGGCTGGCACCTGTGTAATCAACGCCCATACCGGCGACACCGGCCACCGCAACGCCGTAGGTCAAGCTGTCATTGATTCTGCTGGAGTAAGATACATCGGGAATGTAGCTGGTGTCCGCGGAACTGCTTCCAGCCGCACCACCAGCCACACCAGTATTGGTCACTTTAGGTTTGAACAGATTAACGCCACCGGTCACTTCCGAGCCTTTTGCCTTGCCCAGAATCGCCGGGTTTGACCATGCGCTATCAGCCCCCACAAAGTTGGCTACACCCGTTCCGCCTAATGCAGTGTTTTGGGCACCAACAGCCAACATTTCATCTCCGTTGGTGGCATGCGCCATCGGCGAGACAAGCCCGCCTACAAGAAGAATCGATACCAGTATTTTATTCCTGCTCATAAATCTTTCCCTTAAATTTAATTTTAGATAGTGAATCAATTGCAACGGCAAAACAAAAGACAATTTCAAGGTTGCTCAAAAATTGATAGATAATCATGCTATGAGGGTAAGTGAAAACAAACCAATAATTTTTTCTTTTCTTAGCAGAAAAAAAGATTAGTCAGGAGAATTTCAGATAAGTAATTAAGAAGTGCTGCCAGTTTTCAATTGTTCATTCCAGGTCATCGCGCTCGTGGGCAAGCCAAGTAAATAGCCTTGCACCAGATGAACTCCGGCTTCCTGTGCGATGCTTAGCTCTGCTCTGCTTTCGACACCTACAATGATGACTTCGGCGTCTAGTTCGCGAATAATTTCCACCAACTTGGGCAGTATGCGTTGCAGTTTCGGATTGAATGTTGCTTGTCGAATAAAGCTGCCATCCAGCTTTACGTATTCCGGCGCAAGAGTCCACAGTCTCTCCAGATTGGAATGGGCTTTGCCGAAATCATCGATTGCAATCTTGTAACCACGCTCACGGTAGTTGGCGATGGCAGCGGCGAGCAATTTTTCATCACCCACTGCACTTTCTTCGATCTCGATCACCACTTCATCGGTATTGACATCATGTTGATGCAAGACTTGCTCGAATACTTTGCCGTGAGAGTTCACTGCCACCAATAGATCGGGATGAACATCGAGAAAAAGCAATCCATTACCCTTGCCCATGTTCAAAAAATTGAGCGTATGCAAGGTACGGCATAGTCGGTCGAATTTGACCAGACGTTCGGCAACCTCTGCCTGCCGAAATGCCGCAGACGGAGAGATTGAATTGCCTTTCTGATCAAACGCACGCAGCAATGCTTCATACCCGAGTGGAGCATTTTGGTTAAGGTCAACGATAGGTTGAAATACGCTGCTTAACTGCAGGCGAATAAATCTAGCCTGTACGTCACCGCTACGCACATCGAGTTTATAGTCTTCGTTTAGACTCAGTGTGTCGCGCAACTCATTCTGCAACGCGTTTAATCGATGAAGAGTAGACATGCAGAAATTACTTTTTGGTATAGATCTGATCGAAAAATCCACCATCTTTGAAATGTTCCGCTTGGGCAAGTTTGAGACTGCCAAATATTTCTTCTACAGTGAACAAATTAAGAGAGGGCAGGGAAGAGGAGTATTTCTTGGCGATCTTGACATCTCGGGGGCGCAACTCGAATTTTGCGGCAAGTTCCTGCGCTTCTGGGGAATAAAGATAATTCAGGTAGGCTTCAGCCACTTTGCGTGTTCCGTGTTTATCCGCTATTTTATCGACGACACTTACAGGCAAATCGGCCACGATGCTGATAGGAGGGTATACCAGATCAAATTTATCTGCTCCATATTCCTGTTTTATCAACTCCACTTCATTTTCAAATGTAACCAGCACATCGCCAATGTCGCGCTGAACAAAAGTGGTAGTTGCCCCTCGTCCGCCTGTCTCCAGTAACGGTACATTCGCGAATATCTTGGCTAGCAATTCTTTAGCTTGAGCAGGTTTGCCACCCTGCTTGATTACAGAACCCCATGCAGCGAGATAAGCGTAACGCCCGTTCCCCGATGTCTTGGGGTTGGCAATAATGACCGACACACCTGTTTTCGCAAGATCATTCCAGTCCTTGATGTTTTTTGGATTGCCCTTGCGCACTAGCAACACCGTCGTTGAAGTAAACGGCGCACTATTATTGGGTAAGCGCTTAGCCCAATCGGCCGCGATCAGCTGGTTTTCTGCAAGAATATCCACATCGGTAGATTGGTTCATGGTGACCACATCAGCTTCGAGTCCATCCACAATCGCGCGAGCCTGTTTGCTTGATCCTCCGTGGGATTGATTGACGGTCACATCATCACCGGTCTTCTGTTTCCAATATTTAATAAAAAGAGAATTGTAGTTTTTGTAGAACTCTCGCGACACATCGTAAGAAGCATTGAGCAACTTAACTTCTGCCGCGATGACTGATTGTGTCGCGGTGAGTAGCAATGCCAAAATGACTATTTGGATATATTTCTTTTTCATCGTAGCTCCTTAACGTATGTGCGGGCATATTCAGATATAAAATGGGGCAGTTGCCTGCCCCATTTTATATCAGTCAAACTGATTGATTATTTCTTGGTGTAAATTTGATCGAATATACCGCCATCTGCAAAATGTTCTTTCTGTGCTTTGGTCCAACCACCGAAAACTTCATCAATGGTAAACAGTTTTATTTTCGGGAACTGTTTGGCATATTTGGCAGCCACCTTGGCATCGCTCGGGCGATAGAAATTCTTCGCCGCGATCTCCTGGCCTTCTGCTGAATAGAGATAGTCGAGATAAGCTTCTGCCACTTTTCGAGTGCCATGCTTATCAACAAACTTGTCGACAACGCTTACAGGAGGCTCAGCCAAAATGCTTTGTTTAGGGATAACAACTTCAAATTTGTCTACGCCAAATTCTTTGGCAACCAGACCTGCTTCGTTTTCCCAGGAGAGCAACACATCGCCCAAGCCGCGCTCGGCAAATGAAACAGTTGCTCCGCGTGCGCCCGAATCCAATACAGGTACGTTTGCATAAAGCTTGGTAATGTAGTCCTTGGCGGCAGCTTGGTCATTGTTGTTTCGCTTCAATGCATCACCATACGCTGCCAAATAAGCCCAACGTGCGCCGCCTGAAGTTTTTGGATTGGCAACAATCACGGCAACACCCGGCTTGATCAAATCGCTCCATTCTTTAATATTTTTAGGATTGCCTTTGCGCACGATCAAAACGATAGTGGAAGTGTAGGGAGTGCTGTTATTTTTAAAACGTGTCTGCCAGTTTGCAGGAACCAGTTCGCCATTCTTATTCAAAGCGTCAATATCGGCTGCAAGCGCCAATGTCGCTACATCTGCTTCCAATCCATCGATGATGGAACGAGCTTGCTTGCCTGATCCCCCATGCGATGCTTTGATTGTGACATCGTCACCCGTTTTGGCTTTCCAATATTTGGCAAAAGCCACGTTATATTCTTGATAAAGTTCGCGGGTCGGATCGTAGGAAACATTCAGCAGACTGATCTCAGCTGCGTAGCTGGTTCCTGCCAAAGCCAATGCCAGCGCACCGGAAATCAATGTTGCAGTGAATGGGGAAAGCTTCATGTTATTGCTCCTTTAGTTAATAGATGAATCTTTAGTTAAATCGGGTGAAAATAAATAGCCTCTGCAATGCACTGTCTGTATCCATCTGTCGAGACTGAACGGCTGCAGCAGGACTCTTAGCCGACGGATGTGAACATCAATGGTGCGCGAACCAACGACGGACCAGTCGCCCCAAACATCTTCGAGTAATTGTTCGCGAGTGTGAACTTCGTCGGGATGCGTCATAAAGAAATGCAATAGACGAAACTCCACAGGCCTCAAAAAAATATTGAATCCGTCAACAAGAACGTGATTTGAATTTGGCAAAATCTGCAACCTGTCTAGTGTGATTGGTTGGTTAACGCGAGGTTTACCCCAATAACTTAGGTTTGAGATCTTGTTATGACCTGAATCAAGTTGCATATGTATTCCTTTGAACATCACGACTGGATGCATCTTAGGAATTTGCTTTGTGCGCGTGAACCAATTATTTTTCGATTGCTTATCTATATTTCATATATCGATGTGGGCTAGGAACAGAATCAGTGATATAGCGAATTTCACCGCGGTGAATTCTGTTTGAATTGTTGATTGTGTTTTTGAGCAACAAACGAATCCCTATTTTTTTCCAAATACGTAATAGGTAGTCATATCATTCCAAATGCCTCTGTTGGTATTTAACATTTCAATCTCACGCTCAAAATCAGACTGCGCCTCGGATATTTGTTTTTCAGTCATTGTTGACATTGGGTGCGGAAATTGTCCCGGTGCTGGGTGCGTAGCAGTAACCCATGAATTCAGCGCATCTTCTTTGCTAATATAATTGCCATCGGCATCAATTTTTATATCGATATTTCTGTAACCTGCTTGCGTTAATAGTTTCTCGCATTTTTCCACTGACCCTGTTGGTTTGTTCATCAAATATGAAACGCCAAACTTTTCGAGAACAGATTGGGCTACTACGCCAGACACAAATGCATTTTCAGAGAACGCATGAAATCCAACTTTTCCTGTATCTTTTAGCTTTGAACGCCAATGAACCAAAGCTGATTGAAGGTCTGTCATCCATATCAACACAGAGCCACAAAAAATGTAATCAAAACTTTTGTCCTCATAGGCAAGAGTTTCTCCATCACCGATTTCAAATTTGATATTCGAAAATTCAGATGATTTCAATTTTGTATTAGATATTTGAATCATTCCTTCAGATATATCAATTCCAATAACAGCGCCATCCGATCCTGTTTTGGAAGCTGCATAAAATGCCACCATGCCTGTTCCTGTGGCAATATCCAAAACTTTAGAACCAGACTTTATCTCAGCATAGTCGACGATATTTCGAGCCATTCGATCATGCCATTCACTTCTATCATAACTACGGCTTCGTCTTGAATAGAGTTCGGCAACAGATTTTTTGTACTCTATGGATTCATGCGTATTCATTTTTTGAATACGAAACTTTTTCGTTAAGCTTTTAAGCAACCGTCTTCTTATCCGATATTTGTCTGATTGTATCGTCTACTATCAATCATTGTCTCCACAGTCACCCCGAAACTCGTAATAGCGGTGAAACACAATCAACAATTCAAACAGCATTCACCATGGTGGAATCCGTAATGTTCGTCACTGTAAGGATGCTGTGATTTGAATATTCGCTGTAACCTGCGTAAAATCTAAGTCTTCGCGGGTGTAGTTCAATGGTAGAACGGCAGCTTCCCAAGCTGCATACGACGGTTCGATCCCGTTCACCCGCTCCAGTCAAAATTGTGTCGAGCGTTGTTGCCCCACCAGCCCGAGCAAGCGCGACATATCGAGTAGCTCTATTGATTTTCCATGTACTTCAACCAAATCGCTTTCTTGGAAATACGACAGGGTACGACTCACGGTTTCCAGCTTTAAGCCCAAATAACTGCCAATCTCTTGCCGTGTCATGCGTAATTTGAAAGCAATAGCGGAATATCCGCGCGCTGCAAAACGCTGTGAAAGGTTTAACAGAAAAGCGGCAAGGCGTTCTTCAGCGCGCATCGACCCAAGCAAAAGCATGATGCCTTGATCGCGCACAATTTCGCTACTCATGATTTTGTGCAGATGGCGTTGCAACGCGGGCAATTTGCGGCTGAGTTCTTCCAGTTGATCAAATGGCAGCTCGCAAACCTCGCTGTCTTCCAGTGCCACGGCATCACAAGTATGGGTGTCGGTGCTGATCGCATCGAGGCCGATGATCTCGCCTGCCATTTGAAAGCCTGTGACCTGCTCGCGCCCATTTTCGTGCAGTACTTGCGTTTTAAAAAAACCGGAACGGATGGCATACAGTGAGGTGAACTTGGCACCACTGTGGTAAAGATAATCTCCGCGACGGTAGGCACGTTTGATACTGGTAACGGTTTCCAATTGAAGCAGTTCCGCTTGGGTGAAATCTGCGGATAAGCAGAACTCGCGCAAGCTGCAGTTGGAGCAGGCGATTTGTTTGGGTGCGACGGTAAAAGCTTTTTGCACTTAAACTCAACCTATTTGAATGGGGTTATTTGTTTTGTCAATGCTAGAATATGACATGGAATTTGACCTATATCAAACGCAATTTAAGCACATTCTGGCATACTGTCGACATTGAAACTGACAAAACTACCATGAACCAAAACACTGAATATGCAGCAGGACATTTGGAAGTCGATCTGGAACTGATCCGTCGCCTGGACAAAAATGGTCCCCGCTATACCTCCTATCCGACGGCAGACCGCTTTGTCGAAGCCTTTAACGCAGAAACCTATTCAACATGGTTGGGCAAGAGAGACATTGGCGGCATCAGCCGACCCTTGTCGTTATATTTCCATATCCCGTTCTGCAATACGCTGTGTTTTTATTGTGCCTGTAACAAGGTCATCACCAAGGATTTCAGCAAAGCGGGTGAATATGTCCGTTACCTCATTAAAGAATTGGAAATGCAAGCTAAGCTTCTGGGAGATGGCCGCCGTGTCGAGCAATTGCATTTCGGCGGAGGTACGCCTACATTTTTGAGTAACGATGAAATTCGCGAACTAATGGGCGCGATACGCAAAAATTTTACATTAATCGACAATGGCGAATATTCTATCGAGATCGATCCACGCAAAGTCAGCGATGAAACTGTTGCGCTGCTGGGCGAAATGGGCTTTAACCGTATCAGTATCGGTGTACAGGATTTTGACCCTGATGTGCAAAAAGCGGTCAATCGCATTCAAAGCGAAGAAGAAACATTGCAAGTCATTCGCGCGTCCAGGGCAAACGGATTCAAGTCTGTCAGTATTGATCTGATCTACGGCCTGCCCAAACAAAATTTGCAAGGTTTCAAAGCCACTTTGGATAAAGTGATCGCGGCGGGTGCAGATCGTTTGTCGATTTATAACTACGCGCATATGCCTGCATTGTTCAAGCCGCAGCGTCGTATTCATGAAGAAGATTTACCGGCACCACAACTCAAACTGGATATTCTAAGTCTTGCCGTTAAAACTCTAACCGATGCAGGTTATGTGTATATTGGCATGGATCACTTTGCGAAACCGGATGATGAGCTTGCCGTGGCGCAGAGACAAGGGCGCTTGCATCGAAACTTTCAGGGTTATTCAACACACTCGGATTGTGATCTGGTTGCGATCGGTCTCAGCTCTATCGGAAAAATAGGCCCGACGTATAGTCAGAATTTCCGCGAGTTGGAAGATTATTACGATGCCCTGGATCGCAACACGTTGCCTATCATGCGTGGAATGGAATTGAATGCAGACGATCTTGTGCGACGTGCGATCATACAAGCTTTGATGTGTCATTTCGAATTATCGAAAGAATCTTTTAACATCGCTTATCTCATCGACTTTGATCAGTATTTTGCTGTTGAACTGAAAGAACTTGCCGAATATGAAAGGGAGGGTTTGCTAAAAATCTTGCCCCAGTCGATCAGCGTCACTCCAAAAGGGCGCATGCTAATACGCAACATTTGCATGGTCTTTGACAAATATCTGCGCACCAAACAAGAACACGCTCGCTATTCCAAGGTAATATAGCGTACTGAAGGTTTTTAAGGAACAGAATGAAACGCGTGGATGATTTCCGCTTGCGCTTTGGCAAGCAAGAGCTGGTTCCCATCATAATAGGTGGCATGGGCGTGGATATTTCCTCGGCCGAACTGGCATTGGAAGCTGCGCGACTTGGCGGAGTAGGGCATATCTCCGATGCCATGCTACCAACTGTATCGGATCGTCGTTATGACACTGATTTTGTTAAGGTTAAGTTAACACAATACAAATACAACCTCACCAACTCCGACAAGACTGACATTAAATTCGATCTTGGACAAGTTGCCGAATCTACACGTCTTCATGTGGGCAATACGATGGAAGCCAAACGCGGTTCCGGCATGATCTTCGTCAATGTGATGGAAAAACTCACCATGAATGCGCCGAAAGAAACGCTAAAAGTGCGTTTGCACGCGGCGCTTTCGGCAGGCATCGACGGTATCACATTGGCTGCCGGTTTGCATCTTGGCTCTTTCGCCATGATGGAAGACCATCCGCGTTTTCGCGATGCCAAACTGGGCATCATCGTGTCGTCATTACGCGCATTGCAACTTTTCCTGCGCAAGAATTCACGCACCAATCGTCTGCCTGATTATATTGTGGTCGAAGGGCCGCTTGCCGGTGGTCACTTGGGATTTGGCATGGATTGGGCAAAGTATGATTTGCTTACCATTACTCAAGAGATCATCGAATATTTGAAAGCGGAAAAGCTTGATATTCCGATTGTTCCAGCAGGTGGTATTTTCACCGGAAGTGATGCTACTGCGTTTCTGGAAATGGGTGCCGCCGCAGTACAAGTGGCGACACGTTTCACTGTGGCTAAAGAATGTGGTCTCCCCGGCGATGTGCAGCAGGAATATTTCAAAGCGAGTGAATCTGATATCGTGGTCAATGGCGTATCGCCTACAGGGTATCCGATGCGCATGTTGAAAAGCAGTCCAGCAATCGGTTCGGGCATACGTCCCGGCTGTGAATCCTACGGTTATCTTTTAGACTCCGAGGGCAAGTGTTCATACATCGAAGCCTACAATCGTGAAGTGGCGCTGCACCCGGATGAAAAAAAGATTCAAGTGTTCGACAAAACTTGCCTCTGTACGCATATGCGTAATTTCAAGATGTGGACCTGCGGGCATTACACTTATCGATTGAAAGACACCACGCGCAAACTGGCCGACGGCAATTATCAACTCCTGTCAGCTGAGCATGTGTTCAAGGATTATCAATTCAGCACCGACAACAAAGTTGCGCTGCCGGAATAAATTGTTACTGGTGGGGAAGTAATATTGAGGCCGCTTTGGCCTCGTTTTATTTCTACTGTTCTAATCCGGATATGTTTAGACAGAAATTACAATGAATGATTTCGCTACACGACTTATAGAATGGCAGCGCACTAACGGACGCCACGACCTGCCATGGCAGGGTGCTGATGCCTATCGCATATGGCTGTCCGAGATCATGCTGCAGCAGACGCAAGTCGCCACTGTCATTCCTTATTACCAGCGCTTTGTCACTTCATTCCCAAATATTGCGACTCTTGCTACTGCGACTGAAGAACAAGTGCTATCACACTGGAGCGGTCTCGGCTACTACGCGCGAGGTCGCAATCTGCACCGTGCAGCGCAAATTATCGCTGAAAAATATCACGGTGATTTTCCACGAGATTTCAGGCAAATTATTGAATTGCCAGGTATTGGACGTTCAACTGCTTCTGCGGTCTGCGCACTTGCATTTCACGAACGCCATGCAATTTTGGATGGAAACGTCAAGAGACTATTAGCACGATATTGCGGTATCGAAGGATGGGCAGGAAATAAGAAAGTCGAAGCACAACTCTGGCAACAAGCCGAGCTTCTGCTTCCTCTCCCTCCGGTGGGGGGCTGGGGAGGGGGGAATGCCGTCGAAGCGCCTTCAGACATCGCCATCTATACTCAAGCGCTGATGGACATGGGAGCTACCGTCTGCATACGTACTCGCCCCAAATGTGCAATCTGTCCCATACAAGCAGATTGCTTTGCGCTGCTGAAAGACCGCATTGCCGAACTTCCGACTTCACGTCCGCGCAAAGTTGTTCCGGAAAAAAACTCAATTTTTTTAATGGTCATGCAAGACAACGATATTCTGCTGGAAAAGCGTCCCGGAAGTGGAATATGGGGAGGGCTTTGGTGTCCACCGCAAGTGGAGAGTGAGAGTAAGGAGGAGGAATATATTCAACACAATGGTCTGAAAGTAAATGAACGAACCGTTATGGACGAATTTACTCACACCTTCACACATTTTAAATTGCACATAACGCCAATTATTTTACGTGTGGCAAGTAAGCCATTTCAAGCACATCAAGCTGGCAACGTATGGCTGGATGTGGAAGAGGCATTAGGCGCTGCAATACCGACACCTGTAAGGAAGTTACTTAAGAGAATATATTCTGGGTGATTAGCATTGGCTAGGTCTCCTCTGCCACCATTTTAATTGCGCCACACGGACACTCCGTCACGCACAGCCCGCATCCTTTGCAATAGTCATATTTGAAATCGAAGCGTTTGCCGGGGCCGAGCTTGATCACTGCGTTGTCGGGACAAACGCCGTAGCAATTATCGCACTCAAAACAATTGCCGCAAGACAGGCAACGGCGCGCTTCGAATAGTGCATTCGTTTCGTTGAGTCCTCCTTGAACTTCATCGAAACTGGTTTGGCGACGAATGATATCCAGCATCGGTCGCACTGTTTTATGCGCATCGGAGTAATACCAGGTATTGAGATTTTTGAATTCTGCCAGCTCATGTTTTGCTTCAGGTTGATACGTCTTTCCGCGCAACCAGGCGTCGATGTTGCGCGCGGCCTTTTTGCCGTGTCCAACAGCTACGGTAACAGTTCGCTCCGAAGGTACCATATCGCCACCCGCGAATATGCCGGGGTGTCCGGTCATCATGTTTGGCGAAACTTGCACCGTGCCGTCCTTCACTTCCAGACCCGGCACACCTTCGAGCAGTGAGAGATCAACATCCTGACCGAGTGCCAATACCACCGAGTCTGCGGCAAGAGTTTCATATTCTCCTGTTGGCTGCGGGTAGCCTTTATCGTCAAGCTGCATTTTTTCAACGGTGATTTCACCTTCACCGGCTTGTTTGATGGTGGAGAGCCATTTGATCATCACGCCTTCCTGCAAAGCTTCTTCCACTTCGAAATCGTGTGCCGGCATTTTGTCGCGGGTGCGGCGATAAACGATAATGGCTTCCGTTGCGCCTAGGCGTTTGGCGGTGCGTGCGACATCAATAGCCGTGTTGCCGCCACCATAGATTACCACACGCCTGCCCAGCATCGGTTTGTCTTCGCCTTCCATGGAACGCAACACTGAAACAGCATCTACGATCTTTGTAGCATCACCGGCAGGGATAAAAGTGCGCTTGCCGATGTGCGCACCGACGGCAAGAAATGCCGCATCGAACTTGCCCTCTTTCATGCTCTGTTCGATGTGCGCTACTTTACAATTGAATTTGAGTGTCACGCCGAGATCAAGGATGCGTTGCACTTCGGCATCCAGTACTTCGCGTGGCAAGCGATATTTGGGAATGCCGAAACGCATCATTCCGCCTGCCAGTGGTCCCGCTTCCTGTATCTCGACTTTATGCCCCATGCGCGCCAGGTGATAAGCGGCAGACAAGCCGGATGGTCCCGCGCCGACAACAAGAACTTTCTTGCCGGAAGAGGTCTCAGGGGCGGGTAGTTTCCAGCCGCGTTTGATCGCTTCGTCACCGAGAAATCTTTCTACTGAGTTGATTCCGACTGAACTGTCCAGTTGTCCACGATTGCACGCTCCTTCACATGGGTGATAACACACCCGCCCCATTACTGCAGGCAGTGGATTGTCCCCCACTAGCACACGCCATGCCTGTTCATATTCACCCGATTCGGCATGGAACAGCCAGCCTTGAATATTTTCACCGGCAGGGCAAGCGTTGTTGCACGGAGGCAATCGATCCAGATAAACCGGACGTTCCGAACGCCATGTCCCGGTGAGGTTGGCCAGCGAAGTTCCCGGTTTGAGAGTGATGGCAAATGGTTTAGGCATCTTGGTTGACTCCTTCTTCCAGCAAACCGTATTTGCGAATATTACGGTCTGCGATGGCTTGTAACTTAATGACCATTTCCGGATGTGCGTTTTTTCCGAACAAATGTGCAAAGCGTTTTTGTGGTTTAAGATAATCCTCAATCGGCACTTTGCGCCGAATTTTCAGCACACCAGTAACTTCGCCGTGTTCTGCTTCAAACACAGGAAACATACCGGTTTCTTTGGCGAGTCGCGCCATCCTTATAGTGTCGTGCGAGGCTGTTCCCCAGCCAAGAGGGCAGGGTACGAATAACTGAATGTAACGCGCTCCGCGTATATTCATTGCCTTGCGCACTTTGTATTCAAGGTCGCGCAGATCGGCAACTGTCGCCGTGGCGACATAGGGAATATTGTGCGCCATGGCGATCTCCGGCACGTTCTTGCCTTGGCCGAAGACATTACCCGGTTCTTTGCCTACAGGCATCGTCGTTGCAGTACGAGCTGCAGGTGGGGTCGCACTGGAGCGCTGCACACCGGTGTTCATGTAGGCTTCGTTGTCGTAGCAGATGTACAACACATCATCGTTGCGTTCGAACATACCGGACAAACACCCAAAGCCGATATCCGTTGTGCCACCGTCGCCACCTTGTGCAACAACACGCACATCGTGACGTTTTTTGACTTTCATCGCCGCCGCGATGCCGGTGGCAACAGCGGGAGCGTTGCCAAAAAGAGAGTGAATCCACGGCAACTGCCATGATGATTCCGGATAGGGTGTGGAAAAAACCTCAAGGCATCCTGTGGCATTCGCAGCGATCAATTGCCCATTACTTTCGGCCATCGCTGCATCAATGGCGTAACGCGCCCCGAGCGCTTCTCCACAGCCTTGACAGGCTCGATGACCGGAGTTGATAGAATTGCTGCGGTGTTCGTTTGCTTGCACACTGCGCTCATCTGGCTCAAGTAAACGATTGCCGACAGTGAAAGTTCCGGTTTGGTAGAATTTGACAGTTTGAAATCCCATGGTGATCTCTCCTTAACCGAATTTCGCTGACACGATGCCTTTATCGTGCAGAATATTTTCGGCGATAGGTCCGGAGTGGCGTGTTTGCCGCTCGCGTTCCAATTGTTTGTTGACTGCATCCCAATCGAGATCGACGAAAGTAACGGGCTGCAGATCTTCTTTCTCCGCTAGTCTAAAAAGCTTGTGCAAAGATGCTTTGGGTATTGAGCGACCACCTAAACCCGCGATGGCAGTAAATCCTTTGATCCCAGTGCCAGTCACCGCCATCCGCACATCAGTGGCCACGATACCTCCCATACCGACTGCAAGGCTTTTTTCCAGCACCAGGAAACGTTTGCAATTGACCAGTGCGGCACGTACTTGAGCGAGTGGGAAAGGGCGATAGCTGATGATGCCAAGCACCCCGATCTTGTGACCTTTCTCGCGCATTTCATCCACTGTGTCTTTAATAGTGCCGAGTATCGAACCCATTGCGATGATGATTGTATCTGCATCTTCAATACAATAAGTGCGCACTAGCCCTCCGCTCTCTCGCCCGAAAATTTGCTTGAATTCTGCAGCCAGTTGCGGAATTAATTCCAATGCCTGCATCTGTTTGGCGTGTGCCAAATATTTTACTTCCATAAATGCTTCGGGGCCGACCATTGCGCCAATGGATACAGGTTCGCTCGGGTCTAGCGATTGTCGCGGATCAAATGGCGGCAAATAGGCATCAACTTGCGCTTGAGTAGGAATGTCCACACGCTCAAAAGCGTGAGTGAGAATGAAACCATCCATGCACACCATAATGGGCATGGATAATTCTTCGGCCAAGCGAAAAGCCTGGATATGCAGATCAAGCGCTTCCTGATTGGTTTCGGCGAACAATTGCATCCAGCCGGAATCACGTTGCGAGAGGGAGTCTGAATGGTCGTTCCAGATATTAATTGGCGCGCCGATAGCGCGGTTTGCTACCGTCATCACAATGGGCAAGCCCAAGCCTGATGCATTGTAAACAGCCTCGACCATAAACAACAGACCTTGCGATGCTGTTGCTGTGTATGAGCGCGCACCCGCAGCAGACGAACCAATCGCTACCGACATCGCGGCGAATTCGCTTTCCACATTGATAAATTCGCAATTGGGCAGATCACCGGACTTCACCATTTCTCCCAACGCCTCGACGATATGAGTCTGTGGGGAAATAGGGTAGGCACAAATCACTTCCGGACGGCACAGCGCAACGGCTTCAGCGACAGCTTTACTTCCTTCGGTTTGTTTAAGCATTCGCATGCTCCTTCATTTGTTCTTTGACCAGAGTATAGGCTTCTGTGGCTGCAGCGATATTCCCTTCGGCTACTTTACCGGAAAATTTTTCGTTAATTGCCATGATCACCGATTCCAATTTGAACATGCCGGATAACGCGGCGAATCCGGCGATAAGAGGTACGTTCGGTATAGGACGGCCGATATGTTTGAGTCCCAGCTCAGTGGCGTGCAACGTACTGAAACGTTCTGATTTTCGTCCTTTCAAGATGTCGCCCAAGCCGAGTGTCTCAAAGCTGTGATGTGAATTGAGTAATACATAGCCGTCTTGTTTCAATCCGGCAAATACATCAATCTGATGCAACAGTGTGGAATCTTGAATGATGAGCGCATCCGGTTCCATGATGGGTTCGCGCAAGCGAATTTCTTTATTGTCGATGCGGCAGAAAGCGACCACGGGCGCACCCGTGCGCTCCGACCCGAAACTGGGGAAAGCCTGCGCGTGCCGGCCTTCTTCAAATGCAGCAACCGACAACATTTCAGTGGCTGTTACAACACCCTGACCACCGCGACCATGAACTCGTATTTGGAACATTTGCATTCCTCCTTGTTACGTATTGCCGGTTTGGAATATTACGCTTTTTAGGGTGTGTCAGGGGTAAACCAAATACTTAAGTGTTTTCTCCCCAAGGCTTCATCAATTTTTGCTCAACACCCAGGTGATCCAATATCCGAGCGACCACAAAGTCTACAATATCCTGCACACTTTGCGGATGATGATAAAAACCGGGATTGGGTGGCATGATCACCGCGCCTGCGTGGGAGAGTTTGAGCATGTTCTCCAGATGAATCGAGGAGAAGGGCATTTCGCGCGGTACCAATATCAGAGTACGCTTTTCTTTTAGCATCACATCTGCAGCGCGGGCAATCAGGTCATCGCTGATGCCGCCGGCGATCTTGCCGAGCGTGCCCATTGTGCAGGGGCACACCACCATTGCATCACCCGGATTGGAGCCGGAGGCCATCGGCGCGTACCAGTCTTGAATGCCGAATATTTTTAACTCGCCGCTAAATTTTCCAAAATGTTCCGCGAACATTAGTTCCGCGTCTTGCGGACGATTCGGCAATACGAAATGCAGTTCCTGTTTGGCAACGATTTGCGCGGCTTGTGAATAGACCAGATGCACACGTTGACCACTTTGCAAAAGGCATTCAAGCAGGCGCATGCCGTAAGGCAGGCCGGAAGCGCCGGTAAAGGCTAGGGTAATGGTTTTCATGGTTTCATCCTTGTTGAAGGAGAGTTTGTTCACGCTGAATGATGTAACAAAAATAAATCCCCCCTAGCCCCCCTTTTACAAAGTGGGTGGAGCGAAGCGGAGGGGGATTTGTTTTTGTTTCAAGTTAATCCACCTTCGGGGCGAAAGGGAACTGGTTCCACTTCATCCCTGAAACTTGCGACGATCAATCCGTTCACTGTACCAAATATCAAAGCCGCAGTCGCGAAAATGGGGATAAGGTAGGCAATGCCGCTGTGTGGAATGAGCCACAGATAAACCACGCTCATTTGCCCTGCGATGTGTGCGAATGCGGCAATGATGCTGTGGGTAACCGCGCCAAACCAGCGTTGAGGCAAGTGCCGGCTCAGAGCAAGCACCGCGAGGCTACAAGTTGCTCCGGATAAACTAAGAAAAAATCCTGGAGCAAGAAAATTACCAAATAACAAACTACCGGCAACCACGCGTAGCAAGGAAACCCAAGCCGCCGCTCGCCAACCAAAACGCTCAAGAACGATGAGAGTAACGATATTTGCTAGTCCTGGTTTGACACCGGGTAGTGGCGAAGGGATGGCATTTTCAAGCACGCTAAGACCGAGTGCCACTGCGGCCATCCTCGCAATGTGGCGGTCTTCAGCGGTGGTGTCGAGCTTAATAATTGAGGCTGTCATATTTCTTATCGCCACCGGTGAGTTCAACGCTTACCTGGTTGGGCAAACAGATTGCAATTTCTCCGGATTGTTGCAGCCAACCTTGATGAACACAATATTGTCTCGGGCTAGGGTCTGAAGTGATCCGGGCTTTATGTTCTTCGATGGTGATAATGCTCACACCGAGAGGGCCGGGAACTTCGATGGTTTGATCATTAGATAGCGCAACTTCGCGAAATATTTTTCCACCTGCACGAATAATTGCTTTGTTGGCAACACCGCCAGACCAAAGCATCAAAGTGAGCCAAACGGTACAAAGCACCCCGACTAAAAGGGTGAGGTAATCACCGGGTTTGATGAGGTGAATGGAAAACACTTTCAGAATCGCTATGGGAGTTCGCGATGGCGCAACAAAACTTGTTGCCGGGTTTTAAAATGTTGTGTTAGCTTTTCGGCAAGATAAACTGAACGGTGTTGTCCGCCGGTACAACCAATTCCCACCGTGATATAGCTGCGATTGTCTGCGACGAAACAAGGTAACCATTCTTCTACGAAGGTGCGAATGTCCGCATACATTTTTTGCACCAGAGGAAGTTCGTCCAGGAATTGTATAACAGGCGCATCGCGTCCGGTCAGCGGGCGTAACGTGGCGTCATAATGGGGGTTTGGCAGACATCTTACATCGTAGACCAGATCAGCATCCAAAGGCAGGCCGTTTTTAAAACCAAAGGATTCGAACAACAAGGTAAGACGTGCACGATCCAGCATGATGAATTGCTTGATCCAGGCGCGCAGTGCATTCGCATTGAGTTCACTGGTATCAATATGGTGGCCGATGTTGCTAATTTCAGCCAGTAATTCGCGTTCATGGGCCACGCATTCAGTTAGGGTAAGCACTCCATCACTAAGAGGATGCAGACGTCGGGTTTCGGAAAATCGTTTTACCAGTGTTTCGGTTTTCGCATCGAGGAACAGCACATGCACATCGGTTCCTTGCTTCCTGATATTATCGATGTATTGCGGCATAAGCAGGATTCCGTTGCCGCTGCGTACGTCGATGCTGACGGCAACTTTATTGACTCCCGACAGTTTTAGAGTGTTCATCAAAACATTCAACAATTCGGCAGGAAGATTGTCTACACAATAGTAACCGCTGTCTTCCAACATTTTTAGCGCAACGCTCTTGCCGGAACCTGATAAACCACTGATCAAAAATAGCTGCATGGTTCTATTCCTCCAGCATATGCTTTTCGTGACGGGCAATGAATTCCTGCATGGTGTCGATGCCGCGTTGCTGCAACACAAAATTGCGTGATGCGGCTTCAACCAGAACCGCAAGGTTGCGACCTGCCATCACCGGTATGCTAACGGTGCTGACACTAATGCCAAGAATATCCTGAAAGCTGGCATGCAGCGGCAGGCGCTCCATTTTGGAAAGATCACTTCCGGACGGGCGATGCAGATGCACAATGAGTTTTAAACTTTTCTTGCGTCGCACAGCAGTTTCGCCAAACATTGTTCGGATATTAAGTATACCCAAGCCGCGTACCTCAAGAAAATCACGCAACAATTCCGGGCAACGGCCTTCCACGGTTTCAGGTGAAACTCGATAGAATTCGGTAATGTCGTCTGCAACCAGACCATTGCCGCGTGTGATGAGTTCCAGTGCCAATTCGCTTTTGCCTACACCGCTATCTCCGGTGATCATCACCCCCACGCCGAGCACATCCAAAAATACGCCATGTCGGGTGGTTGATTCAGCCAGTTCCTTGATGATGTAGTGGCGCACCATCCACATCAATTGCACGCTATTTTGCGGTGACTTAAAAAGAGGTGTTCGCGAGTTATTTGCAAAAGCAATCAGTTCGGGAGGAACTTCTGCCACGCCCGCAAGAATCAGGCAGAAGGAACCTGATGATTGCAAGTTTGCAAACGTTTCCCCTAAAGCTGCCGGCGCGAGATTACGCAGATACTCCAACTCTGTGTTACTGATGACTTGAACCCAGTTGGGATGTATAAAATTGAGGTGGCCGATGATTCCCTTATCGGATGAATTGACGATCTCACTCTCCAACACTCTGTCGGCTCCGTCGCTACCGGCTACCCAAGTCAGCGCAAGGCGCTCTTGTTTGTCCTGAAAAAGTTTAAGAATATTGACTTGAGCCACGGTGATTCTATCCTTGCCAATCTGCAAAAATTTGATGAATAACAGCAGGATCGTTATTTGCCAGCAAACTCTCGCGGAAGGAATCATTGCTGAACATCTGCGCGAGTTCCCCCAAAAGCTGCAAATGCAAATCGGTTGCCCTTTCGGGTACAAGTAGCACAAAAATCAAGTTGACGGGTAACCCGTCCGGCGCGTCAAAAGGGATGGGATTATCTGTTTTTATAAACGCGGCTACTGCTTCGCGTAAATTTTTGATACGTCCATGCGGGATCGCGACTCCTTGTCCAAGCCCGGTTGAACCCAGTTTCTCCCGGGCAAACAAACTGTCGAACACTTGACTGCGCGCTAGTTTTTGAGAGTTTTCAAAGAGCAGCCCAACGCGCTCAAAAACGCGTTTTTTGCTAGTTGACTCCGCGTCCAACAAGACATTTTCCAATGGCAGGATTTTGCTAATTAGGCTCATCTTTTTTGGCACCTAAACCAGGGCAATCTTTCGATTGCCCTTTGAATGTTACTCTTTAGCTTCAAATTTCCCGGATTCATCATGACGACGAGCGGTGTGTTTTTCTTTATGCTTCAACACTTGGCGATCCAGCGAATCAACCAGCAAGTCTATGGCGACATACAAGTTACTGTCTTCGGCTTCCGCGAATATGGCTTTGCCGGAAACGTGTACATTGGCCTCGGCTTTTTGCACCAGCTTATCAACGGACAGGATCACGTTGATATCGATCACATTGTCGAAATGGCGTTTGACTTTATTGAGTTTGCTGAGCACATGTTCGCGGATTGCGGGAGTGATTTCGAGGTGACGTCCTGTGAGGTTGAGGTTCATGGCCTGCTCCTTTATGGTTAGAGGGATTTACGAAGATTTACCGGAAGGATGTTCATTCCCTCGCGGTATTTTGCCACGGTACGGCGGGCGACTAAAATGCCCTGCTGTGCCAGGATTTCGGACATGCGACTGTCTGTGAGAGGCCGTTTGGGATCCTCCTCACTGACTAGTTGCTTGATGAGTGCGCGAATAGCTGTGGAAGAACAGGCACCACCGGCTTCGGTAGCCAAGCCGCTACCAAAGAAATATTTCAGTTCGTAGATACCGCGCGGAGTAAGCATGAATTTTTGTGTGGTCACGCGCGAAATGGTGGATTCGTGCAACTCCAGCTGGTCAGCAATCTCGCGCAATACTAGCGGGCGCATGCCGATATCACCATGCTCAAAAAATTGTCGTTGGCGCTCAACAATCGCTTGCGAAACGCGCAAAATCGTTTCAAAGCGCTGTTGTAAATTTTTGATGAACCAGCGCGCCTCTTGCAATTGCCCTGCCATTTGCTGTGAACCCTGATCGTCGCGGCGCTGCAAGATATTCGCATAGATCTGATTGATACGCAGTCGCGGCATCGCTTCGGGATTGAGACGTGCCTTCCAAATACCTCCGTGGCGTTCTACCAGAACATCCGGCACAACGTAATCGGCTGCACGGTGTTCAAAGGCGTTGCCGGGTTTGGGCTGCAGATGAACGATCAAATCTTGCGCGACACGTATCGCATCATCGTCGCAGCGCAAGGCTTTTTTTAGTTTATTAAAATCACGCGCTGCAAGCAGGTCCAGGTGATTTGTCACGATAAGCAAAGCAAGTGAATGTCCGGGAATATCTTCCGGCATCGCTTGAATTTGTAACGCGAGACATTCGCTCAGTGAGCGGGCTCCGATACCGGGCGCGTCCAGATGTTGCAGCTGAACCAGTGCCGTTTCCAGATCGTCAAGCGTGATATCCAGTTCAGGCGGTAAAAATTCGACAATTTCTTCCAGCGGTTGTGACAGATAGGCATTATCGTCCAGCGCGTCAACCAGCAGTCCGATGATCTTCTTGTCGCGAACATCCAACTGACTCATGTTCAGTTCCCACAGCAAGTGCTCGCGTAAACTGGGTCTTTCGGCAGCGACTTCGCTGTAACCATCATCTTCGTCGTCAGGACTTGCAGCAGACGATGAAAAAGAGGGCTCAGTCCAATCGCTGGAATCGCTACGGGTTTGACTTTCCGGAGCCGGAGTTTCCGGGGTGCTTGAAGTGATTGCAACCGTCTCGGTGCTGCTGTTGCCACTGTAAGTTTGATTGGTGCTGTCGTCCTCGCGTTCCAGAAACGGATTTTCATCAAGCAAACGCGCCGCTTCCTGGTTGATATCCAGCGTCGAGAGTTGCAACAATTTTATAGCCTGCTGCAACTGCGGTGTAAGTGTCAGTTGTTGCGACTGCCTGAGTTGTAAAGCTGCTTTCATTTTACGGTGGAATAGTTCGGACTTTAGAGCTTGAAGTTTTCGCCGAGATAGACTTTTCTGACGCCTTCATTATAGATGATTTCTTCAGGTTTGCCCTCGGCCATTACCGAGCCGGCGTTAATAATATAGGCACGATCACAAATACCCAATGTTTCTCTCACGTTATGGTCAGTGATCAGCACTCCAATGTCGCGTTCTTTGAGAAAAGAAATGATTTTTTGAATATCCAGTACAGCTATGGGGTCAACGCCGGCGAATGGTTCGTCGAGCAAAATAAAGCGGGGGCTGGTTGCCAGTGCCCGACAAATTTCCACTCTTCTGCGCTCTCCTCCGGAAAGGCTAAGCGCCTGGTTATTCCGAATATGTGAAATATGCAGATCGTTCAACAACTCCTCAAGACGAGTTTCCATCTGCTCCTTGTCATAGTCATGAAGTTCAAGCACAGCTTGAATATTTTCCGCAACAGTCAAGCGGCGAAAAATTGACGCCTCCTGCGGCAAATAGCCCAAACCGAGTCTGGCACGACGATGAATGGGCAAGTGGGTGATGTTCTGATTGTCGATGAAAATGTCACCGCCATCGGCAGCAACCAATCCCACAATCATGTAAAAGCTGGTGGTTTTGCCCGCACCGTTGGGACCGAGCAGCCCGACAACTTCGCCGCTTGTGACCGACAAAGATACATCCTGAACCACAGTGCGGGAACGATAACGTTTTTTTAAGTTAACAGCGCGAAGTTCACTCATAATTAATTTATTTTACCGACTGTGCAGGAGCTTGCTCCGGGCTGGATATTGCAGGTTCAACTTTAATCGGTTGAACTGCTGCCGGTTCAGAGGCCTTGGGTTCATCAGTGACAGATTGAATGGTTTTGGTCTCGGGTGCTTTCGGTGCGGTAGCTTTAGGAGAAGAATTATTTTCATCCTTGTTTTTCGGTTGCAAAGTAGCACGAACGCGACCGGTATTTTCGGGACTGTTGACGCGAAAGATTTCGGTAACGGTACTGTAGGTAATGTGGTCTCCGCTCACATCGTCCTGATCTCTTTTTACCCTTGCGTGAATAAACAAATCGATCTTTTCGGAGAGTGTGTTGTATTCAATGCGCTCCCCGTATCCTTCCACATATTCATTCGCTTCGGCGCGCTTCTGGCGGAAACTCGCCAAGTGTCCTGTTGCAATGCAAAATTTATGTCCTGTAGCGTCTTCGGTAACGACCACCTTTTCGGCAATCAGGCGCAGCGTACCCTGGGTAAGTTCAACTTTCCCCTCAAACACGCTTACCTTATTTGCGTTGTCCAAACTCATCCTATCCGATTCGATATGGATTGGTTTCTCTCTGTCTGTTTTTTCGGCCTGCGCTGAGCAGATCCAGCCGAATAGCAAAATCCCCGGCAGCAAGAAAAGTTTAATTGGTAACCGGTACATGCGTAGCTTGAACATTGGATAAAAGATGGACGGTTTGCAATCTGTTGTCTAGCGTCATTCCAATTGCTGTTATTGTATCTCGTGCCGTTACGAGTGTAACCGGATGATCAGTGTCCGCTTTATCTTTGTCGGGAATGACGTGCAGATATTCAGTGTTGAAATTCAATTTGTCCTTCTCGAGATCAGGAAGACGGTTAACGGTAACATCATCATACAGAAACACCTCGTCACCATGGCTGGAAACCTTGCCCGCAAGTGAAGAAATCATAATAGGCGGGCTATTGGTATGCAGACTGACAAAATGCGGACGATCCATATAAGTTGAGTCATCGTCCGGATAGTGCCACATTTTTTCTGTCGTCATCAGATAGCGTGCGTGTCCGTTTTCATCAAGTGTGACAGACGAAAGATTTTCAACTGAAAAATCGACATCGTGGCGCAAGCGGTCATCAGACTTGGGTGAAAACGGTTGAACCTGCTGATTGAGCCAATAAGTGCCTGCCAGCAAAAGTAACAGGGGCAGTATTGGCAACCATGCAAGCAGCCGCCCGCCAAGATCATTCAGTCGATTCATTCTAGATAAGGTGCCAATTGTGCGTTCAGCGTACCCTGGGCGGACATGATCAATTCGCACACCTCACGCACCGCACCATGTCCGCCTTCATGTTTGGTCGTGTAGTGAGCATGGTCATGCACAACGGGAGGTGCTTTCGGGACAGTTATTGCCAACCCTACTCTGCGCATGACGGGCAAGTCGACTACATCGTCACCCATGAAAGCCGCGAGTTCCTGCGCCAATTGCAGCTTGCCAAGCAAGTTTTGCATGGCTTCCCATTTTTTTTCGACTCCCTGATACACATGAGTGATGCCGAGATTCTTGGCTCTCAACTCGACACAACGCGACGTGCGTCCGGTTATGATGGCAAGTTCTATTCCAGATGCTTTAAGCATCTTCAAGCCATGTCCGTCCAGAGAATTGAAACGTTTAAATTCTTCTCCGGAGTCTGAAAGATACAGACCGCCGTCGGTGAAAATACCGTCCACATCGAACGCGATCAATCGGATAGGTTTTATTTTTTCGATGGTCATATCAAATTTCCTGTTAAATTACTTTCGCACGCAGCAAATCAAACATATTAAGAGCCCCCACTAGCCGATTATCGGCGTCCACCACGAGCATCTGGCTAATGCGATATTGTTCCATTGTTTGCACGGCTTCAACTGCAAGCGCTTCTTCTTTGATACAGCGCGGATTGCGCGACATGACTGCCGCGACCGGAGTCGTGCTGAAATCCAAACGCTTTTCCAGCGTGCGCCGCAAATCGCCATCAGTATAAATACCGATCACTTTTTGCGCTGTATCCACAATCGCAGTCATACCCAATCCTTTGCGGGAAATTTCCAGCACCGCGTCCGCCAGCATCGCATCTTGCGCGACAGCAGGGATACCCGTGCCAGTATGCATCACATCGCGCACATGCGTGAGCAAACGCCTTCCCAGACTGCCGCCGGGATGAGAGCGGGCGAAATCTTCCTCACCAAAACCCTTTGCGTCAAGCAGTGCTACAGCAAGCGCATCACCCAGCGCTAAGGCAGCAGTCGTGCTTGCAGTGGGTGCCAACCCCATCGGGCAGGCTTCCTGCGCTACGAAGCCATTGAGGTGTGCGTCTGCAACCAGGGCAAGGCTGGATTTTGCATTGCCGGTCAGGCTGATCAGTTTAGCTCCCTGGCGTTTGATGACAGGCACAATGGTAAGTAATTCCTCGCTCTCGCCGGAATAAGACAGCGCGATGAACACATCCTCAGCAGTAATCATGCCCAAGTCACCATGACTCGCTTCGCCGGGATGCACGAAATATGCCGGGGTTCCGGTACTGGACATGGTCGAGGCAATCTTGCGTGCAATGTGCCCTGATTTGCCCATACCGCTGACGATCACCCGACCTTCGCATGAAAGTATGATGTTTAGTGCATTCAAAAATGAATCATCGATGCGCGACACCAACGCTTTTACAGCATCGGCTTCGATGCTCAACACTTTGCGCGCAAGATCGAGTGCGTGCGGGGCTGAGGATAACTGTTTACTCATGAGGTTGATTATACCTAAGGCTGGAATGAAACCAGCGTTTTTGTATGGGCGGCAAAATGTAATTGACGTTCTCGAATTTCAGGGATGGTTATTGGTTTCTTAGGTAACTCAAATACCCCCTCCCCAGCCCTCCCCCGGTGGGAGAGGGAGTAGAAATGCCTACTTCTGTTTCGGAGTGATTAATTTGCTCTCTCTCCCGCCGGGGGGGGCTAGGGAGGGGGTTGTTCCCCTAAATATATCATCTCAACTTAAACCTTCCTCAACTCAAATGCAACTTGCCCGGCCGTATTTTCCACCAGTTTTAAACTGTATTCCATTTGCACCGCCCATCGTGCTGCCTGATAAAGCCCCACACCCAAGCCGTCTTCCGAAACCATCACAGTATTTAACAACTGCTGTGCAACGCCGTCAGGGATGGCACTGCCGGAGTCTGTGATGCGCAGGGTAAAAGGCTTCGCTCCCAGCGAAATTGAAATACGGATACCGGGTTCACGCAGACGTTTGTTACAGGCATTATCGATTAAATTGTCCGCCACAGAATCAAACATCGCGACGGGAATCTTCATATCGTTAAAAGAGGCAAATACATTCAAATCGTCAGGCCATAGCAAGCCGTCGTGTTGGTAACGTTGCCGCAATCCGTCCCACCAGATTACAAAAGGGAGTGTGGCCGCATCGCTGTCCGGTTGGGGGGCTTTGAGTTTTGCCATGATCAACTCGATGCGCTGGCTTAAAACGGGTAATTGTTGTTGCAATATTGACTGCGACTTATCGGAGTGCAGTTGTGCTACCGAGCTGAGTGAGAGGAGTGATTGCAACATATTTTTCAAATCATGCGTGAGGCGAGAGCCGGTTTCATAAATGGCCTGCAAGCGTGCGATTTCGCGTAATTGCTGTTCACGCCGTTTGGCTTGATAAAAATTGCCGAGTATTCGGGTGAGCAATTGGATGTGCAACAAGGTTGAGGGCGAAATACGCATATGGCTAAAAAAAGTCAGATGCAAATCCAGATCAGTCACCTCAACCCGATTTTTACTGGCGGTACCCAGATTGCCATGCCCCTCATCTGAATTCCAAGCCAGGCCAGATAGCCAGGGAAACTGTGAGAAATGTTTAATTGCACTTTCAAGAAAAATGGCCGGATTAGTTTCCTGCTGTGAGGTTTCGGTCAAGTGTTTGAGCCATAGCTCGAAGGGAGTACCGATGTTGAGCAGATAGCGCGAAAACAAGGGTTGCAATCCGCTGAAGCCCAAACGGGGATTCCACAGCCAACTCAGTATCAACAACATGGCGGCGAGAATGAACAACGTTCCCAGGAGTGCGTTGAAATATTCTTCATGAGCCAACGTCATAAATGCCAGGCTGCCGAGCAATACCAAGGTGACAAGCAGAAAAAGCAACAGGCTGTAAATGAAATCGACGATTTGCGCGACTTCTGCAGGCTCTTTCCTGTCGGGTATAAGCGCGATCAAGACCAACATGACCGGCAAAGAGAAATCGATCAAATTCCCTGCCGTGCCTTGTATCAACGGGAGATTAAATTGATGAGGTGCGATCCACAGCAACAGGACCGCCAGCAGATAAGCCATTGTCACCAGATAGCGCAATCTCTGCCAGCGTGCGTGAAAGGCAAAGACTCTGCCCCCGACCAGTGAAAACAAGCCGGCTACCCAGAAAGCAAGCACCCACCAATTCAACCATAGCAAAGCCACCAGACTGGCACCACCGATAAACAAGATGCTGCCAGGCCGCAATTTGCTTTCGCCGCGCCACAAGGGTTGCCAGAGCAGAAATAATCCAATATGAGTAATCAACAAAGGACGCATCCATAGGCTTTCCATGCCCAACCATATTGCCAAATGCAAAGTAGTCAGCAAAGCGACGGCCAGCCAGGGGGTGGAGCGACTCAAATTACGGGTAAAGAATGTCGGCATATCGGCGCGGGCGTCAGAAATTCGTCACTTGTGGAGAGCTTAGCGAGGTTTTGAAAATCTGAATGCCCATGATTTTTTTTGCCCTTAAAGTAAAAATATTAATTTATAAGTTATAACCTACTGTTTTATTATAAATTATGAGGCGTATCTAAAGTGGTCTCTTTGAATGTAAAATTAATTGGCACAAATAGTGCTTATAGTAATAGCGGGTAGTTTATATAATAATGATTACACAGGAGACAAAGTTAAAATGAAAAGCAAACAATCAGGCTTTACTCTAATCGAAATTGCCATCGTGCTGGTAATTATCGGTCTGCTTTTAGGTGGTGTGCTTAAAGGCCAGGAATTGATTAACAGCGCTAAAGTGAAAAACTTGGCGACTGACTTTAAGAATATTCCGGTGTATATCTACGGCTATCAGGATAAGTTTAGGGCGTTGCCGGGGGATGATTCTCAAGCTGCCAGTCATGTTACAGGTGGCGTAACTTGCACACCAACAGCCACGTCAAGTTGTACACTAGGCAATGGCATGATTGATGGGAACTGGAATGATGTGACCTCTGCTAGCGAAAGTTTTGTGTTTTGGCAGAATGTGCGTATTGCAGGTTTAGCACCTGGCTCCACAGACGTAACTCAAGGTGTTGCATATTTGCCAACAAACGCAACTGGTGGAATTGTGGGTATTCAAAGTGGAACAAACGACGCTACTAAAACTCCAATTAAGGACAGTACCGGTGCTGCAATACGTGGTTCCTACATCGTTTGTTCGGCTGGAATTCTAGGTAAATTTGCTAAACAATTAGATATTCAGATGGATGATGGCAACACTGCAAGTGGATCTATGATGGCTGGCGTTCCGAATGCAACTGGTCCAATGACTGCTGTTGCTACACCAGATGACGCTACCGCATACACCGTTTGCATGGGAATATAATTTGTAGTAACATTTTAAACAACAATCTAACTGAAACGCCCCTGTTCGTGAGGGGCGTTTTGCATTGTACAGAACACTTTCAAGGGGCCGGGGGGCACGATGAAAAATAAGCAAAGCGGTAATAATTTGGTTGATACATCCATTGCCCTTTCTATTATTGCGCTTTTGCTAGGTGCGGTAATAAAAGGCCCGGAAATAGTGGATAGCGCAAAAGTGAAAAAACTGGCTACAGATTTCAGGAATATTCCGGTTTTTCT
>CAIRAO010000034.1 GCA_903876625.1 uncultured Gallionellaceae bacterium | reverse complement strand
CAAATCCTGTTGGGCAATTTCGAAGCCATCCGTGTTTTCATAAATAATTTTTAAGCGCGCCCTTGCCAACTCAGATAACGGAGGTTGAAACAACAACACGCACAAGCTTTCTGCTGCACCCCGCCCGACACGTCCACGCAATTGATGCAGTTGTGCCAACCCCATACGTTCGGCGTGTTCGATCACCATTAGGCTGGCATTGGGCACATCAACGCCAACCTCAATCACTGTAGTGGCGACCAGCAAATGAATCTCGCCGGATTTGAATGCAGCCATCACGCGTGCCTTTTCAGTATTATCTAATCGACCGTGAACCAGACCCACCTTGAATTCAGAAAATATTTGCGTCAGTGTCTCAAAAGTGTCGAGCGCTGTTTGCAATTGCAGCGTTTCTGATTCGTCGATCAACGGACACACCCAATAGGCTTGACGATGTTGCAAACAGGCAGCGCGCACGCGCTCGAACACTTCCTCCCGCCGATTGTCATTGATCAATTTAGTGACAATCGGCGTGCGTCCCGGAGGTAATTCATCGATCACTGAAACATCAAGATCGGCATAATAACTCATCGCCAAAGTACGCGGAATCGGCGTGGCGCTCATCATCAACTGGTGAGGTTCATTGCCTTTCCCTCTCAGTGCCAATCGTTGCTGAACACCAAATTTGTGTTGTTCATCGACAATAATTAAACCCAGTTTATAAAATTCAACTGAAGTTTGAAACAAGGCATGTGTGCCAATGGCTATTTGAGTTTCGCCGGATGCGATTCGCTCAGCGGCGGTGATCTTATCCTTCTTCTTCAAGCTGCCAGAAAGCCAAACGGGCGTTATGCCTAGCGGTGTAAGCCAATCAATCAATTTTAAATAATGTTGTTCTGCAAGGATTTCAGTGGGCGCCATTAAAGCAACCTGGTAACCGTTTTCAATAGCTTGTAGCGCAGCCAAGGCAGCCACAATCGTTTTGCCGCTACCGACATCACCTTGCAGCAAGCGTTGCATCGGGTGGGGTTGCGACAAATCGTGGCGAATCTCACGCAAAACCTTTTGCTGGGCGCGTGTGAGTGAAAAGGGCAAAGCCTTAAGCAGTGCGCCGGATAAATTTTCAATTGGAGCAAACTGTGGAGCATGACGATCCCGACGTTTTTGGTAATGAACGCGCATAGAGAGCTGTTGTGCTAACAATTCGTCAAATTTAATCCGGCGCCAGGCAGGATGAGCGCGTTCAAGGAGTTCAGTTTCATCGATTTGAGGCGTGGGATTGTGCAGCAACTTTACGCTTTCATCGAAGGCTGGAAATTGATATTGGGTTAGCAGTTCTACAGGCAAGGTATCAGTCAGTTCAACAAAGTTGAGCGCAGCGAGTATGTACTTGCGCAAAGTGGGTTGAGGTAAACCGGCTGTTGTCGGATAGATGGGTGTAAGCGCCTGCTTCAAAGGTGTACTTTCGCTGGCGACATGGCATTTCGGATGTACCATTTCCATACCAAAATAGCCTTCACGCGCTTCACCCAACGCGCGAATCCTTTTTCCGATTGCGAGTTGCTTTTGTTGGCTAGGATAAAAATTCAAGAAGCGAATAAACAAAATACCGGATTCGTCCTGCAGTTGGCAAATTAAACTTCGACGAGGACGATAAGCGATTTCGCTGTGGATGATTTCGCCTTCAACTTGCGCAGACACTCCCGGTAACAAATCATCGATACGTGTGATCCGGGTTTCGTCTTCATAGCGCAAAGGTAAATGCAACACCAGGTCAAAGGGTGTGTGAATGCCGAGTTTAGTGAGTTTGTTTTGTGTAGCGGGAGGAATTTTAATAAAGGAACTCATCAGAACCAAAACCGCTTATTAACAAACAGGACAAAATAAATCACAAATTGGTGAAGACCAAAAAAGGCAGGTGATAGAAAACGTTAACGTGAAACTCGCGTAGCGATTCGTTCGCCCCCTCTCCTTCCGGGGGAGGCTTGGGGAGGGGGAAACGGGCATAGCGAGTTTCATTTTTCGGAGTGGCACAATTGCCATGCCCGTTAGTCCTGAATAAACATCACTCCATCCGCTTCAACCAAAGCATTCCGGGGTAATGAAGCCACGCCAACGGCAGCCCTGGCCGGGTAGGGTTCATGGAAGTAAGTTGCCATGATTTCATTGACCTTGCTGAAGTGAGCAAGGTCAGTCAGGTAGATATTAAGTTTTACCACATCGTCCAGACTGCCTCCTGCCGCATCTGCCACGGCACGCAGATTTTGAAAGACCCGGTTAACTTGGGCTTCAATCCCTTCCACCATCGCCATCGAATTTGGATCAAGACCAATCTGTCCGGAAAGATAAACCGTATTATCAACACGAACCGCCTGAGAATAGGTCCCGATAGCGGCCGGAGCATCAGGCGTTTGGATCACGAATTTGTTCGACATGGCAACTCCCCGTCTGAATGGCTTGCCGCTATTTTACAACGCCAGCGACTCATGCAGTTAAAGTAAACTAACCAATTGAAAATTTGGGATATACATTCGGCAAGCGAGTGTTTGTAACTTAGTGGCAGTCAGACTGATTGTGGAAATTATGCCGCCTGCCCTTCCAGTTTTGTAGCCCGGATTCTGCTGCACTTCATCCAGGCTACAGTCGACGCTCTTGTGTTCAACACAGCATTTTGAACGCACCCCATAAGGGTATGGT
>CAIRAO010000033.1 GCA_903876625.1 uncultured Gallionellaceae bacterium | reverse complement strand
TGAGTCGATGAGTCCATGATTCTGCTCCTTGTCGAGAAAGAGGCGGATTGCCTCACTTCTCAAATTAAGGAACAGCGTATTTCTGTCAATCACCCACAACCTTCAATTCGGAGAGCACCTACCGCGGAGCGGTTTAGTCCAGTGGCCGACAACCGACCTTTTTCATTTTATACCTACAGTCGGCTTTATCTTGCATTGCTGACGTTAGCACATTTACTTTCCAACCATGTTATTCATGAATCGATCCATTAATTTACTTGGTCTACCAACCTTGCTTTGCACAATACGGCCTATTTCAGCAATGTAGTTGCAGTCCAGATTAATCAAGTTGTGCAACCTTAGAATACACATAGGCCTTTAAGCCTGCCAAACGCCAAAGCCGGCCTCGCGCAAATCAATCCCCACTTCTACTTCTTTGTCACGCGCTTCATCATAGGACATCGGGTTGAATGCTTCGTAGAGGTCTGGCAATAAACGCAGGCCATAGTCTTTAACATAACGATTCGATTGAATTCCGGCTTTGTGTTTATCAAAGCGCACATCCGGATCAAGCCCTGTCATACCTACATACACGCACGGTTTACCGATGATGTAGTCCGGGTTGCAACGCTTGAAGCGGCCTTCATATAAAACGTCTCTCGATAGCTCGATTACATAGACATGATAATGTTTACGGGGTGGCATATTTCCCAGTTTAACTTAGCATTTTTATTGCCAACCCGGCTATTGCACAGCCTGCGATCACTTGGATCACACTTCTTTTGAAATAAAATAAGGCAACCGCCGATGCTATTGTAAGCAATGCAGATATCCAATCGAATTTCCCTGCCAATCCCTGTGGCCACAAAACATGGTAAGCAAAAAATAGCGCCAGATTCAAAACCACGCCCACAACAGCTGCGGTGATTGCAGTCAGCGGTGCGGTAAATTTCATATCGTTGTGCGTGCTCTCCACCAATGGCCCACCCGCAAGAATGAACAAAAATGAAGGCAGGAAAGTGAACCATGTAACAAACGTTGCGGCAATGGCTCCGGCCAAAAACAAATTTTCTGCGCCCAATATCGCATGCGTATAGGCGCCGATAAAACCGACAAAAGCAACGATCATAATGAGCGGGCCGGGGGTTGTTTCACCCAGCGCAAGTCCGTCGATCATTTGTGTTGGCGTGAGCCAACCATAATTTGTAACCGCCCCTTGAACCACATAAGGCAGCACTGCGTAAGCGCCCCCGAAAGTAAGCAATGCTGCTTTGGTAAAAAACCATCCCATTTGCGTCAACGTGTGATTCCAGCCGAAATACCAAGCCAATAACACCATTGGAATAGACCACAGCAGCGCACCCACAATGAAAATGCGAATCAATTTCGACCATTGAAATCGTGCGTGCGCTGGCGTCGGCGTGTCATCATCGATCAACGCTGCACCAAACGATTTGTTTGACGCGCCATGTCCACCACCCAGCATAAATTTTTCCGGACTAATCTTTCCACCCGCGTATCCAACCAAGGCTGCGCAGGCGACGATTGCGGGAAACGGGAAGTTGAGCACAAAAATTCCCACAAATGCAACTGCGGCTATTGACCAAAGCACGTTGTTCTTCAAAGCACGTGATCCGATCCGATGTGTGGCATGTACCACGATGGCAGTGACCGCAGGTTTTATGCCATAGAATATTCCGGCGACTAGAGGTAAATTGCCGAAAGCGATATACACCCAAGACAGGGCGATGAGAATCAACAACGAAGGCAGTACAAAAAAAGTACCCGCAATAATTCCGCCCCAAGTGCGATGCATCAACCAGCCGATGTAGGTAGCGAGCTGTTGTGCTTCCGGACCGGGCAGCACCATGCAGTAGTTCAATGCGTGTAAAAATCGCTTCTCGGATATCCAGCGTTTGTGTTCTACCAGATCTTGATGCATCAGTGAAATCTGTCCGGCGGGGCCACCGAAGCTGATGAAACCAAGTTTTAACCAGTACCAGCACGCCTGCACCAGCGTAACTGGATCAGGGGGTTGCGCACCTTCGGAATGTTGTTTTGATGAATCCATGACTCCTCCTTGGAAAAATCCAAATCAAGAGCAAGCCTTGGACGATGTTAAGTCTTGAAGCGGGGCGGCTGCCTGAAGCCCCGTAATGTAGTTCCTATTCTGCTAAATAACAAACGTGAAGTCTAGTGAATAAATCGAATAAACAAAGCGGATTTATTTATTACAGTCATTGTGTCATTATCGCTATTATTCAAAAATAATTACGCCATGACTATAATCAATCTCGATCCAGCCTATACCGAACCGTCGCTTCTTGCCAATGCAGTGAAGAGTCAGGGTTTTGGCGTGTTAAGCCCGACAGGTCTAGCGACGCTACTTGATTCTCCGCTGTCTAACCTTGAATCCATAAAAGCCAGTTGGGATGATCTGCCGCTGGATAATTTCCTCAAAGACGGTGGTCGTTATCGCCGACGCAGGCATTCAAGTTTCATTGCGAATGACAAAACACTCACCCAGGTTCCGCATCGTGCGCACTACCAGCCCTTGGAGTACAACGCACTTCACGGCGGAATGCTACGTATGTTCGAACCCATTTCCGAAAGCACTGTAGGCCGGCCCGTATGGTCAACCTTGCTGTTAACACTTGCACAGGTATGTTCAACCATCAAAGAAGAACAACCTTGGCATATCGAAGCGCACCAATTTCGCATCGACACCAGCAACGGAATCGGACGCCCAACCCCTGAGGGCGCTCACCGCGACGGTGTAGACTTTGTTGCCATCTTGTTGGCAGCCCGTGAAAATGTCAGCGGCGGCGAGAGTCGAATATTTGAATTCAACGGACGCCACGGGCAACGCTTCACCTTGAGTGAACCTTGGCAGTTATTGTTACTCGACGATCAGCGCGTGATTCACGAATCCACTCCCATTCAACCGACTGCAACCGGTGGACATCGCGATACCTTAGTGCTGACATTCCGTGCAGGTGGTTTTCTGGAGCCCGCAAACTAAGCATCACCCGATTCCGGGCATATATTCGCTTAAGGGAACCTCTAAAAATTCAATTCTCTAAGCTAGGCAAGGCGCGAACAAAAAATTGCGCCGCAGCATATGTATGATATGTAAGAAGTAATTTTTTGTGAGCAACGCCGCATAGCGACGAAAATTTAATTTTATAGGTTTCCTTAACCCTCCCGCGAAACAACTACACTGCGGCGCGCGCTGATTCGTTCGAACCAGTTTGCCAAATTTTTATGGCTGCCTCGCCAGTCGCGTTCAGCTTGGCGCAAATCAAGATAGAGCAAAGCGCTCACCAATGCCAGATCGGCCAGCGTGATTGCTTCACCTTCGCACCAAGGCGATCCGATTAATTCTGAAGCATAATTCAGTGCCTTTGTGATCGCTGTATTGTGTAATTCCAGTAAAGCCGGACTCTGTTGCTCGGAGGGACGCAAGCTCTCCACCCGCACTACTATTGCCGAATCCATAATTCCGTCTGCAAGTGCTTCCCATCTTTTGACTCGAAGTCGCGCCCTGGAATCCTCGCGGGGAATCAATATTTGCGATTCGCTCAGTGAATCGACATAGTCTGCGATCACTGACGAATCAAACACACAAAATCCGTCGTCAAGAATCAACGTTGGAATGCGACCAAGCGGGTTAAGTTTCAATACCAGACTACCCGGCTCAGTCGGCGGATCGACCACGTACTCATGGGGAATACTTTTTTCCAGCAAAACCAGCCGCGCCTTGCGTACGTAAGGACTTGTGTTTGAACCAAGCAATTTCATGAATTTCCCCTTTAGTATGCTGGATTAAATAAATGATACCAGTAAGTTCGATAAAATATTCGCTATGCTTCATGCGGATTACATCTATGCGCTTTTATAAAGCTTTTCGGCTTGCTGATAAAGCTCAAGCGTCTTAATTCTTGCCAATGCATGATCAACTATTGGTGTTGGATAATCTTTGCCGATAAGCACTCCGCAACTTTGTTGCTCGCTTAAAGGCATGAGCCACGGCGCATGAATCCATCTGTTAGGGCAACGTTCAAGTTCGGGCAAATAGCTTCGAATAAATATTCCTTGTTCATCAAATTTTTTCGATTGCGTGATGGGATTAAAAATCCTGAACCAGGGTTGCGCATCGCATCCAGTTGATGCCACCCATTGCCAGCCGCCATTATTGGAAGCCAGATCGAAATCTAAAAGATGTTGCGCAAAATAACGCTCTCCCCAACGCCAGTCGATATGTAAATCTTTTACCAGAAAAGAAGCCGCCACCATGCGCAGGCGATTATGCATATAACCCGTTTGATTCAGCTGACGCATTGCGGCGTCAATCAGCGGAAAACCGGTTCTAGCTTTGCACCATGCGGCGAATTTTTTCGCATCATTTGTGTAGGCTATCGTATTAAATTGCGGCTTGAAGGTTTGACCCTGCGCCAGATGAGGGTGATGGTACAGCAGCATTTGATAAAACTCGCGCCAAATTAATTCACTCAGCCATGTTGTGGCCCCCTCTCCTCCTGCGTAAAAAGCATGAGATACCAATCGCCGAATTGATATCGTGCCAAAGCGCAAGTGCAGAGACAAAAATGAGCCGCCATACAACGCAGGAAAGTCACGTGTTTCCTTGTATTGTCTGATGCGTTGAGTAAAATCAGAAAATAATTTTTCCGCACCGGATTCTCCTTTGGGTACAGATTCTAAATCGCTCGACACAAATCCCAGATTTTCCAAATCCGGTAACTTTTCCGGTGAACAACACGCAAGTGAATGAAAATGTTTCTCTACCGGATAGGCTTGCATAAAATATCCGTCCAACTTTTTAAGCCATGCATTTTTATATGGTGTGAATACTTTGAAGGGGTTTCCGCTGCCTGTGACAATCTCCGACTGGTCGAAGATCACTTGATCTTTATAATGATGGAACGCTATGCCCTGTTTGGTTAGCTCACCTTCTACTTCGGCATCACGATGGCGTGCATCCGGCTCATAATCATGATTACAAAATACCGCTTGTACATCTAGTTTGTGAGCAATACGAGGTATCACTTCACGTGCATTTCCGTGTAGCACCTGCAAGGTGCTGCCGTGTGCCTGTAAGTTTTCCTGAAGTTCGCTTAGACAATGCCAGATGAACTGAACTCTGCGATCATTTTTGTCAATCAGCTTGTCGAGAATTTCGGTGTCGAACACAAATACACAACGCACGGCACTACTATCTTTTAGTGCATGATACAGCGCAGCATGATCATGCAAGCGCAGGTCACGACGAAACCAGCAGAGTGAACGCGGGTAAGTTGGCATAGGTGGTTCATTATTTCTCTAACAGTTCAACCCTGTCAGATTAGCATGATGACCACCAGTTTTGACGACCTTTTGAGATAAAGAATACGCCGGCAAATACGCTTTATTCTCGTGAAAATCGATAACCACTTCCGCGCACTGTTTGCACCAGACCATCGAGCCCGGATGGCTCAAGCGCTTGGCGCAAACGACGGATATGCACATCCACGGTACGCTCTTCAACAAAAATATGGTCGCCCCATACTTGGTCAAGCAATTGCGCCCGGCTATAGACGCGCTCAACGTGAGTCATAAAGAAGTGCAGCAAGCGAAATTCAGTAGGGCCCAAGTCTATGTTTTCGCCTTTTGCGCTCACCCGATGCGTCACGGGAGATAGCTCAAGCCCCTCTACCATGACCACCTCATCTGTCATCTGTGGCGTTCTACGGCGCAAAACCGCACGAATACGCGCCATCAATTCACGCGGAGAAAAAGGCTTGGTGATGTAATCATCAGCGCCGGATTCCAATCCCATCACTTTGTCACGTTCGTCAGTGCGCGCTGTCAACATAATGATCGGGATGTTTTGGGTACGTTGATCGGCCCGCAAACGTCTGGCTAACTCGACACCTGATATCCCAGGTAGCATCCAGTCCAGCAAGATCAAATCTGGCAAGGCACGGTTGATCAAGGCCATCGCAGCATCTGCATCGACTGCCTGAATGGCGCGATAGCCGCACTGCGTCACGTTAAAGGCAAGCAACTCTTGTATTGCCGGTTCATCTTCCACGACTAAAATATTCGCTACCATTCCAGCCTCCTTGGGCAATATTACATATAGTTTGCAATGTTATGGAATAATTGTGACAAAAACATGACAACGTATTCGAATTGGGCCGTTTAGAAGCTATCCATCTGAATTTTTGCTGAAAGTTTTAAGTGACGCTTGTCAAAATTTTAAGGCTTACGGGGTTGGCGTGTGAATTCCTGCCACATTCACGCACAATACCCGGCGTATAATCAGGTTTGTTACTGCTTTATATTGTACGTTTTGTTTCCCTAATTTCACGGAGATTAAATGAAACTCTTTAAATTTATTTTGTTAGCCGCAACACTGGCCTTTTCAATAAATGCTTTTGCAGCCCCTGATGTAGTTCGACTTGGCAATCTCAAGTTTGCCCATTACGGCGCAGTGTCATATATGAAAGAAATTGCCAGTAAATACAATTTGGTAATTGAAGAGCGTGTATTTCCCAAGGGTCTCGACATACTTCCGGCTACGATTGCAGGAGAGATTGATATTGCAGCAAGTGCACTTGATGCAGCGGTAGCCGGGCGTGCCAGCGGCGTACAAATTTACATTGTTGCAGGCTTTGCCAAAGGAGGAGCGCGCATTGTCGGACGCGCTGACCTGAACATTAAATCGATTGCCGATCTCAAGGGAAAGAAAGTTGGCGTAGCGCGCGGAGGTGCTCAGGAACTACTTCTGGCGGCTGAGCTTTCAAAGAGTAATTTGACCTGGTCTGATCAACCCGGCAAGGATGTTCAAATATTTTTTATGCCCTTTGCCGACTTGAATCAAGCTTTGATGCAAAAGAATATAGATGCCATGTGCCAATCAGAACCTCAATCTTCTCAAGCGATTAATAAAGGTTACGGAGTAGAAGTATTGAAACCCTACGACACGCCCATTGGTGAACCAGTACGCGTATTAGTGATGACTGAAAAGATGTATAACGAAAAGCGCGATGTTGCTGAGCGCGTGCTCAAATTGTTCGCAGAAGCGACAAAGACTTTTCTGGACAATCCGAAATTAGCCGAAAATTATGTCCGGACTCAGATGTTCAAGAATCAAATTAGTAGCGAAGACTATCAGGATGCCATGAGTAATGCTTCCTTCACTTATGATGTCAGTCTCGAGCACGTTCAAATTACTGCGGATCTGATGAAGAAATATGGCGTTGGCAAGTTAACCGCTGCTCCACTGGCCAAGGATTGGGTTCGCCTCGACTTACTGGATAAAGCGAAGAAGGAATTAAAGGTCAAATAGCTCAGCGCCATCTCGGATGAAATCTATTTTTACTGGAAAAGTCTTCGATAGACTTCAAGGATTCTTGGTGCCACTGACTTTGCTGGCCCTGTGGCAGTATTTGTCGTCACAATCAATCATCAATCCGCAAATACTGCCGGCACCGACAACAGTCATTGCCAAATGGTGGGAATATCTGTTACCAACGGAATCTTTCGATGCAACAAAATCGAGCTATGTGGCTTGGCTCTTTTCCGGTGAGATGATTCGTGATGCCTATGCAAGTCTTTACCGTGTGGTAGTCGGATTTTTGATCGGTGGCATTCTGGCACTGCCTCTTGGTCTTGTGATGGGAGCCAATGATCGAGTTTACAAATTATTCAACCCACTAATTCAAGTTTTACGCCCGATTCCGCCAATCGCATTTATTCCTCTTTCGATACTTTGGTTTGGTTTGGGTAATCCACCGGCAATTTTCCTGATTGTTCTGGGTGCATTTTTTCCGATACTGATGAATACCATTGCTGGCGTGCGTCATGTCGACAGCATTTACATCCGGGCAGCGCGCAGTTTGGGCGCAAGTCAAACGACGATGTTTATTCGCGTCATATTACCAGCAGCCACACCCTACATTTTGACCGGTGCACGAATCGGTGTTGGCACAGCATTCATCGTGGTCATCGTGGCGGAGATGATCGCCGTCAACAACGGCTTGGGCTATCGTATTTTGGAAGCACGTGAATTTTTCTGGTCGGACAAAATCATCGCCGGTATGTTCACAATCGGCTTACTTGGTTTAGCCATCGACACCGGTATGAATCACCTCAATAATCATTTGCTCAAATGGCATCGGGGCATGGAAAGCAAATGACATTAAGGCCACAAATTCAAGTCCATCATGTCAGTAAAATATTCAGTACAGGCGAGCGCGAAGTCATTGCGCTTGACGATATCAATCTTGATGTCAATCCGGGTGAGTTTATATGTTTATTGGGACCATCCGGCTGCGGCAAATCCACTTTGCTTAATGCCATTGCCGGTTTTTCTTCTCCAACCTCTGGCACGATTACCGTTGACGGGAAAACGGTTCAGTCTCCGGGACCGGATCGTGGAATGGTTTTTCAGGAATATGCTCTTTTCCCTTGGATGACGGTGGAAAAAAATATCGCCTTCGGACTCGAAATAAAGAAATTATCCAAGCCACAGATTAATGAAAAAGTGGGTGCGTTGTTGGAGATGCTTAATTTGCAGGATTTTCGCGAACGTTACCCGAAAGATCTTTCCGGCGGCATGCGTCAACGTGTTGCGATCGCTCGCGTCTTGGCATTG
>CAIRAO010000032.1 GCA_903876625.1 uncultured Gallionellaceae bacterium | reverse complement strand
TAGCTCCGTCGTTAGGCGTCCAAGCGCCAGGTTGTATTTCGCGTTCCTCGATTCGGATATACTCTATTGCGGGCATATTTTCGCATATTGTTTTGCATGAATCTGGACTCCCTTTTGAAACAGAGAAACTCATACCTTCAACCATGAAGACAGAAAGTGGCGTTGACTTTGTAGAGATCAACCCCAAAGGTTATGTGCCAACCCTAAAGATGGATGACGGAAATATCCTGACTGAAGGCGCCGTAATTTTGCAGTACATCGCCGACCAGAATCCCGGCTCAGGTTTGGCACCCAAGGCGGGGACATTAGAACGTTATCGATTGCAGGAATGGCTTAACTACATCGCTACCGAGATTCACAAGTCATATAGTCCGATGTTCAACAAAGCGTTCCCTGACGAAGTCAAAACTAGCTTTCGAAACCAACTTACTCGTCGCTTGGGCTTGGTTGAAACCCAATTGTCCAAAACGCAATATTTAATGGGCGAGACATTTACAGTTTGTGATGCTTATTTGTTTGTCGTATTGGGTTGGAGTGGTTCGGTAGGTTTTGATCTTAATCAATTCCCAAAAATCACTGAGTACATTTCCCGTATCAAAGCCCGACCAAGTGTAATCGCTGCACTGCGAGCTGAAGGTTTGATGCAATAGAGGTTGAAAAATGTGTGGCCGCTTCGCTCTTGATACTCCTCCGCAGAAACTTGCCGAGCACTTCAAACTGTCTGGCGAGATCAGCTTCCATGCTTCGTGGAACATTGCGCCGAGCAATAAAATCTGCATTATTAGCGCTGATCAACAGGGTACAAGGACTCTTCGCACTCAGCGCTGGGGTATTACGCCTTCATGGTCTAACAAAATGATGACCAACGCGCGCGGAGAGACCATCGCCGAAAAACCTTCTTTTCGATCTGCGTTCAAAGCGCGTCGTTGCATCATCCCGGCGTCAGGATTTTACGAGTGGAGAACCGAAGGCAAGGTTAAGCATCCGTTCTATATCAGCCTCAAGACTGGCGAGCCGATGGCTTTTGCGGGTATTTGGGAAACCCTGGGCGGCATGGAGTCCTGCTGCATCATTACAACATCGCCAAACACGATTATGGAACCGATACACGACCGAATGCCGGTAATACTGGATGCGGATAACTGGGCACAGTGGTTGTCACCCTTGGAACAAAACGCTGATCATCTTCTGCCGCTGATTCGTCCGCATGATGCTGAGACTATGCAGGCTTGGGCGGTGAGTCGTGATGTGAATAAAGTCGGAGTGAGGAATGACGATGGTTTGATCGCTCCGTTTACGCAAAGCTTATTTTGACTTGGTTTCTCGCAAGGTCTTGAGCATTAACTGTTCCAGAATGTATAGCCTGTACATGAAGTAAAGCAGCAGAAAAATGATTGACCACAATAAATTTTGTATTTCGAATTTCGAGTTATACATAATCCAGACATAAATTACCGCAAAAGTAATTACCACTGCACGGGCAGCAATCCTGTTTCGCTTTTCCCTATGTTCAAACTGCGCTTCCATATTCATGAATTCTTATATGGACGCCTCCCGGTTTGGCAAGAGATATTTCGTGTTTTGGTAAAACATAAATCGGCTGCAGTCTTATATCCGGCCTTGTTGCAGAGGGTTTTTCGATCTGCAGGCCCTGATGGAATTCGCCAAGAACGACCTCATCTCCC
>CAIRAO010000031.1 GCA_903876625.1 uncultured Gallionellaceae bacterium | reverse complement strand
TTTGAGTTTCCACATTTGTTGAAATTGGTTACTGAAAACCAGTTCGATACCATTTATCATGAGCATTACTCTTATCTTTCGCTCACAGCGGTGAAGCGCATATTTGAGCGTAACGGATTAAGTGTGTTTGATGTGGAAGAGTTGACCACCCATGGAGGCAGTTTGCGTGTATTCGCACAGCGCAAAGACACAGGCAAACGTGATCTCAGCCCGAATGTGTCCAAACTGCTTGGGCGTGAAGCGGAGGTGGGGATGACCAGTTCAGCGTTTTATTCCGACTTCCAAAACAAGGCTAACAAAGTAAAGAATGATTTCCTGGCATTTTTGATCGAAGCCAAGCGTGCAGGTAAAACTGTAGCTGGATACGGTGCGGCGGCAAAAGGCAATACCCTGATGAACTACGCCGGAGTGCGCCCGGACTTGCTGTCTTACGTAGTGGATCTCAACCCTGCCAAGCAGGACAAATATTTACCCGGATGTCGTCTTCCGATCCTATCCGAGGCACACTTGAAACGGACGCGCCCTGACTACGTGGTGATACTGCCTTGGAATTTGCGCACGGAGGTGATGGCACAATTGGCTTACATTCGTGAGTGGGGCGGTAAATTCGTCACTGCTGTTCCCGTGCTTACGATCGAGTGAGTCGGGTTATTTGCTTTGAATATATTGCTAATAGGTAAAACTGGGCAGCTAGGCAGTAGCATTCTGGCCGAGCAGACAACTCACCAGATATATGCGCCAGGTCGTGCCGAACTTGACATCGAATCCAAAGATTCTTGTGAGCGGGCAATCGCCGAATTTCGTCCCGATGTAGTTATCAATACCGCGGCATTTCACAATGTCCCCCAGTGCGAAGTGGAGCCGCTACGCGCATTTGCAGTAAATTGCCAATCGGTTCGAGATTTGGCGCTTGCATGTAATAAATCAAATACGCTTTTTGTAACATTCAGCACTGACTATGTCTTTGGTGGCGAGAAAAAAACGCCTTATCGCGAAGATGAACGAACTAAGCCATTGCAGATGTATGGTATTTCCAGATTGGCGGGAGAATTGGCGGCGACTGCAATATCTCCCAGGCATGCCGTGGTAATCCGAACTTGCGGACTTTATGGATTGAGCGGCGCAATTTCTAAGGGTGGAAATTTCGTGGACAAACGCATTGCGGACGCACAAACCAGCAGCGTGATAGAAATGGGCTGCGATCAGATTGTTTCGCCTACTTATACCGGAAACCTTGCACAGGCCGTGTTAAAACTCATCGAACATCCGCAACTTGTTCCTGGAATCTACCATCTGGTGAATGAGGGAGAGTGCAATTGGTTCGAGTTTACTCAGGCCATTTATGAAATGATGAAAATAAGTGTAAAAGTGAATCCGATTGATCGCGGCGGCATGAGTGGGGAAATGCGACGCCCGCTCTATTCCGTGCTTGCCAATACCAAGGCGCGGGAATTGGGAATCATTTTGCCGCATTGGCGCAATGCACTACAACTTTATCTCAACAAAAAATATGGGGCTGCAGCAGGGAAATAAAATGAGGATGTGTTTCTCTCTATCAACGCAGCGAATCTTCAATTGAGTTGTAATAACCAATATGGTAAATAAGATACTATGAATTCGAGCGGGATGATATGAGTGCAACCCTACTTTTGCCGATAATTGAAGCAGGTCGGTCTAGTAGCCACTACTCGCAAGACGATTGGTGTTTTCGAGGACTGTTAATATCTTTAGACTGGCGAGATATGTTTTGTGGGCATAGGCAACCTCACAAACTACTACAAT
>CAIRAO010000030.1 GCA_903876625.1 uncultured Gallionellaceae bacterium | reverse complement strand
GTAACGAACCCAAGTTTTTACTCCGCCACAGTTACCGGGTACAAGATGGATATTTTACTCAATGGCATTCAGTCCACTTCAGTTAGTAGAAGCCATAAAAGAGTTAACAACCTAGCGAGGTCATTATGAAAACCAAATCTAAAGATATTTCATTTACTCTACTAAAGCAACGCACTCTGTTGACAGCAGGCGGTCAATTATTGGTTTTACCGGATGTCAATCAAGACTCTGAAATCAATAAGCAATTATTTAGGTACGCAGAGGATCTCCAGCAAGTTATAGAGAAAAATGAAAGGTTGAACTCCCACTACAAAGAATTACTTGAATCGAGTAATCATCTTTTGGCAAGCCGTGACGAGTTAGATAAATTACTCTCGATCTCAAATGACATTCATGTTGTGACAGATATAGAGGGAACAATCCTCCAGACGAATCCCTCGGTCAAGTTAATTGCATCGCCAGAAAGAATCATAGGGACCAATATTAGAGATTGGATCATGCCATCGCATATTGAGCAATTCAACTCGATGATACACAGCGAGTTTAATGATCAGCAACAAAATTTAAATGAATGGGAATTGTACCTAAAGAGAGAGCAGAGCGCAGAATACATGTTGATTGTCACTGCGAAATTGTTTCCTGTAAAAGTTGATGGTGGGGTCAGAAATCTGCACTGGATCATTCGCAATATTACTGCCCTAAAGGAAAGTGAATTCGAGGCAAAAATCACTTCTTCAGTGATGAGTATGTCAAATGAAGGAATGTTGGTAACAGATGTTGAAGGAACAATAATTGGTCTTAATCCATCGTTTTGCGAAATTACCGGTTACTCAGCAGAAGAGACGATTGGAAAAAAGCCATCGATTCTAAAATCAGGGCTTCAAGACAAGAGCTTTTACGAAGAAATGTGGAACAAATTGAGCGAGACAGGTTCTTGGCAAGGAAAAATTTATAACAAAAAGAAGAATGGGGAGATATATCCACAACTTTTGAAGATAACTCGGACACTAGACAGCAATGGACGTGTTCTAAGTTATGTCGGCGTATTTTCAGACTTGTCAAAACTGCAAAAAGCTGAAGATGATCTGGCATTTATTGCACACCATGATTCTTTGACTGGCCTTCCAAATCGACTGCTACTAAAAGACAGACTCAATCAAGCCATTGCAAATGGGCGCCGGAATAATTTTCTCTTCACGCTGATATTTATTGATCTGGATCGATTCAAGGAAGTGAATGATCAACTCGGACATGATATTGGAGATCTTGTCCTGCAGCAGGTTGCCAGAATAATGGAAAACGCAGTGCGTGAAGTCGACACCATCGCTCGTCTCGGCGGAGATGAATTCGTCATTATCGTACCGGGATTGATCGGAGACGAAAACATTGAACGGATCAGCAGCAAAATAATTCAAGAAATGATCAAGCCGATGAAAATTCAGAATCATGATATTTCAATCGGAGCCAGCTTGGGTTGTGCTGAGTTTCCAAGACATGGAGAAGATGCAGCACAACTAATGCGGAATGCAGATGTGGCCATGTATCGGGCAAAAAAGGCCGGTGGGAATAAATATTTCATAGTTAGTCAGGAAGCTTCTTAATAGAAACAACCTCCAAGAATTGTTGGTGTTGGCTATGAACTTTTGTGAAGCTTGCAAAGCTATCAAATCAAATTTTAAACAAATCATAAATGATGGATTCGGAAATTATTAAGTGATGAAAAATGTAAAGACAGGGCTGATCCTTGCAACCGCATATTTTATTGCGGGAAAATTTGGTCTGCTGTTCATGATCAGTGGAGGATACGCGTCGCCGTTATTTCCCGCTACCGGGATAGCACTTGCCTTTTTGCTGACATATGGCGAAGGCATGATTGGATGGATCTTTGTCGGAACCTTTGCTCTCATCACCTCAAGTATAGCTCCAGATGAAGCCTTAAAAGCGAGTCTTATAACTAGCGGCTGTATTAGTGCGGCCTCGGCATTGCAAACGTATTTCACCGTAAAATTGATCCGAATATTCATCGGAAAGAATTTAGTATTCGAATCATTGGAAGATGTATTCCTATTTGTTTTCGCGGTGGTATTGGGATGCATTACCAGCGCTTCATTATCCACATTGGTATTGCTATACGGCAATCACCTGCAAACAGAAAACTTAGTATTCTCCTGGTTAACCTGGTGGTTTGGTGATGCATTGGGTATGGTTCTAATTACCCCCTTAGTGTTGACGATTATTGGTGAACCCAAAGAGATATGGCATGTGCGCCGTCGAATGCTGTTTATTGTCGTGATCGTTGGCATCGTGTTTATCTCAGCGGTTGAAAGAATCGTAGTCAATTGGGAACAAGAAAAAAATTTATCTGAATTTCAAAATTTATCTGAGAATGTCAGCGAAAGAATAACTTCCAATTTTAGCCTGGAAGAAGCATTCGTCGATCAGTTGGCTACGCTGATGGGGGGAAGCAATCAAATTTCCGCTGAGGAATTTGAAAATTTTGCGAAGGTCGGTTTAGCGAGATTCAATTACACAGTAAAAGCAGTTGAATGGGCACCCTTGATCAAAAATGAAAACCGTAAAAGTTTTGAACTTAAACTCAAGCAGAAATTCTCCAATTTTCAAATAAACGAACGCGATTCTGAAGAAAAAATCGTTACTGCAAAACTCAGGAAAGATTATGTTCCGGTAACCTACATTTATCCTCTGAACGGAAATATTGCAGCAGTCGGTTACGATCTTTTTTCAAATTCGAAACGCAATGAAGCAATCAACAATAGCAACATACTCCATCAACCGGTAGCGTCTGCGCCGATCAAGCTGGTTCAGGAAACGGGAAATCAGGCGGGCATTTTACTGGTTCATTGGGTAAGTGGCGGGGCGAATGGTCCCGGTCTGGTTCTAGTCGTAATGCGTATGGGCGACTTTATGGATTATGTCATTAATAATTCAAAGAGTTTGGTCAATATAAGATTGGTAGATCAAGTCGACAATAAACAAATATACGATTCGTTTAACGACGATTCCAGAAATATTATTTACGATAAATTGATCAGCTTTGGACACAGAAGCTATCGTATAAGTGCCACTCCAACTTCAGCATACCTAAGTCAGCATCGAAACTGGCAAACCTGGAGTATCACTTTTTGCGGACTCGCTTTTGTAAGTGGGTTGAGCATGACGCTTCTATTGATTTCTGCCCGCACCATGAGAATCGAAAATCTGGCATCAGACAACGAGCAGCGCTGGGCACTTGCAGTGTCCGGCGCCAATGATGGCATTTGGGATTGGAACTTAAAGACAAACGAAGCCTATTTTTCAGAAAGATTTAAATCCATGCTGGGTTTCAGTGATGAAGAAATCAGACCTCATATTGATGATTGGGTCGCACTGGTTCATCCGGATGATATAAAAGATACGATGCTCGCAATGCAGAAGCACTTTGATGGCGAATCTCAGTTTTATGAGCGTGAATTGCGCATCCGTTGCAAGAACGGCGAATACAAGTGGATATTGTGCAGGGGCAGAGCGCTTATCGAAAATGATAAACCGATTCGTATGGTGGGGTCACACACCGATGTAACAAGCAGACGCGTGGCTGAGGCAGGAATCCGCGATCAAGCTCAACAACTGGATGCAATCTTTAAATTGAGCCCGGACGGTTTTGTCGCGTTTGATAATAAACGAGTTGTTAAATATGTCAGTCCTGCTTTTCTTCTTATGACAGGCCTTGATCAGGACAGTGCAATAGGATGCAATGAAGAATCACTTTCAAAATTAATTGCTGATATTTGCATTCC
>CAIRAO010000029.1 GCA_903876625.1 uncultured Gallionellaceae bacterium | reverse complement strand
CCACGGGAAGGGACTGCGCGTAACGCATCGATGCCGCCCTCATCCAACAAACCTTTCCACGTGTACACCGTTTGCCGTGCCACTCCAACTTCCTCGGCCACTTCCGCCGGACGCTTGCCAGCCAGCAGCATTCTGCCGGCAAGCAGTCGCTTTTGTGGTGCTTCGGCCAATCGTTTCGCCATGCAAGACTCCTTCAAGAAGATCATGAAGGAAATAACGCATGAGAAGAGAATTAGTTGTCATGATTTATGGAAAATTCAATAGGTTGCACTATTGATTGTGTCGAGCCAAACCCCAATTTTGTTGAAATTGCACGTCAGCGCTTCAAAAACCATCCCTATATCCAAATTCATCAGAGTACCTTCGAAGAATACGCTCATGAGTCAGCACTGGTTGATGTCGTGCTTGCAGCAACATCCTTTCATTGGGTTAAAAGAGATGTCGCATCTGCGAAGTCTGCAGCACTTCTTAAATCATCCGGTTATTTAGTCTTGCTCTGGAACAAAGAACTTCAGCCGCATGAAGGAACTGTAGACGAAATCCGAGAAATTCATGAGCGTTTCGCACCCGGACAATTCCTTTTCGAAACCGAATCGCAACAAGTGAAAATTCTTGAGGCGATTGGTCAGATGTTCTTCGATCGCGAATATTTTAGTTGTCCGCATTTCGGATATACTGTTTCTTCAGTTTGGTACCCTGCGAAACGTTATATCGATGCTCTTAAGAGCTATTCGCCTTACCTTAAACTTAATGACTCCGTAAAAAGCGGCCTGTTCAAAACGCTTTTGGAAGTGATTGAAACTGATTACGGTGGCGCAATCGATCTCAAGTACGTTACGGGATATCACATTGGACAGAAGGCCTAACAATGCGCTTCAGACAATCTGCTAAAGCGGGCTACTCCCGCCTGTGTGAACTCTGCAAAATCAATGCAGTCACTTGAACTAACAATCCAAGAATAAATATTAATGTCCGCACCAGTTTCAGGAACAGCCCCCCATTGGGAAGAATGCTAAACTAGTGCTGTCGGCCAAATTGCGTAATTCGACTATAGCGTCTTTTTGGAAGGCAACCCGGCATTTACTAAAGTAGCCTTCACTTCCAGGTATCATTCATCAAATTCATGCCGAGGAAATTTTCCATGCAGTTACATGCAAAATCCGTATCCTTTAGCTTAACTAAGATATAGCATGCAAGACAAGTTGAATTTATAGCAGTCAATAGTGAAGTTATAACTTAATATTTGTTCCAATTAGTCGCAAATTGGTTTGAACTTTAATGGATTCAATTATGGTGTTGCCGTACATGCAAAGCCCCTCGACTACTGGTAATGATCACCTAGATCAAGAACGTCAACGCAGTGCTGAACAATACCTCACCTTGATTCAGTCTTCTCTAGATGGTTTTTTAAGCATATCCACTTTGGGAAAAGTGATTGATGCAAATTATGCAGCCTGTCAAATCTACGGGTATTCTCGTGAAGAGTTTCTTCAATTAATGATTTGGGATATTGATGCGGAAGAAACTGCTGAGGAAAGTGCCGCTCATATTGGTGAAATTATCAACGCCGGTCGGATTAGGTTTGAAACTAAGCACCGATGCAAAGACGGCAGGATCATCATTGTAGAAGCAAGCGTGTCTTATTTGCCAGAATTCGGTGACCGTTTCTATGGGTTCTTTCGTGACATCACCGAACGCAAAAGAAATGAAATTATTATTCAAGAAAGTGAAGAGCGTTTACACCTTGCACTTTTAGCTGGCACGCAGGGATGGTTTGAGGTCAATGTGCAGTCTGGCGAAGTAACCGTCAGCCCAGAATATGTCCGAATAATTGGCTATGATCCCAACACTTTCCATACAAGTCTTGCTGAGTGGAAAGAAGGTTTGCATCCTGATGATCGCGACGCTGTCATAAGTGCATTTGGTGATTGTTTGGCGACTGGCGAGTCGAAAACAATGGAATATCGCAGAAAAACCGGAAGTGGAGAGTGGATTTGGATTGGTTCTGTCGGCAAAGTAACCGAATGGGACAAAAACGGACAGCCATTAAAAGTTATTGGCTCACATACCAACATTAATGAACGCAAAGGAGCAGAAGCTGCACTACGTGCAAGTGAGACACGTCTTCGCACCATAATTGAAGAGTCTCCAATTGCCATTGCATTTGGACGTGATGGAGTGACACTTGAGGTGAATAATGCATACCTAAATGTGTTTGGTTATGAAAAGGCGTCCGAGGTGTGCGGCCAATCGTTACTCAACCAAGTTGCACCTCAGTGCCGAGCTGAAGTAACTGATCGTATAAAACAACGCATGCTGGGAGAGCTCACAGCTTCATCATATGAAACTGTTGGCTTGCGCAAGGATGGCTCAGAGTTTCCAATTTATATAACTGGGAAACGTGTGATGTTGAATGATGGACCTATAACTGTAGGTTTTATCGTCGATTTGTCTGAACGTCAACAAGCAGACGCTGAAATCTATAATCTAGCCTACTACGATGCACTTACCAACTTACCCAATCGACGCCTGTTTATTGACCGGCTTAAGGCTTCACTATTGGCTTCTGCACGAAGCCGACACTTCGGAGCCGTGTTGTTTATAGACATTGATAACTTCAAAATGTTAAACGACACACTAGGGCATGAATATGGTGATTTGTTGTTAATTGAAGTTGCCAAGCGCATTCAATCTTGTGTTCGTGACATAGATACGGTTGCGCGTATGGGGGGAGACGATTTTGTACTATTACTCGAAGATGTCGATGAAAATCCCAAAAAAGCCTCAATAGAGGTCGGTGTAATCGCTGAGAAAATTCGATCATCGCTTGCCGAAACTTATCAAATCAAAGGTAATAAACACCACAGCTCTTCCAGCATTGGAGTGGTTTTGTATAGTGGTGAAGATGTGTCAGTTAATGACTTGCTCAAACATAGCGATATGGCGATGTATCGAGCCAAGGATTCTGGTCGGAATGCGGTGCGGTTTTTTTATCCTGAGATGCAGTTAGCTGTAGAAGCACATGTCACATTGGAAGCGGATCTACATCGTGCTGTGCCTGATAAACAATTGCAATTGTATTATCAGACGCAGGTAGACTGCGACAACCGTTTACTTGGTACTGAAGCACTAGTGCGATGGCTGCACCCAATCCGCGGGTTAGTTTCTCCTGCGAACTTTATTCCGATTGCGGAAGAAAGTTCACTAATTCTTGAAATAGGGACATGGGTCCTGGAGGCGGCATGTCAACAACTCAACAAATGGTCTAGGGATGAACGGACGTGCCATCTGACGATCGCTGTTAACGTTAGCGCAAAGCAATTCAAACAAGTTGATTTTGTAGAACAAGTAGCACGATTGATTCATACCCATGAGGTAAATCCTGCATGCTTGAAGTTAGAGTTGACAGAAAGTGTTGTGCTTAATGATGTCAACGATGTGATTACTAAGATGCATGCTTTGAAAGCACTTCAAGTAAAACTGTCTTTGGATGATTTTGGTACGGGCTATTCATCTCTTTCATATCTGAAGAAACTGCCTCTTGATCAGATCAAGATAGACCAGAGTTTTGTTCGTGACATGACATCTGATCAAAATGATGTCGTGATGATACAAACCATTATCGACATGGCGAAGAACTTCCAACTTAATGTCATTGCTGAAGGTGTTGAAACAGAAGCCCAGCTTAAACTTTTGAAGCAACTCGGCTGCTTGGCTTATCAAGGTTTCTTGTTTAGCAAACCTTTGCCGATTGATCAGATTGAGGCGTTGCTAATAAATAGTTGATGCAAGTTTGTCTCGGTTGCAGCCTTTGCCGAGTGACCGTTTTCGGGCAATCCAATCGCATAGGCCAATGCGTGCTTTGGGTTATAGGCAACAAACAGATCGGTTTGTTCTCTTCATTGATTGACAGAATTAAAACTCAAATCCCCATAGGTCATTTCCTGAACAGAGGCCTGCGGTAACATCACCGCGGTTTCCTCCCCTAAGGCTTGTCCGACGCCTGCCCACATAGGGCTGAGGTATCATCATGGCTGGGTGTTTGAGGGCAGGCATCTGACAACCCTCAATATAAGCGGTCGCTTCAATACCTCAAAATTCTTCTTAAAATAAGTCCGCTTACCGAACCATTGCGGACGTAACTTATTGATATTTTGTAAATAGGGCATCAGAGACAAAATGGCGGCAATTTCTACCGATTTCTTGTAGCCCGCTAGCGTACGGCGAACACTCCGCCAACGCTAGTTGTGCGCGCTATAAACAGATAAGTGTCAGTGCTATACTGCATTCACTAGGAAGCACTATGGAAAAACCACCATTTCAGATCATTCAGGGCGGAAATCAGCAAGAAGCGCTTTTTCAGCGACTATTGAGTGAGCCCCAAACCTTTGAACAAAAAGAATTCGAAAATCTTGTCGATTTCGACTTTCGCTCCCGCCTTTCTTTCGACGATAAAGAAAAACTTATTGCTAAACGTATCCAGATAAACGTAAAAGACATGCTGGAGCGAAATGCATTGCTTGCGATTATCGATGGAGACACTGATGAGGCTAGCCGGTTGCATGATGCGATCAAGCGTCGCAACCAACTGGGTCTCCGAGTTATTTCATAACTCGAGACAATAATTCTTGAATTGATGAAGGTAGATTTGATTCGTTTTTTAACAATCACATCTGTCAACAGATAAGGCAACTCAGTCGCAGTTTCTGATTCACCCAAATTGAACTTAACATTCAAGTAAACTCAAATTCAACCTGTTCGAAAGATTAAGGTTGATTTATCAGGTGACGAAAAGACGTTCGAATTCTAAAAACCCTCACTTGATAATTTCATATTGATGTAGTTGAGTCATGGCTCCTCCTGCTGTTCAATCTTCTCCGCAATTTTGTAAGTAATATCAATCGAAATTGAAAAACATTTTTAACGCATTAATTCATAATAGTTGAAATTCGCAAATTGTTCTTTGTGAATTTGTCGACTTAGGTAAATTGTGAATACGGCTTGGACCGGAGGGGTTAAAACTTTCCATATAAGAGCCATATTATGGAGAGTTCTCACAATGACACCACGTAGCAATGCGGTTTTGCAGTTCCCAATATCAAAGACACCAATAACTGTAAATCGGAAAGTTCCAATAAGACTAAAAAATATTGACTATCGCAGCCGGGAATATCTGACGGAAGATGAGGTTGATAAATTGATCAGTGCAGCTGGCAGAGTAGGGCGGCATGGTCATCGCGATGAGACATTGATCTTGCTGTCCTATCGTCATGGGCTGCGTGTGACCGAGTTGGTCAGTTTGCGCTGGGAGCAAGTTGATCTCAAACAAGGACTGATGCACGTCAATCGCCTAAAACACGGCAATGCCAGTGTACATCCTTTACGTGGACCGGAATTGCGCGCGTTACGGAGCGTGCAGCGCGAGTATTCCACATTACCCTATGTGTTTTGCAGTGAACGCAAAGCACCGCTGACTTCCGATGCGATTCGCAAAATTATATACAGGGCAGGGGTGGAAGCCGGGCTGCCATTTACCGTTCATCCCCACATGTTGCGCCATGCCTGCGGATACAAACTGGCACAAGCAGGGCAGGACACCCGATCGATCCAGCATTATCTTGGCCACAAGAACATCCAGCACACTGTACGCTATACCCAATTATCCGCAGAAAGATTTAAAGACTTCTGGAAAGACTAATATGGAATTCGAAGTTGGGAAAGTTCGTGTCTGGTCCATTATGGACAACAAAGAACTCTGCGATGACAACCAAAAGTCTATCAAGACGTTATTGGCCGTATATTTCCTGATACGACAATAATAATGCGCAGCGTCAATTGCAGAGATGGAGCGCTTCACACCGTACTATAAAGACATGACAAGATACATTACCAAATCCAAAGTCCTTTCAGGACTCAAATGCCCCAAGAAACTCTGGCTACAAACCAATAATCCTGAGCTAGCAATCCATTCTGCTACTTCTGAGCTGAATATTTCCAAAGGAATTGAAATAGGTAATCTGGTCAGACGCAACTATCCAGACGGCATTCTTATAGAGCACGTTGATCGGCCTGACCTTGCAATTGCCGAAACCAAAACACTGATGCAATTCATTGATGCGCCGATATTTGAAGCTGCCTATCTTTTTGAGGATAGCTTCATACGCGCCGACATCATGGCTCCAACTGAAGCAGGCTGGCGAATGATTGAGGTTAAATCCTCGGGAGGTGTCAAAGAACATTTCCTGAATGACTGCGCGATCCAGACATGGGTTGCACAGAAAACTGGGGTCAAAATCCAAAACATCGTTGTTGCACACGTTGATACCAACTTTGTGTATGCCGGTGATGGAAACTATGACGGGTTGCTTGTTGAAGAGGATATGACAGATACAGTATCCGAATTGCTACCGGATGTGCCGGCCTGGCTAGCAAATCATCGGAATATACTTAAGAATCCAGTACCAAAAACCCGGATGCGCTCTCATTGCAAAGATTGCGATTTCAAAGAACACTGTGAATCAGAGCAAACCGAATATCCGTTGTCCATACTACCGAATGGCCGGAAGGTGATAGCTGAATTGCAGGATGCGGGTTTCGAGGATGTGCGAAAAATTCCTGTTGGGCTGCTTACAAATGATCGACATATAAAAGTCTGGCAGTCGACCTGTACAAATCTGCCGATTATTTCGCCAATCCTGAAAACCGAATTTGAAAAGTTACCGTATCCGCAATTCTACCTGGACTTCGAAACAATCAACTTCGCGATTCCACGCTGGACAGGCACACGTCCTCATCAGCAGCTCCCATTCCAATGGTCATGTCATATAGATAGGCAAGGTATGTACTTGGAGCATCTCGAGTATTTAGACACCAGCGTAAGTTCTCCCATGCGCGCCTTTGCTGAGAGTCTGATTGAGGCTGTTGAGATTGATGGTCCAATTATCGTTTATGGAACATTTGAAAGTACGGTACTAAAGACCTTGATTGAATTTTGCCCAGATCTTGAAATTCCCATAGACAACATCATTGATAGATTGGCGAATTTGCTGCCATGGTTACAGAACCATTATTATCATCCTGCAATGAAAGGTTCGTGGTCGATCAAGGCAGTGCTACCAACGGTGGCACCCCATTTGGATTACTTGCAACTGGAAGATGTTAAAAACGGCACGTTGGCGCAGCTTGCCTACTTGGACATTATCAATCCCGGGACAGAGCAAGGTATTCGCGAACACAAGATTGCCAATCTGCTCAAGTACTGTGAGCTTGATACGAAGGCGATGGTTGAAGTTGTGCAATTTTTTAAGGGAAGCAGAGATAGTTAATTACAATATTTACGATTTAGTCTTTGAAAATACTTCACAACGTTTCTCCCCATTCAGTTTTAGGTTAGCATGCCAATCATGCGAAATATGTCAAAATTAATATGAAACTCCCGAATGGAGCACGTGCAGTCGTTGACATAGTAAAGTTGCGAGATTATTGTTTGTCCTCGCAGCATCCTGAAGGACGGCATAAGGCTAGGGTTTTCTTATCCGCACTGGGAATGTCATCTACTGATGCAGAGAAGTTACGTGAGATACTGCTAAATGCCGCATCAGTAAATAATGAGATTTCGATAACTGAATCAGACAAATATGGATGCCGATATTCTTTCGATGTTTTAGTAACTTGGGGAAGTCGTGAAGCGATTGTTAGAAGTGCTTGGATTATAAAGGCAGGCGAGGATTTTCCCCGTTTAGCCAGTTGTTATGTATTGCGAGGTGCTGTATGAAGACATTAGAAGTAGTCGCTTTAATCAAGGATGTTCCAGAAAAACATCTACGCCGTGGACAAGTTGGCACGGTAGTAGAGATGCTAACTCCTGGAGTTGTTGAAGTCGAATTCTCTGATCTTGATGGAAATACTTACGCCATGTGTTCTGTACCAGAAAGCAATTTGCTAGTTCTGCATCATATTCCAGATGCAATTGCCGCATAGGAAACTAAAATTTCCTTGCGGGACTTTTGCGGGACACAGTTATGATTCGTTATGCGCAGTAGTGCATGGATGCAACGGCCAACCCTAAGCGCAGTTAATAAAATCAATATGTTACGTCAAAACAGTTGCCTACGAACCAAGGGGTCAGGAGTTCGAATCTCTTCGGGCGCACCAATAAAACAAGGAGTTAGGTTAATTGCCTAGCTCCTTTTCCTTTGAGTAATCGTCATGGGGGTAAACTGGGGGGTAAACCAGAAAAGAGGGTGTCCTGAATTTTGTGTAAACGGAATTCATTAAAACTAACGCATCCGGTTATCGAACTGGATTGTAAACTGGTTTAGCGCAGCCTTCCAATCGCGTATTGGCATCGTCCATTTCTTGCTGATGTTGTTGAGGGCCAAGTAGAACAATTTCAGCAGCGCATCATCGTTAGGAAATGAGCCACGGTTCTTGGTGATTTTTCTCAAGCTCATGTTTACCGATTCAATCGCATTGGTGGTGTAAATCACCTTTCTGATCTCTGGTGGATAATCGAAGAATGGGATGATGCGCGCCCAATTATTGCGCCAAGAGTTAACAATAGCTGCGTAGTCTTTGCCCCATTTTTCATCGAACTCATTCAGGCGTTTTTCTGCTTCATCAGCAGTGGCAGCCGTGTAAATGGTGCGCAGATCAGCCGCCACTTCCTTGCGGAGTTTCCAGCCCACGTAGTTCAGGCTGTAGCGCACCATATGAACGATGCATAACTGCACCGCGGTCTTCGGATAGACAGCCTCGATCGCTTCCGGGAATCCTTTCAGGCCATCGACGCAAGCGATGAAGATGTCAGCCACGCCACGGTTCTTCAGTTCGGTGACGACTTGCAGCCAGAACTTGGCCCCCTCGGTTTGAGCGATCCATATACCCAGCAACTCTTTCTCGCCGGACAGGTTGATGCCTAAGGCTAAGTAGACGGCCTTGGCGCGGACTGCACCGCTATCACGCACCTTCACATGGATGCAGTCCATATAGACAATCGGGTACAGCGCATCAAGCGGACGAACTTGCCAGGCTTTGACTTCGTCAATGACGGCATCAGTCACCGATGAGATCAAACTAGGCGAGACTTCTGTTCCGTACATTTCTTCCAGGTGGCCTTGTATCTCGCGCACCGTCATACCACGGGCGTACAGGGACAGTATCTTGTCGTCGAATCCACTCCAGCGGGTTTGATGTTTGGGGATCAGCTGCGGTTCAAAGCTGCCGTCGCGGTCGCGAGGAATCTCGATAGGCAACTCGCCGAATTCACCCTTGAGCGTTTTTGTACTTTTACCGTTGCGGGCGTTGCCGGTGGGGTTGGTAACAGCATCGTGCTTGGCGTGACCAAGGTGGGATTCCATTTCAGCCTGTAGTGCGCGTTCAACAAAAGCTTTAGTGATTTGCTTGAGTAGGCCATGCTCGCCGAGCAGGTCTTCTGGCTTCTGGTAACCCGCCATTAACTGGTCAATTAAATCGGGGGACGGGGCTTTCTTTGCTACGGTCATATTCACTCCTTTCAAAGTTATGGCAGTTTCCCGCCAAATGACCGTTTACACAAAATTTCTTACACCCTCTTTTCATAATTCCCACAGACCGCTTTCCAATCTACTTCGGACTTACGCAGCCTGCAGCATAAAATCCACATGTACCGAATCAAATGGAAAGACGATTTTTCCATCAACAGTTTTATCCAGTAATCCGGCATTCAGCAAAGCATGAACGTCAGTATGCACCCCCTTAACATCGCGCTCAACCCGTCGTGCAACTTCGCGCAGTGACAGAGCACCTGCACCGGTCATCGCCTTGAGAACATCCCATCTCTTTGGCGAAAGTGTACGCCATAAATCCGCTGTGCTTTCAAAACTTCGATAAGCTCCTTGTGGCTTGCCAGTTTTCAGTGCATTCAGAACCCGTGTATTGGCCTCTTCGCGGCTAATTACTCCGATCACGACTGTTTTCATAGCTTCCTCCATTCATCCACCTGTTGCCAAAAGTCGTTGAGCAGTGCAGGCATTGTAGTAAATCTATATGGCAATTCGACTCCATTCCTATGATAATGGTCGCCTTTACCGGCTTCATTGTCATAGCGCAATACGCACACACCTTCTACCACCAACGACAGGCTATATTTAAAAATATGAACACTGCCGCGAACAGACTCGGGCACTCGCACTACCCGCAATTCAGCGAAAGCGTTGTCACCCTGCTTAATCCGCTCATCTACTAGCACTTGTGCTTTCATGTTGTAAATAATGCCAACACATTGGCGTCCTGTCAATTTATTTAATTCGCTTGGGTTTAATTTGAGTGGTTTGGAAGACGGAATAATGCAAGTCTTCGTCGTGAGTTGACGCTGAGGGGCATTTATTTATCGAAAATTGCTTGCCGTGAAGCCGACCTTCATGAAGGCTCACTTATGGCCGACAGCACGAGTCCATCATATTACACGGTCAGGGTCTCTTGATGAAACAGGTGCCGACATTGGAAAAATTCATCTCGTTGAATGTTTAAATGTCTGCATTAACTTTTCCAAAAGCTCACAAGTATAACCCTAACCCGCCATAGCTATCCTCGGATTCGTTGCCCCATACCAGACACTCGCAATAGATAACACCTGAGACTCTCCAACCCAAAGGTAATCAAAAAAACGACTACATTTACAAATCTTTGCCGCACCTGAACGTTAACCGTTTCTGTTCATTGTTTCACATCCACCTACCGAACTTTCATTTCAACAAAATGTACCTGCTGGTCGTCAATTAGAGGAACCGTTTCCACGGCAACTTCTTTGCCATCAAGCCAGAGTTGTTTCTCTTCTTCCGAATCAGCATCCAGCCGGATGATAGTTATGTGATAAATGGTCTGCCGAAAGCGGTAGTGGATTTTGTAGGTCGTCCAGCTTTTCGGCATACGCGGAATCAGACGCAGTTGGTCTCCCTCCAGGTTCACGCCCAGCAGGGTTTCAACCAGCAAGCGATACATCCAACCGGCAGACCCTGTGTACCAAGTCCATCCGCCGCAACCCGAGTGTGGCGCGACTCCGTAGACATCCGCAGCAACGACATAAGGTTCCACTTTGTAGGTGGCGATTTGTTCTGGAGTTGAGCCGTGATGGATGGGATTGAGTAGCGAGAATAATTCCCATGCGTGCTCGTTTTCACCCATCAGGGCAAAAGCCATGGCAGTCCAAATTGCGCCGTGTGTGTATTGGCCACCGTTTTCGCGCACACCCGGAATGTAGCCTTTGATGTAGCCGGGGTCGAGCAAAGATTTATCAAAGGGCGGATCGAACAGTTGAATTAGTCCAGCCTCACGCCGAACCAGCCGCCGGTCCACGGCTTGCATCGCCCGGCGAGAGCGGGACAGTTCGCCCGCTCCGCTGATCACCGACCAGCTTTGTGGCAATGAATCAATCTGGCATTCCTGATTGCTGCTGGAACCGAGCGCTTCGCCGTTATCGAAGTAAGCGCGGCGATACCATTCGCCGTCCCAACCGTGCTGCTCGATGTTGTGTTGCAGTTGTTGCGCTTGAGCGACGCAATAATCGGCAAAAGTAATATCTTGTCGCGAACGCGCCAGTTCGGCAAATTGGGTGAGCACGTCAAAAAGGAAGAAAGCCAGCCACACACTTTCGCCGCGCCCCTCTTTGCCCACCCGGTTCATGCCGTCATTCCAGTCGCCGCAGCCCATCAAGGGGACATCATCAATCCCGGGACTGAGCAACCTGTTCGAGAACACAAGATTGCCAATCTGCTCAAGTATTGTGAGCTTGATACGAAGGCGATGGTTGAAGTTGTGCAATTTTTTAAGGGAAGCAGAGATAGTTAATTACAATATTTACGATTTAGTCTTTGAAAATACTTCACAACGTTCCTCCCCATTCAGTTTTAGGTTAGCATGCCAATCATGCGAAATATGTCAAAATTAATATGAAACTCCCGAATGGAGCACGTGCAGTCGTTGACATAGTAAAGTTGCGAGATTATTGTTTG
>CAIRAO010000028.1 GCA_903876625.1 uncultured Gallionellaceae bacterium | reverse complement strand
TTCCGCAACCCGATGGCCCCACCAGAATCAAGAATTCGCCGTCTTCGACCTCAATGTTGATTCCCTTGAGGATGTCCTGTGTGCCATAAGATTTGCGCACATTGCGAATTGATAATGCACCCATGATTTTCCCCTTAACCTTTTACTGCGCCGGCAGTGAGTCCGCGCACAAAATATTTACCCGCGACCACATACACGAATAGCGTTGGCAACGCGGCGATGATTGCTGCCGCCATATCCACGTTGTACTCTTTGACTCCGGTACTAGTGTTGACCAGATTGTTCAGTGCCACCGTGATGGGTTGTTGCTGGCCCGATGAGAACACCACGCCAAACAGGAAGTCATTCCAGATCTGGGTGAATTGCCAAATAATCGATACAACAATGATTGGCAAGGACAAGGGCAAAATGATGCGCCAGAAAATACGAAAGAAACCGGCACCATCGATCTTGGCCGCTTTCACCAATTCATCCGGCACAGTGATGTAATAGTTGCGGAAGAAAAGTGTGGTGAAAGCCAGACCGTACACCACATGAACCAGTATCAAACCAGCGGTGCTATTGGCGATTCCAAAGGAGCCAAGCGTGCGTGCCATCGGCAACAGAATTACCTGAAAAGGAATAAAACAACCAATCAATAGTGCAGTGAACATCACATCGCTCCCGCGAAAACGCCACATGCACAATACATAACCGTTGAATGCGCCGACGATGGTCGTGATCAATACCGAGGGCACGACAAAGCGAATGGAGTTCCAGAAATAACCTTTTAAGCCATCACACGACACGCCGCTGCAAGCGCCTGACCATGCCTTTACCCAGGCTTCGAAATTTGGTGAGACAGGCAATGAAAGTAAGTTGCCCGTACGGATTTCGTCCAACGGTTTGAAGGAGGTTGAAATCATGACGTAAAGCGGCAGCAGATAATACAAACACATTAATGTAAGTAACGCGTAAACGATTACTCTGCCAAACCGTGAGGCACCTTGAGATTGCATTTGATCAGCCACGACGCGTCCTCCTCATTTCGGAATACATCATGGGTACGACAACAGCACTCACGATCATCAGCATCATCATGGCGCTCGCCGCACCCATGCCGATCTGATTGCGGGTGAATGAAAATGCGTACATGAAAGTCGCGGGCATGTCGCTCGAAAATCCAGGTCCGCCCCCGGTCAGCGCCATCACCAAGTCAAAACTCTTGATCGCAATGTGCGACAGAATGATAAATGCAGAAAAGAAAACCGGTTTCAAACTGGGAATAATAATTCGCCAATAGATGCGTGGCAGAGAGGCGCCATCTACCTGAGCCGCCTTGATGATGGAATCATCTACGCCGCGTAAACCTGCAAGAAATAACGCCATGACGAAGCCGGACGATTGCCACAGCCCGGCAATCACGACGGCGTAAATCGAATATTGTGGATTAACCAGCCAGTCAAAAGTGAAATCCGGAAATCCCATATCCCGCACTACTTTTTCGACACCCAAGCCGGGGTTGAGAATCCATTTCCAAACGGTTCCGGTGACGACGAAAGACAGTGCCATCGGATACAAATAGATCGAGCGGATAAATCCTTCCGCACGAATCTTTTGATCCAGCAGAATGGCTACAAAAAGGCCGATAGCCAAACAGCCAAAAATAAAAAGAGAACTGAAAACTGCCAAATTGCGTAGCGCTGTCCACCAGCGCTCGTTATCGAAGAGGGTGATGTACTGAATGAAACCGGCAAACTGATAATTGGGCAGCATGCGCGAAGTCGTCAGCGACAGATAGCCGTTCCAAATGATAAAGCCGTAGATAAAAACCAGCGCGCAAAGAAATGTGGGCGCGACCACAATTTTGGGTAACATATTTTCAAACCAATCCAGCAGACTGCGGCCAGAGTTTTCTGATTTAATATCGCTTGTTGCTTGGTTCGCTGTCATGTCACCCTCCAAAATTCACTAAGCCCGTTTGGCGCGCACAAGACATGAGGAAGTTAGGTCTTGTGCGCATTGGGTTGTTATTGGAACTTGGCGACTGCCGCAAGTTTGCCCACTGCATCCTTCGCACTCATGTCAGAGTTGAAAAATTGAGTGACAACATCTTGCATTGCTCCTGCAACAGCAGAGGGAACCGCCATGCCATGCGCAATACTCGGAACCAGTGTGCCTTTCTTGGAAGTAGCGGCAAAGTCAAAGCTGGATTTTTTTGCGCAATCATCGAACTTATCCATCTTCACGTCGAGGCGAGCAGGTATCGAACCCTTGTTCAAGTTAAACACCTCTTGGAATTCCGGACTCATAATAGCACTGGCCAAATCAGCCTGACCTTTTTTAGCATCAGCAGAGTTCTGGTTGAACATCACAAAACTGTCGATATTAAAGGTAAAGGTATCGGCTGTTCCCGGTGCGTCCAAACAGAGGAAATCTACACCGGCTTTTTTGTGCGCTGCAGTGAATTCACCTTTTGCCCAATCGCCCATGAATTGAACGCCTGCTTTGCCATTGATCACCATCTGTGTTGCCAGATTCCAATCGCGGCCTGCGAAGTCTTTATCCACATGTTTGCGTACCATGCGCAAAGTCTCGAAAGCCTTTTCCATCGTCGTGCTCTTAAGAGAAGCTTGATCCAACTTCACCATTGATTTGCTGTAAAAATCTGCACCACCAACGCCAAGAACAATCGACTCAAACACGGTGAAATCCTGCCAAGGTTGGCCACCGTGTGCAACGGCGATGAAACCGGCTTTTTCTAGTTTGGTCGCTGCAGCATCAAACTCATCCCATGTTTTTGGAACGGCAACACCGGCTTTTTTGAACACAGCTGGATTGACCCACATCCAGTTAACGCGGTGCACGTTCACAGGTGCGGCAACGTAATGGCCTTGAAACTTCATCACGTTGGCGACGACCGGCGGCAACAGGCTATCCCATTTACCGGCAGTAGCAGTATCATCCACATTAGCCAATACTCCTTCTGCGCCCCATTCCTGGATAGAAGGACCTTTGATCTGTGCTGCCGTAGGCGCATTGCCTGATACCACGCGTGTCTTAAGTACTGTCATCGCGTTCTCGCCACCGCCACCGGAAACGGCGAAGTCTTTCCATTTGTCGCCTTTGGCTTCCAGCATTTTCTTTAACTCTGCAACGGATTTTGCTTCGCCGCCTGAGGTCCAGTAGTGCAGCACTTCTACTTCGGCTGCCAGGGCTGAATGCGCTCCAAACATTAAAGCTGTTGAGGCGATAATAGCGCTAGTCAATTTATTTAGTTTCATTTGTATCTCCTAAAATTGAAATTTGATGCAATCAAATAACTCCTTATTTTATTGGAGCCATATTCTGATCCACTGAGGAAGCTTGTTTCCGGACTGGTGTACATACCAGCACCCCCGGAATGGGGGGCTTGCTCGACGAACCCATCGGAAGTTAAGGGCCATCTTGCTTCGCCTTCACTGACATCGTTATGTAACACTTTGTCAGGTTTAATACCTCACCTCTTCTGCGTAGATGTCAATTCAACTAAAAATTACGGAACCATATTTCAACTATGAAACTCTTAAACTGCTTAAATACCTGTCCTGCAAAATGTAAAACTAAATACAAAAATTAGAATCGTTTGCTGAAAACCTCGTGTGGCTGACTGGTTTTCGGAAGTGGCGGGAACATAGCACCAGCCTTTTTGTAATGCCATGAAGTTGGAGCATCTCTATTAAAAATTCGTAACACAATGTAAATATTATGTTATTTAAGAAAATGAAAAACTGGCTTGTAATATTTCTTTACAAAGGAAATCAACCAGAATAGTGCAGGTTTGACACTAAAGATTGATATGCTGCACCAAGAGACTGTAGTTTCAATGTTTGAACCGGCTGATACAATTAATCATAAAAATTTACACTTCCTTTCAAAATTGTATGGATAATTACATCAATGTCTTGAGTAAAAAAATCAAAAAATGTAAGGGAAACGCAATACAAGCATTATGCAAACACCAATAAGAAAACTTATTTCACTTAATACTTTCGACAAATTCAACTGCAAAGTGATGAGCGTCCTGATGATTGGATTGCTCTTGTTATATATGTCTTCCGCTTCCGCGGTGGAATCATTGCGAGTATTAAATTGGTGGAGTTCAACCAGTGAGCACGCTGCTGTAGATGTGATTGCGGCAAGATTGCTCAGAGAAAACATCGATTGGGATGAGGTTTTAATTCCGAACGGCTCAGGAGTTGCCGCGATGATTGTGCTAAAAAGCCGCGTTATCGCGGGTGAAGCTCCGGAAGTCGCACAGCTGAATGGCCCCATCATCGGCGACTGGGCCAGTATGGGTCTTCTTCAAAATCTGGATGCGGTTGCAGAGGATGGACAATGGGACAAATTATTGTTTCCGGCAATCTATTCATGGATACGTCCGCATGGTCACGTGGTCGTTGCTCCTCTCGGCATTCATCGTGTAAATACCCTTTTCTACAACACCAAGATTTTTGACCGGTTCAAACTTGAACTTCCGCAAAACTGGGATGAATTCGTGCACATTGCTACTTTGCTGCAGCAAGCTGGCATACCAGCGCTGGCTCAAAGCAGTGAGCCGTGGCAGGTCTCGACTCTGTTTGAGTCTCTGGTGCTGTCAGAAAGCGGCGCACCGTTTTATATGGATATTTTTGTAAACAAAGATCCGAAAGCCTATGCTGATGCACGTTTTGCAGAGGCTTTACAGCGCCTTCGAACCCTGAAAAAATGGATGGTAAAGCCCATTAGAGAACAAAATTGGACTGAAGCAACCCGCCAATTTGCAAATGGTGAAGTTGCAATGTTGGTAATGGGTGACTGGGCGAAAGGTGAGCTTAATGCGTGGGGCTTGGTCACCGACACTGATTTTGGTTGTACGACAGTGCCGGGAACTGGTAACTATCACCTCTTTGACATCGACACGCTTGCGATGTTTGTTTCGAAAAATTCTCATCTTTCGGCACAACAAAAGCTCGCGGGCATTGCCGTATCTACAAAAGTTCAAAGCGATTACAATGAGATCAAGGGATCAATACCGGTACTACGCACCCCTGATTTTTCCATAATGGACAGTTGTTCACGCGCCTCCTGGACAACTTTTTCACGCGGCGCCAGTGTACAGGTTCCCAGTTTTTCTCATCGCATGGCAACAGATGAAACTTCCCGTGATACGATCATCAAGGAGTTGCACCAATTTTTTATGAACGACGTTATGTCTGTCGAAGAAGAACAGCATCGATTTGTTTTGATCGCCAATATTTTACGAAAATCGAAATAAGCATACTCTCATGACACGCAAAATACTTATCGTTGACGACGATCAAAAAACACGAACTCTGCTAAAAACTTATCTTGAGAAAAATCAGTATGAAGTGAGGCTGGCTCACGATGGAGCGGCTTTTATGACGGAGTTTGAACGCTACAAGGATGAATTGTCTCTGGTGATATTGGACGTTATGCTGCCGGATACGGATGGCTTTACATTATGCAGAGCCGTCAGAAAATACTCCAATGTGCCTATCATCATATTGACAGCCAGCCCCGACTCCGTCGATCTGGTCATTGGACTGGAACTCGGAGCGGATGACTATATTGCCAAACCCTATAATCCCCGTGAACTGCTCGCCAGAATCAAAGCGATTCATCGACGCGGAGGTACCGAAAACGCTTCTGCCCCACGCTATTATCGATTTGACGGCTTCACGCTTGATGCGGTAGAGCGCACTGTCTTGGATGCTGAAGGCCAATTGGTTCAGTTGACCGGACTGGACTTTCAATTGCTCAAGTATCTGGTCGAACATCCGGGCGAACTTCTCGACCGCAACGTGCTCTTTGAAGAAACGCGCGGACGAGATTCAGGTCCACTGGATCGTTCACTCGACGTGCAAATCAGCAGACTCAGGTTACGTTTGCATGATGACGGCAAACAACCGCTCTTGATTAAAACCGTGCGCGGTTCAGGTTACGTCTTCTCAACTGATGTCACCGTATCAAATGGTTGAGCGAAGAAAACGCAAACGTCTATTTACCTGGTTGTTGCCCGACTCTCTGCTTGGCCGGATCTCAGTGGTCATGGTGGCCGGTGTAATGTTGACGCAATTGGTCGGCATTTCAATCTGGGCGATTCAAATGCGCAACAAATCTCAAATTGAGGTGACTGCGGCTTCTCAGCATCTCGCCCGCAGCGCAACCAATACAATTCGGTTTTTTCAGTCCCTGCCGGACAACTACAGACCAATCATCATTCAGCAATTCAGAAATATGGGCGGGACCCGGTTCTTTGTTAATCTGAATACGTCCGCACTGAACATCAACACAATCGATCCACATCCGTTGACGCAAATAGCGATCAATCAGATCGAAACAATCATCAAAAATGACATGCCGAATCTGACCAATTTTCGCGTTGCCTTTGCGCTTCCGCAAAATCTGGTGGTATCCGACGGCGGCACCAAAATTGGCGACTTGCCTGAAAGCTGGGTTCAACACATTCTGCTTCTAAAACCGAACCCGGCTCCTGTTCTTGTTATTCAAGCCGAAATGGAACCGGACCATTGGCTGTTTCTTGCAAGCATGATGCCCGAGCCCTATTTTCTTGAAAACAACAATGTTTTTTCAGCAGAAAGAATTTTTCTTCAAGCACTTTCGCTGGGTGCCGTCTTGATGGTATCTTTCTTTGTAGTGCGCTTGATTACACGCCCGCTTGCCGAACTTTCTGAAGCTGCGTCCAAAATTGGAAGTGGTGAAAACATGCCGGTCATACCCAAAACCGGTAGCAGGGAATTTATTAATACTGCTCGTGCTTTTGACACTATGAGCAAACGCGTTCAGCATTTCATTGAAGACCGTGAACGCTTGTTTGTATCCATATCACACGATCTGCGTACACCTATAATGCGCCTGAAACTGCGGGCAGAATTGCTCGAAGATAACGATTTAAGGAGTGAATTCAACGAAGACCTGGATGATCTGGACATGATGGTCAAAGGCGCGCTGCAATATGTCAAGGACAGCGATATTTACGAAAACTCTACTCTCATCGAGATTGATGCGGTAATCGAGCGCATGATACGTGGCGCCCAGTTGGCAGGTCATGTTGTGACTTACACAAAATCCGGATTGACAATCACAACCAAGCCGCTCGCACTAAGACGTGCAATCGGCAACCTGCTGGACAACGCATTACACTACGGCGGAAAAGTTGAAATTTCTGTCATGGCAGTCGACAAGTACATTGATATTCAAATGCGTGACCATGGCCCCGGTGTGCCTGAAGAATCAATTGCCAGTTTGTTCGAGCCTTACATCAGGCTCGAACACGGTCGCGACCAAAACAAGAGTGGCTTGGGATTGGGTTTGGGAATCGCCCTCGATATCGTTTCTGCCTTGGGGGGTGAATTAAAGTTAGAGAATCATTCGGAAGTCGGGTTGGTCGCTACTATCCGGCTACCAAGTGATAATGCAACATTGGTGACCCAACGTTGACCGGTGAGTCGATTGTAACAAATTGAAGGAACAAAGATATTTCATGGTTAAGTCTGGTCTCGATTTGAATTTGGCAAGTAGCATTCGGGGTATTTCCAACCCGAT
>CAIRAO010000027.1 GCA_903876625.1 uncultured Gallionellaceae bacterium | reverse complement strand
CTGGTTTTCCGTGGAGTACTGCTGGTGCTCGGTGGACATCCGCACGTATTCCACGGCGCGCAGCAGCGCTGGTTGTTCTATGCCGCCATCTGTTGGTTCACCTTGTTCCATAAGTCCCGATCGCCCCAGTTCATTGGAAAAATTGGCGCTCGGAAACTTGTCATCCGTCCGCAGCGGGCATCAAGGCAGTCAAGTCCTTTCGGAAAACCACGATTCGAATTCCACGCGGGGGTGCAGAGAGCGCATTTGGGACATACGGTATTCGGTTTGCTCCGTTTTGCCGATCACGTCATCTCTTTGCAATGACGACGCGTGGCACGCATTCGCAGGCATGCACTCTGATTTCAACCGTCCACACATCCATCTTTGCAATGGCGGCATCCGTGACCAGGCTGAGGTGGTAAACCCCTGATGGCAAGGGAATTTCGGGGTTTGACGCGTCCATCTTTGCAACGTGGCCATCCTGGGCCTTGGCATTGCGCGCCAGTTGCAGGATGCGATTTCGTTCGACATACTCTGGATGGGACTCGCGATAATCCCGCCAATAGTCGGGGTTACGTTGGGTCCATGCTTGCTGGGCCCGCATCTGGTTGTCCTGGTAGTCCGGATCGGATTGCAGTTTGTTGCGTTGCCACTTTCGCCGGCGCTCGCGCTGGCATTCAGGGTCTGGGCAGTAGGACTGCTGCGGAACTTGGGGGCGTGGTTGGAAAAGGTTGTTGCAGCTGGCGCAGCGCTTGGTGGTCATCAGTTTTCTCCATACGAAAAACGTATGGAAACGATGCTTGACTGCGCAGGTTTCTGGCCACTTGCGGAGCGCCGCTGTGCCAGCGAATTGGTGTGACAAGATCATCTGGACGCAACTGTTCTTGTTTGCGTCGGCGCCCTGTAAAATTACCTATCTCTTGATGGAAGGCGCCGAATCTCGCTCGTGGATCGGTCTTTGCGGGATGGTGAAAGTTTTTTGCAGCTTTGACCATTTCGTCTCGAATGGGCATTTGCCGGTTCGCTTATTGGTGAAAATTCAGATCATGACCGTTGAAGCCATCGTCGCTGACATCAACAAGATCCTCTCGAAGCATGGCATTTGCGAGGCCATACAACTGCAAGACATTACTGTGACGGACAAGACGGTTAGCGACATGGCAAAACCATGCCCAAAGCTGTCGAATGCGATCACGGAGTTCCTCTGGCAAAGCGTTCGCTCGGCGACCGTCTATCACTACACGTCACGCGAGGCTGCCGAGAGCATTCTCTCGACGGGCATCTTCCGACTGACGAACATCGAGAAGCGCCTCAACGATGGGGAGATCGTCACCTTCTGCCAGACACATGGACTGAGCGGATACCTTGAGAATGAAGCGGGCGGTTTGCCGAGATATCGCACATTACTGATGCCTCAACTGTTCTATGCGTCATTCACCGAAGCCAACCTGCCACAGGATGACGAGGAATACTTCTGGAGGAACTTTGCTGCGTCCGACGGTGTTCGGCTCACCATCAACATCACGGCCCAAAACCCTAACTTTCGGAAAATTGTCTACGAACCGAATTCGGGAACGCCCATCCCACTATTGACCGAGCTGATCTCGACACTTCGACAGCAGCATTCGCGCGAGTTCGTTCTCCAGGGCATTTCCCGACTTTGTTCCTTTTACTTGTGCGGCCAGAGCTACAGTCGAGAGAAGGAATATCGTGCGCTGTTCAAGACGTGGCCCGGCGTCGGGCCACAACCCGTCGGCACCGGGCCGACTTCGTATGTGGAAATTCCGTTGAATCAGATGACCAATCTCGGATACGAGTTCCGCATCATCGAAGTGCATGCCAGCAGTCGCCCGAATATGCCGACCAACTACACCTTCAGCCAGCGCGCCTGCTAATACGAACCCCCGCGCATAAGTCACCGACCCGGATGCAAATGCTCACGTTCGCGCAGGGTCGCGCGGGTTTTCGATGTACAATGACGGAACGGTTTGAAAGTTCATTGAACTACACCACCAAATTTATTGAATGAAATCAACCGCTTAGGGCAAATCGGCCTAAGCGGTTTTTTT
>CAIRAO010000026.1 GCA_903876625.1 uncultured Gallionellaceae bacterium | reverse complement strand
GAAGGAATCAAGCTGGAAATATTACAGTCTCTAATTGAATCAGCATTGTCTAAAGATTTGAATATCGGAGCAGACTCAATGAGCGATGAACAAACTAGACAGAGAACAAAGTATGAATATGATCAGTTAAAATCTGAAGTGACTGCTGGAAGTCTTCCGGATTTTGAAGTCGCATATGAGGTTGTGAAGCGGTTTTATGAATCACTTCCTTGGGGGAAGCTAAAAGTCTAGGACACAGCTAGGACACAGACCCATACCCCATTGTTACCTTTTATACGCCTTTTGAGAGAACAATGGAGAAAACTCAATTTAGTGGAAGTGGCGTGAACGCCTTATAGTTATTGGGTATTTTTAGATTTCGCAAAATATTGTTGCTTGCTGTTACTGGTTTAATTCACGGACTCTTAATCCGTTTGTCGCAGGTTCGATCCCCGCACAGCCCACCAAAAGATACAAAGACTTGCAGAGATGCAGGTCTTTTTCATTCTTGCAATTGCGAACTAATTGCGAATATCTGAAAAATGGAAGGTTGCAATTAACTCATCACAAATTCCATCACTTTTATGTTCATTTATCCACATTGTTCACGTAACGTGAACAATGAAAACACATGATAAAAATCAGGCCGTTTTGCAGCGTGCATTAGAAGCGTTACAAAAAACAACCGGCATTGCGGGTCAGGTAACTGAACTAGGGCCATATATTGCTCAAGGCAAGCGTGCGGACGCTAAAGTAGAAATCCAGGCTAATGGCCAGCGCTATGACTACATAGCAGAAGTCAAGCGCATTGACAGGTTCGCCTTCTTGGCTGGTATCAAGAATCAATTAGGCAAACACACTGATCAGCTGCTACTAGTAGCACCAAAAGTTACAACGGAAATGGCAGACAAATGCCGCGGATTTGATTTACAGTTTATTGACGCTGCGGGTAACACCTATTTGCGTCAGCAAAACCTGTTCATTCTGGTTAAAGGGCAACGCCCAGCAGAAGTAAATGATTTTCAAATGGAGGATCAAGAAATAAAGCGTGTTGGCAACGCTAACAATTTGCGTATGGCATTAGTTTTGTTGTGCAAGCCAGCGCTACTTAATGCGCCCTATAGAGAAATCAAGGACGTTGCCGGAATCGCGCTTGGTGCGGTTGGTTGGGTATTTTTTGATCTTAACGCCAGAGGTTTCACTTTAGGTGGCCAGCATAAAGGTGACCGGGTATTGATCGAGCGACAGAAACTGGTGCAAGAATGGGTAACAAACTACCCGATCAAATTGCGCCCCAAACTGAATCCCCGGAAATTTCGCGCGCCAACAAAAGACTGGTGGAAAACAGCGGACATCGCCCGTTATCAGGCTCAATGGGGAGGGGAAGTTGCCGCGCAGAAATTAACCGACTATCTGCGGCCAGATGCAATAACAATATATATTCACGCAAATGAAGAAACGAACGGAATTACAAAGTTTATTGTAGACCACAAATTACGTGCAGACCCTAATGGAGATATTGAAATAATAAATGCATTCT
>CAIRAO010000025.1 GCA_903876625.1 uncultured Gallionellaceae bacterium | reverse complement strand
CCACCAAAGTGAATAACCTCAAGGAAAATGTCTGCACCGTCTACTATGGCTTGACGCTGCGCAGGAGAAAGTTCCCATCGCGTTATTGCGCTGTTCCCGTTCTCTCCCGGCAGGGTGCGCAAAGGAATATACTCAGGCTGTTCGAGAGCGTAGATTTTCTCGTAGTCTTCCAACCCATCGACGACAGGACCGATAGAGGATGATAGGTAATCAAACATCATGCACCTCAATCATTTGCTGGAGAGGAAGTGCAAAAGTTTTCTCATCGTTCTCGCATCCCCGCGTGTCATGCTTGGCAACGATACGTTGATTCCGAGAGTCGATTAAGTGGATAAGAGCTCGTCCACACCCAAGACAAACCACTTTATCTCCACCCCAAACTACGGGACCGTTCATTATTGACATATTTCCTCTCCCAATGCAAACATCCTACCATTATCCTGCGCCGAAAGCAAGGATTATTCTTCGCCCATGTCTGGAATCGTTACGATCTCGATGTTGGCACGGGTATTGTTTAGGGGGTTCTGGTCTTTGTGTATCGCCGCCTCTTTGTAATTCAGCGGCCTGCCCAGTATAGACTCTGCGATAGCGTCTTCCATGAATACCACTTTGCCTTCTACCACTGTCCACACGTGCCCTAGACGCTCGCTCTCTGCTTGTTCGGCAAACTCAGCCATGCAACTGTCGCAGTAGTCGCACGACTCACATCCTTTATGGGAGCGCGACAAGATGGGATAGAACTCGTGAGGTTTTGGGCGTGGACGCTTACGGATAGTGCGGACCATAGAAATTTCCTTTGGACTATTTTACAGTCTTGTTTGGATGTTCTTTCTCCCATTTACAAGTGTAACCGTCCATATCAGTATTGTAGTTCGGGTGAATATGAAGTGTGCGAAGTTTTGATAATGCCCCTGTCAATTTGCACACTGGATTCGCCAGCTAAATAATATATAGTTTGATCATCTATATAACTCCAACGTTAATAGGGTTTTTCCCAGAGTAGTTTGCAGTAGACTATAGCAACTGCCAGCGAGTGAAATAACTTGAATTATCTAATGGCTGTTATTTAAATTGATCGAGACTGGTCAAATAGTCTTAAGGATCAATTTATATTTTTGACCCCTCAATTAAGAAGAAAGGAAATCCAAATGACGTTTTATCAACGCTTAATTTTCTGGGTGACACTTGCCGTTGCCTTGCCTTTTGCACCGATTGCCAACGCTGTTGCGCCGCAAGTTAAGACGCAAGCACCTGGCTATTACCGCATGATGATAGGTGACTTTGAAATAACAGCGCTTTCCGATGGTACTTTTAATCTTCCCGCAGGCAAGCTACTTGGAAATACGACGACTGAGAGAGTGGATGCGGCTCTTTCTCAAAACTTCCTCAATGATCCTGTTGAAGAATCAGTCAATGGCTATTTGATCAACACGGGCACAAAACTCATTTTGGTCGATACAGGTGCGGCTAAATTGTTTACCCCTACGCTTGGCAATTTGGTTAACAATTTGAAGGCGTCAGGTTACCAACCTGAACAAGTGGATGAAGTTTATATCACCCACATGCATGTCGATCACGTGGGTGGATTGATGAATGGTGACAAACTTACCTTTCCAAATGCGATCGTGCGCGCAGATCAGAATGATGCTGATTATTGGCTGAGCCAGGCTAATTTGGACAAAGCTCCCAATGAGTCTAAAGGATTTTTCCAAGGTGCGATGGTGTCTCTCAATCCCTATGTTAAGGCAGGGAAATTTAAGACATTTAAAGGTGATACTGATCTCACGCCAGGAATCAAGGCCACTTCAGCTTATGGACATACAGCCGGGCATACGACTTATGTAATCGAAAGCAAAGGGCAAAAGCTGGTGCTGTGGGGTGATTTGATGCACGTTGCTTCGGTGCAGTTTCCCGAGCCCTCCGTAGTAATTGGATTCGATACGGATTCAAAATTGGCGGCAACAGAACGCAAAAAAGCCTTTGCAGATGCAGCCAAGCAAGGCTATTGGGTTGCAGGAGCGCATATTTCCTTTCCGGGAATCGGACATTTGCGTAATGGAGATCAAGGTTATATCTGGATCCCGGCAAATTACACATCCCTAAAATAATATTTTGAGGTGGGCGAAACAAATCGATTAATCGAAACAGTATGCAATCATTTTCGCCCACTTTTCCAAAAAGTTTGTTAAGCAATGGCAGTTTTCTTAAGTTACTGGCTTTTCGAGTTCAGTTAGTCCTTTATATTTACCAGTATCGGTGAAGGGTTGGGTTTTGTCTTTGGACACCAGATAATTCTCGGAGCGCAAGCCCTGGATATGTTTGCAGTATTGTTTGGAGGTGCGATCCCGCTTTGGTACATGATGTGTTTTATTATGGCCCCGAGGGACTCGGTATTTTGCGTACTGCTCCCGCCGCCGGACCGATTCTGATGGGAATCTTTCTCGCTAGATATCCCGTCAGTAAACATGCAGGGCGCTGGTTGCTCGCTGCGGTGGCAGGGTCTGGTCACTGCATTATTTCATTTGCCCTGTGCAAAATTTTTGGTTTGCGGCACGTCTCATGGGGTTGATTCCATCTGTGATATTCGGCGGCACCATGACACTGGCTGTTGTATCGGCGACAGACTGTCTGGCCCCACAATTGCGCAAACTTGATCTGAAAAAATTGCGTTAATCTGTGTGAACTGACACACAGATTAGGTGGCAATGCCAGCATACAGTTCGCACTGTAGCAACCCGAGTCATTCCTTTCAAAATCAAATCATAGGAAACAACCATGTATAACCAAGTAGGCTTGTGGATAGACCATAGAGAAGCATTCGTTGTATTTTCAGATGAATTAAATGCCGTAGTAGAAGACATTAAATCCGGACTTGAAAAACATGTCCGATTCTCCATGTCGGCAGATGGCAAAGCAGACGATCAGCGAGACAAACAATTCCAAACACATCTCAACCAATATTATGACAAAGTAATCGAACACATTGCCACTGCCAAATCTATTTTCATTTTTGGTCCGGGTGAAGCCAAGGTTGAGTTTAAAAAGCGTCTGGAAGTGAAAGGAATGGGAACGCATATTGTAGGAATTGAAACCGTCGATAAAATGACACCGCACCAGATAGAGGAAAAAGTTCAACAGCACTTCAAGAAGCGTTTTCTTTAATTTTTTATGAGATAGTGACAGTAGACATCTTAGGTTTAACTAACAGAGTAAAGTAGAATAGGCAGTCTCGAATTTATGAGCTAGCCACCTTTTTTGGTTAACTATATTTAACTATGTCTGCAATCATTACAGCGACAAATTTGGTCAAGCAATACCCCGGTGTGCTTGCCGTTGATGGAATCAATCTTTCCATTCCCAAGGGAATCTGCTTTGGTTTGCTCGGCCCAAATGGAGCCGGGAAAACTACTACGATTGAAATACTTGAAGGGATCAATTTACCAACAAGTGGCACCATTCTTTACAAGGGTGAACCAATGGGGACTCGCTATCGCGAGGAAGTAGGCATTCAATTTCAACACACTGCGCTGCAAGACTTCCTGACGGTTCGTGAAACGCTTAAGTTTTTTGAGCGCCTTTATCAGCAGACACTGCAAATTTCTGAAATCATCGAGTTGTGCACACTTGAGGATATTTTGGATCGTGACACGAGAAAGCTATCCGGCGGACAGCGACAGCGTTTATTGCTGGCGTTGGCTTTAATCAATGATCCGGAACTTATCTTTTTGGATGAGCCTACGACAGGGCTTGATCCTCAAGCACGACGCAACTTCTGGGATCTGGTTAAGTTGGTCAAATCGCGTAATAAAACGATTGTGTTAACCACGCACTACATGGAAGAAGCCTATGCGCTTTGTGATGAGATCGCCATTATGGACAAGGGTCGCATCGTCTCCCAAGGGACGCCGACACAATTACTCACGGAGCATTTCGGCGATGTGGTATTGCAAATTCCCAGCACGGTAGCCAGCAGCAAACTGAATGAGTTGGGAATCTACGCAGTTCAAACGGGTGAGTTTCAGGAGATTAGAACCAGTCACTTGCATCATACTTTGCAACAACTCATAGAAAATAATATCAATCTGGATCAATTGCGTATTCGTGCCTGGACGCTGGAAGATTTGTTTATCAATGTGACCGGAAAGAAGACCGCGCCATGAAAAAATTTCTGGCTGTACTGCATGCGCGCAATATGGAATTTTTACGGGATCGATCTGCCTTGGCATGGAATCTGGCGATGCCATTCCTCCTGGTTTTTGGACTGGCGTTTACTTTTTCCGGCGGTAACAAAGATATTTACAAAATTGGCATCGTCGGCGGCCTGGATAGAATGGTTGTTGTCGCACCGAAACTCCAGTCAACGAAACATCTCGAATTTATCTCATACGATGATTTGAACAAAGGTATTGAAAAGGTCAAGCACCATCAAATGGATATGCTGATTGATGTTACTGGCGCACCGAAATACTGGGTAAATTCAACTTCACCGAATGGTTATTTATTGGAGCGCATCGTTTGGGGTACTGAAGGAAATCAATTTGCACGCCAATCGGTTGAAGGTGCCGAGATACGCTATGTTGATTGGTTCTTGCCGGGAATATTGGGCATGAACATGATGTTCGCCTGTCTTTTCGGTGTGGGATTCGTGATTGTTCGTTACCGAAAAAATGGTTTTCTTAAACGCCTGAAGGCCACGCCGCTAGGCGCATTTCAATTTTTATTTGCGCAACTTGTTTCACGGTTATTGTTAGTTATGGTGATTACTGCCATTGTCTATTTCGGCTGCAACATTTTTATCAAATTCAATATGCAAGGTTCCTATTGGAATCTTCTGCTGGTCAACACCTTGGGTGCGATGTGCATGATCTCCTTCGGATTGTTGATTGCCGCACGCACAGCCAGTGAAGAATTTGCCGGGGGCATACTCAATATTATGACGTGGCCGATGATGCTGTTATCCGGCGCATGGTTTTCACTGGAAGGCGCGGCAACTTGGGTACAAAATATAGCTTTGATATTTCCGCTTACCCATATGATATCAGCCTCGCGGGCAATTATGAATGAAGGTGCGACGCTGTCTCAGGTGATGGCGGATGTATGGGTGCTGGCAGTGATGAGCGCTATTGTACTTTCTATCGGTGCGTATATATTTAAGTGGGAATAATTTCCTGAAAACTTAGGAGCCATTATGAAAACAATTTTGATCACCGGAGCAAACAGGGGTATCGGTCTTGAGTTGACCAAACAATACGCCGCTGAGGGCTGGCGGGTTTTTGCGTGTAGCCGTGAACCTCAAAAATCAGTAGCCCTTAACAGCTTGGCAAAGCAATATCCTGAACTGATAAAAGCTCACGTACTTGATGTGGCAGACCACGCTCAGATCGAACGCTTGGAGCAAACTCTTTCCAATGAGTCTATTGATATTCTTATTAACAATGCAGGAATTTACCCGAAGTCTGATGCAAGCGGATTTGGACATACCAATTATGCCGACTGGATAACTGCCTTCAATATCAATACGATGGCGCCGCTCAAGATGGCTGAAATATTCGTCAAACAAATTGCGCATGGCAAGCAAAAGCTCATCGTAACGATTACTAGCCAAATGGGAAGTATCGAGGATAATAGCAGTGGTGGAAATTACCTTTACCGATCAAGCAAAGCAGCTGCGAATATGGTTATGAAAAGTCTTGCGGTTGACTTGAAAACCAAAGGAATAACAGCTGTTTCTTTCAACCCGGGTTGGGTCAAAACTGATATGGGCGGCCCCAACGCGATGATTTCGGTAGAGCAAAGTGTTACGGGAATGCGACAAGTAATTGGCAAGCTCACGTTGGCTGATTCAGGCAAGTTTCTCGGCTATGAAGGTAATGAGATTCCATGGTAACCAGTCGCTTAGATGCGCGCGTAAAACGCTAGGAGGCATTGTGTCGACTCACGTATATTGGTTTTTGCTGGCATTGATCCTGCTAGGGTTAGAGATGGCATCGGGTACGTTTTATTTGCTGGTGGTTTCCATTGCAATGGCGGTAGGAGGATCGGCCGCTTACAATGGCGCCAGCTTGGTATGGCAACTGATGTTATGCGCGATCACAGTGATTGCGGGTTCGATTATTCTGCGATACTGGAAAGGTGCACGAATCAATGAATCGGCAAGCGCAAGTCTGGACATTGGTCAGCCGGTGCAGGTCTTAAAGTGGCATGAGAACGGCAAGGCGCGTGTTTTTTACCGGGGTGCCGAGTGGGATGCAGAACTAAAGTCTTCTGACACACCGCGATTAGACACACTCTATATTGCAGCAGTGAATGGTTCCAATCTGGTTTTAACAGATCATAAAACCAAACATCAATAAGGAGGCGTTATGGAAATAGCTTTACTGATCGTTGTTGCCGCAATTATTTTTATAATTAAAGCACTTAAAGTCGTACCCCAACAAAATTCCTGGGTAGTTGAACGGCTGGGTAAATTTCATGCGGCATTATTGCCGGGCCTTAACATCGTCATTCCGTTTATTGATCGTGTGGCCTACAAGCACATGCTCAAAGAAGTTCCGCTTGATGTGCCTAGTCAAGTCTGCATTACCAAAGACAACACGCAATTGCAGGTGGATGGCATTTTGTATTTTCAAGTGACCGACCCGCGTTTGGCATCATACGGAACCAGTAATTACGTGATGGCGATCACGCAACTTGCGCAGACGACCTTGCGTTCGGTTATCGGCAAGATGGAGCTGGACAAGACTTTTGAAGAGCGTGATGATATCAATCGTGCCGTTGTTGCCGCGCTGGATGAGGCCGCGACCAGTTGGGGTGTAAAAGTGTTGCGCTACGAGATAAAAGATCTAACCCCGCCCAAGGAAATCCTTCATGCCATGCAAGCACAGATCACTGCTGAAAGAGAAAAGCGTGCTCTTATTGCAGCGTCAGAAGGTCGCAAACAGGAGCAAATCAATATAGCCACAGGCGAGCGCGAAGCTTTTATTCAACGTTCGGAAGGTGAGAAACAGGCAGCCATCAACACTGCACAGGGACAAGCAGAGGCAATTAAAGCGGTTGCGGCTGCAACTGCACAGGCAATCCAGCAAGTGGCACTGGCTATCCAATCTCCGGGTGGAATGGATGCGGTCAACCTGAAGGTTGCGGAAAAATATGTAGAAGCTTTCGGTAACGTCGCCAAGGAGGGCAACACGCTAATCCTCCCTGGTAATTTGGCAGATATGGGTTCAATGGTGTCTGCGGCTATGAGCATTGTCAAAGCTCGGAAGTAGGCTGGTTAAGCGACTGTGTCAAGCTATTGGAGCTGAAAATTGATTCCCTGATATAATTCCCATCGTTGAAATGGGGGTTTTATTCCCAATAATTTTGAAAATATTGACTAATATTGCTCTTCCGTACATTCCGCTCTAAACACAATTTTAAGGACAACGAGATGCAAAATTCAAATAGTCTCTTTTTGCGTAGTGGGTTGGCATTTTTGTTCTTCACCCTGCTCGTGGTGACGGCAACCGCCTTTGCAAGTGAAAAGGGGGGTGAAGGCGGCGGAGGCGGTTACGAAAGATTGGAGCCGTTTACAGTCAATCTGGTTGGACTACGCCAGATGATTCAAATTTCTGTCACATTGAAACCGGCCAAACCTGATGTTAGCGATAAGATAAAACTTTATATGCCCGTCATTCGGCATGAAATTATTCTGCTTCTCAGTGGCAAAACGGTTGAACAGATGCAATCTTCTGAAGGTAAACAAAAGCTTATTTTGGAAACTCGTTATGCCGCCAATAAAGCGCTCGGCTTGACATCCAAGGACGGCGTTGCAGACGTATTATTTGAGTCGATCATCATCCAATAAAAATCTAAATTTTTCTGGCAGAGACTCTTTCTGCCGTTGCTGCGGTGGTAAAATCTGATCCAACCTGCCACCGTCATCAATATGTCGTCTCCTTCATTTATTCACCTGCGTATTCATAGCGAATATTCCATCGCTGATGGCATCGTCCGCATCGGTGAAGCCGTAGCAGCGGCTAAAAGCGATTCGATGCCTGCAATAGCTTTGACTGACCTGTCTAACGTATTCGGATTGGTAAAGTTTTACAAAGAAGCCCGCGGCTCCGGCGTCAAACCCATCATCGGTTGTGACGTATTTGTCAGCAACGATACCACGCGCGATAAGCCGTACCGGGTGTTATTGCTGTGCCAATCCAATGTGGGCTATTTGCGCCTGTGTGAACTATTAACCCGCGCCTATCTCGAGAATCAAGATCATGGCCGCCCGGAGATTCGCAAAGAATGGTTAAAGGCTGGATCTGAAGGATTGATTGCGCTATCCGGCGCGCATCTGGGTGAAGTTGGTATTGCGTTGTTGAATGGTAACGCGGCCAGCGCGCGACTCTTGGCGAGCGAGTGGGCAAGCATTTTCCCTGGTCGTTTTTATTTGGAAGTGCAACGTACCGGTTTTCCGCGTGAGGAATTGCACCTGCGTGAAACAATAAAATTGGCGTCAGAGCTCGCGATGCCTGTGGTTGCGACTCATCCGGTACAGTTTCTCAATATTGACGACTTCAAAGCACACGAGGCACGTGTCTGCATTGCAGAAGGATATGTGCTGAATGACAAGCGCCGTGTACGTGCATTCACCGCGCAACAGTATTTCAAAACTCAGGCTGAGATGCTACAGCTGTTTGCCGATCTTCCTGAGGTGCTAAAAAATAGTGTGGAAATTGCCAAGCGCTGCAACCTCACATTAAAACTGGGCAAGCCTCATCTGCCCGATTTCCCAACACCGAATGGCGAGACACTGGATGACTTCCTGCGCATCGAATCTGAACGCGGTTTGCAGGAGCGTATGCGACAACTGTTTCCGGATGAAACCGTACGTGCCGCAAAAATGGCCGAATACACCGAACGCCTAGCTTTTGAAATTGGCACGATAATAAAAATGGGATTCCCCGGCTATTTTCTGATCGTGGCAGATTTTATCCGTTGGGCAAAACAATACCGCGATCCGAAATTTCCCAACGGAGTTCCTGTCGGGCCGGGGCGTGGTTCTGGTGCGGGTTCTCTGGTCGCTTACAGCCTCGGCATCACCGATCTTGATCCCTTGCGCTATGAATTACTGTTCGAACGATTTCTTAATCCAGAACGCGTATCCATGCCGGACTTCGACGTGGACTTTTGTCAGGATGGGCGCGAGTTGGTTATCCAATACGTGCGTAGGCAATATGGAGAGGCTTGCGTTTCTCAAATCGCCACCTTTGGCACGATGGCATCCAAGGCGGTGATACGCGATGTCGGGCGTGTGATGGATTTTCCCTATGGATTGTGCGACCGACTTTCCAAGCTCGTTCCGATAGAAGGCGTCAAACCTGTTTCGCTGAAAAAAGCGCGCGAGACAGAACCGGAATTCAAAGCGATCATCGAAAGTGAAGAAGGCGTGGATGAACTACTCGAATTGGGTGAACGCCTAGAAGATTTAACGCGTAACGTCGGCATGCACGCTGGCGGTGTGTTGATCGCGCCCGGGAGACTGACTGATTTTTGCCCACTGTATTGCACGGAAGGCGGCAATGAAGGAGAAGAAAAGAAATCGATTAGTCAGTTTGATAAAGACGATGTGGAAGCGGTTGGGCTGGTTAAGTTCGACTTTCTCGGCCTGCGCACATTGACGATCATTGATTGGGCAGTGCGCTACATCAAAGGTTCCGGCGATAACAGTTCACAAAAATTCAATATCGACACCATTCCACTCGACAACAAAGAGACCTACGACCGCGTCTTCAAGACAGCGAACACCACCGCCGTGTTTCAGTTCGAGTCGCGCGGCATGAAAGACACGTTGGTGAAAGCCAAGCCGGACTGCATCGATGATTTGATCGCTCTGAACGCATTGTACCGCCCGGGGCCGATGGCTTTCATCCCGGATTACATTAACCGCAAACATGGCAAAGAGAATGTGATTCTCGCGCATCCATTGCTGGAAAAAGTGGTCGGTAACACATACGGCATCATGGTGTATCAGGAACAGGTGATGCAGGCGGCTCAAGTCATCGCCGGATACACGCTGGGTGGGGCGGACGTGCTGCGCCGCGCGATGGGTAAAAAGAAAGCCGAGGAGATGGCAGAGCAGCGCAGCATCTTTGTGGCGGGTGCGGCGAATAACAACATTGCCGAGGATACGGCAAACGAGATCTTCGACACGATGGAGATGTTCGCAGGCTATGGTTTCAACAAATCACACGCTGCCGCCTATTCGCTCGTGGCTTATCAGACGGCCTATCTAAAATGTCATCATCCGGCAGCCTTCATGGCGGCAACCATGACCTCGGAAATGGACAACACCGACAAGGTGAGCTTCTTCTATCAGGATACCGTGCAGCAAGGTTTGCGCATCCTGTTGCCCGATGTGAACTCATCCGCTTATCGCTTCGCGCCGGTGGACGCGAAGACGATCGCTTTCGGTCTGGGGGCGATCAAAGGTACCGGCGAATCGGCAATCGAAAATATCGTCGAGGCGCGCAAGTCGGAGCCGTTCAAAGACCTGTTCGATTTCTGCCGCCGCGTGGACAAGCGTATCGTCAACCGCCGTACCGTCGAAGCACTGATCAAGGCCGGTGCATTCGACAGCATTAACGATCACCGCGCGAGTCTGATGACCACGCTGGATGCGGCGCTGGCGAGTGCCGATCAACAGGCGCGCGCCGCCAATCAAAACAGTCTGTTCGGTATCGACGATGCCGATACGGCATTGACTGCGAAGATGGCCGATGTGCCGCGCTGGCGTTTGCGTGAGCAACTCGCGCAGGAAAAACTCAGTATCGGTTTCTATCTCGGTGGGCATCCCTATCAGGAATATGCCACGGAGTTGGCCAACTTTGTGAAGCACAAACTGTCTGACATCACACCCGGCATGGTGCAACAGCCGGCGGGAAACGGCGGCTATATCAAGCGCGTGGAAGTGAAACTGGTGCTCGGCGGCATCGTGAACGGTGTTCGTATCTTGCAGACGCGGCGCGGCAAGATGGCGGTGGTCACGCTGGACGATGGCAGCGCGCCGATGGACGTCACTGTGTTTAGCGACCTGTACGACCTCAACCGTCCGTGGATCAAGGATGACGAACTACTGGTGGTGCGGGGCAAGGCGAGCTACGACGAATACTCCGGCGGCATGCGTGTGACTGCAGAAGAGGTGTTCGATTTTGCCTCCGCCCGGGCAATTTTCGCCAAGCGGCTGGATATCACCTGCTCGATCAATGCTCCCGTGCGTGTCTCACAGATGGCGGAAATATTGAAGCCGTTTTGCGGTGGCAAATGTCCTGTTTTCATCCACTACTCTAATCTGCTCGCCAGTGTCCCCCTGCGTCTGGGGGAAGCATGGCAAATGACCTTGCCGGATATGCTGATTAACGATTTGCGTGCATTGCTCGGTGCTGAGAATGTGCGCATTGTGTATGGGAACGATTAGCTCGGATTTTCCATTAGGATTATTCTATTCAGGGTATAAGTTTGAACTTAAGTATTTTTGTCTCAAGCTTTGGCCTTCACCTTCAATCGCCAAGCATGAAGCAACGGTTCGGTATAGCCACTGGGTTGTTCCAGACCTTTAAATACGAGGTTACTGGCAGCACAGAAAGCGTCTGAGTTGGAAAAATCTGGCGACATTTTTTTATAGAGGGGGTCAGCCGAATTTTGATCATCGACGATTTTGGCCATTCTCTGCAAGGTTTCCTGCACCTGCGTTTTGCTAACAATGCCATGCAACAGCCAGTTGGCGATATGCTGACTGGAGATACGTAGTGTGGCCCGATCTTCCATCAGACCGACATTATGGATATCAGGTACTTTTGAGCATCCGATACCCTGATCGATCCAGCGCACCACGTAACCTAAAATCCCTTGTGCATTGTTGTCGAGTTCTTGTTGTATCTCGCTGGCAGACCATTTTGCTTCAGCGACAACGGGAATTTCCAGCAAGCCGTTGAGCAGACGATCCAGCTCTGCGGTCGCATCGACTTTTTCCATTTCCTGCTGGATCGCAGCAACGTTAATTTGGTGATAGTGTAAAGCGTGCAACGTGGCAGCAGTAGGCGATGGCACCCAGGCCGTGTTTGCTCCGGCTTTCGGATGGGCAATTTTTTGATCCATCATGGCGGCCATCAGATCGGGCATCGCCCACATGCCTTTGCCGATTTGAGCTCGACCGCGCAAGCCACAGGATAAACCGACCAATACATTGCTGCGCTCATAAGAACTCAGCCAAGTACTGGTTTTCATGTCACCTTTGCGCAACATGGGGCCAGCTTGCATGGAAGAGTGCATTTCATCGCCGGTGCGATCAAGAAAACCGGTGTTGATAAAAGCCAGTCGCGCGCTTGCTCGCTCAATACACGCTTTCAGATTCACGCTGGTGCGGCGCTCTTCATCCATAATACCGAGCTTGACCGTGTTCGCAGGCAAGCCCAACAATGCCTCCACGCGACCGAAAAGCTCATCGGCGTACGCGACTTCTGCGGGGCCGTGCATTTTTGGTTTGACGATGTAGACTGAGCCTGCGCGCGAGTTGCGTATGCTCTCGTGCTTGCTGCGTTTTAAATCATGCAATGCAATTGTCACGGTAACCACGGCATCCAGAATGCCTTCATAAATTTCCTTGCCATCGCCACACAAAATTGCAGGGCTGGTCATCAGGTGTCCCACATTACGCAAGAAAAGTAAAGAACGGCCATGCAGAGTAACAACACCGTTATTTGCATCGACAGCACCAACGCCTGCAGTGTATTGACGGTCAGGGTTCAGGCTGCGTTGAATCGTTTTATCGCCTTTGGTCACCTTTTCTACCAGCGTGCCTTGCAAGATTCCCAGCCAGTTTTCATAAGCCGCCACTTTGTCATCCGCATCGACCACTGCAACGGAGTCTTCCAAGTCAAGAATAGTTGAGAGCGCCGCTTCAATTATCAAGTCATTGATACCAGCAGGATCTTCCTTGCCAATGCCCTTGCTGTTATCGATACGGATATCAATGTGCATGCCATTATTTTTTAGCAAGATCGAGGTGGGCCCAGTTTCATTTCCCTGATAACCAACAAATTTCAGGGCATCTGCCAATCCGCTAACGCTACCATCCTTGAGTTTGACGGTCAGTTTTTTGCCCTGAATCAAGTAAGCGATCGAGTCTCGATGCGAACCTTTGACCAGGGGCACGGATTGGTCCAGAAAATGACGCGCGAAAGAAATCACCTTTGCTCCGCGTACCGAATTGTAGGCGGCACCCGTTGCACCAAGCTTGGTCGCACCGCCCGTTTCAGGAATCACATCGGTACCATACAGCGCGTCATACAGCGAACCCCAGCGCGCATTCGCTGCGTTCAATGCGTAACGGGCATTGAGTATGGGTACGACTAACTGCGGACCTGCCTGGACAGCCAATTCGGCATCGACATTAGCCGTAGTCACAGTCACCTTGTCAGGTCGTGGTGCCAGATAATTTATTGATTCGAGAAATGCACGGTAAGCAGGTAGGTCACGGATTGGGCCTGGATTACTTTTATGCCATCGATCCAGTTCGGTTTGCAATCGATCTCGTTCGGCCAGCAATGCTATGTTCTTGGGCGTCAGGTCGTGAACAAGCGCATCAAAGCCAGTCCAGAAACGGGTGCTATCGACACCCGTACCCGGTAGCACTTTGTCTTCGATAAAGCGATATAGAACATCGGCAACTTTTAGGCGATGACAGGAAATGCGTGCGGTCATGATGTAGGCTTCCTCAATGAGTTTTTAATAAATGATAAATGTATTTTGGCTGTGTCTGTGAATAGTATTGGCTGTAATGAAATCCTATCAGCTAATGGACTATTTAAGTCACTCACAACTATACAAACATACTTAGTCACGGCTTTAGTCTTCTCCCCCTCCCCAACCCTCCCCCTGTGGGAGAGCGAGCTGAAAGGCAAAATCTATTTCGGAGCGCTGAATTTGCCCCCTCTCCCACCGGGGGAGGGTTGGGGAGGGGGTCTTCGCAACTGCAAGCCGACCTGTTTTGAAATATGAACAAACTAAATTATTCTAACATCAGGCTGAAATCGCCTTATCCAGCAGTTCGATCCAATGTTGCACCGGCACGTCGCTAGCGCTGGCCAAATGCATCTGGCAGCCAATGTTGCTGGTAACGATGAAGTCAGGTTCGCCTTGCAGTAAAGCCTCCAGTTTGTTATTCAGCAGTTGCTGCGACAACTCAGGTTGCAGCAACGTATAAGTGCCGGCAGCACCGCAGCATAGATGACTATTGGCAACCGTAGTTAGGGAAAAACCGCAATTTTTAAGAATTTTTTCTACCACGCCACCCAGCTTCTGCCCATGTTGCAAGGTGCAAGAGGATTGGTAGGCAATTCTTTTTCCAATTCCAATTTTGGTTAACTGACTCATGTCTTCATTGCGAATGATCTCACTCAGGTCGCGCGTAAGTGAACTGATGCGCGCCGCTTTCTGTGCGTAAGCCGGATCATCTTTCAGCACCTCGCCATAGTCTTTGACCATCACCCCGCAACCACTCGCAGTCATGACAATCGCCTCGACACGTTTCTCAACATGCGGCCACCATGCATCAATATTGCGGCGCATCATCGCTTTTGCACCATCACTATCAGCCAAATGCTGATTCAACGCACCACAGCAACCGGCATGAGGTACGCTGAACAATTCAATACCCAGCCTGTCCAGAACACGCGTGGCAGCAGCATTTGTATTGGGCGAGCCCAGAGGCTGCACACAACCCTCCAGTACCAGCATACGTCTCGTATGATTTGAAGCAGTTGCAGGCCGCGCAAACCGCTTGGTCGGAATTTTTTTTCTCACTTGTTGAGGCAAAAACGGACTTGCGATACGCCCCAAAGTTAAAACAATCGCCATACGGTTGGTGTAAGGAATAACAGCGAGCATCGCCTGGCGCAAAAGCCAAGCACCTATCGATCTAGGCGCATGCTTTTCAACGATTTCACGGCCAATGTCCACCAGTCGTCCGTAACGCACTCCTGATGGGCAAGTCGTCTCACAGGATCGGCAAGTCAGGCAGCGGTCAAGATGCAGGCGTGTCTTATCGGTGGCTTGTCCATTCTCCAGCATTTCCTTGATCAGATAAATTCGCCCGCGCGGACTATCTAATTCCGAACCCAGCAACTGATAAGTCGGGCAAGTCGCCGTGCAAAAGCCGCAATGCACACAAGACCGCAAAATATCGTTTGCTTCAGCAATATCAGGATGACTCAGCAGTTGTAAAGGAATGGAAGTTTGCATTTTTAGAGCGCTGAGTAAAGTCGGCCGCGATTAAAAATATTTTTCGGATCGAAACTCGACTTTAACCGTTGATGAATCAACAACGTGGATGCAGGCAATGGTTGAAATTTTTCACCACCGCTTATTGCTCCGCGAAACATTGACACATGCCCGCCAACAGGCTCAACTTGGCGACGAATTTCTGCAATATCTTCATTACTATAAAGCCAGCGCTGTGCCCCACCCCAGTCGAGCAGACACGTGCCATTAATCGCTAAAGGTGGGGTAGCCGGCTTGACCATAATGCGGTAAAGCGGAATATTATTATTGAAAAAAGGGAGTTGATGTTCGCGCAGTTTTTCCCAGAAGGTATCTGCTTCAGATACCGTTTCACCGGAAATTTTTGTGCGTGCTTCTTTGACGGCCTGCGCGCTTCCTGAAAGCCGAATATACAACAGCTCAGCGTTGTAACAAGCTGCGTCAACCGGATACGGCTGGCTCAATAACGCGCTCATGCTTTTGATCGCTTCGGCCGCATTGCATTTTCTAGCCAAAGTTACACTGCTTGGAGAACGCGGTAGTACTTTCAAACTGATGTCGAGCAAAATACCCAGCGTACCATAGGCCCCCACCATCAAGCGGGAAACATCGTAACCAGCAACGTTCTTCATGACCTGTCCGCCGAAACTCAGGATATCACCTTGTCCGTTCAGCAATTTACAACCCAAAACGAAATCACGCGCCGATCCGCTGTAGGGGCGTCGCGGCCCGGACAATCCGCAGGCAACCGTTCCTCCAAGCGAGGCGTTATTGCCGAAATGCGGCGGTTCGAATGCCAGCATTTGTCCGGCTTCAGCGAGCACGGTTTCGATTTGTGAAAGTGAAGTACCGCTACGCGCTGTGAGCACAAGCTCACGCGGATCGTATTCCACGATGCCGCAATGTCGGGTGACATCGATCACCTGCGTATTACTCTGGTTTGCATTGCCAAGAAAAGATTTGCTGCCACCGCCACAAATATTGAGTGCAGTTTCATTGTGCAATGCATTCAACACTTGTTGCTGAAGTGTCGCTTTGATATCCTGTTCACTCATCAGAAGCGCTCCAACTCCGGGTGTTTAAGCTGTCCATGATGAACATGCATCGCACCAAATTCGGCACACCGATGCAAAGTGGGAATAGCCTTGCCGGGATTGAGCAAACCGGACGGATCGAATGCCGCTTTTACCTCATGAAATTGAGTCAGTTCCTTGCTCTGGAATTGAACGCACATCTGGTCTATTTTCTCAACGCCAACGCCGTGCTCTCCGGTAATGGTGCCGCCCACTTCTACGCAGAGTTGAAGAATGCGAGCACCCAATTCTTCTGCGTTTTCAAACTCACCGGCTTTATTGGCATCGAATAAAATAAGCGGGTGCAAGTTTCCATCTCCGGCATGAAACACGTTGGCAACGGCCAATTTATATTCTGTCGAAAGCTCGCTGATGCGTTGCAAGACATGCGGCAAATGGCGACGGGGAATCGTTCCGTCCATGCAGTAGTAATCAGGAGAAATGCGCCCCACCGCAGGGAAAGCCGATTTGCGACCTTTCCAGAATAACTGCCTTTCTGCCTCATCCACTGCTGTGCGAACTTCAGTGGCACCGCTATCAAGCAATATTTTGCGCACCAGCATGATGTATTCTGAAACTTCAGCTTCCGTGCCGTCCAGTTCGCACAACAAGATTGCTTCAGCTTCGCGCGGATAGCCTGCATGCACAAAATCTTCCGCCGCCTGAATGGCGAGCTTGTCCATCATTTCCAAGCCTGCCGGAATAATTCCTGCGGCGATGATCGCACCCACAGCTTCACCCGCTTTTCCAACATCATCAAAAGCTGCCAGCACGACCTGCGCGCGTTCCGGCTTGGCCAGCAATTTCACCGTCACTTCAACAATAATACCCAGCAAACCTTCCGAGCCATGCATGAGCGCCAACAGATCGTAGCCGGGCGAGTCAAGTGTTTCAGCACCAATGGTGAGCAGATCACCTTCCATCGTCACCACTTTCAGCATAAGCACATTGTGAACGGTCAGCCCATATTTGAGGCAATGAACACCACCGGAATTTTCCGCGACATTGCCGCCAATCGTGCAGGCAATTTGCGATGACGGATCGGGAGCGTAATACAGCCCGTGGACTGCAACGGCCTCCGAAATGGCGAGGTTGCGCACGCCGGGTTGCACGGTTGCCATGGCGTTGAGCGGGTCAATGTTCAAAATGCGCTTGAACTTTGCCATGCTCAGCAACACGCCATCTGCCAAAGGCAAGGCTCCACCGGAAAGTCCTGTTCCAGCACCGCGCGCAACGACCGGCACTTTGTGCTCATGACACAAGCGCATAATGCTTTGTACTTGCTCTATCGTTTCAGGCAACACCACAACCATGGGCAGCTGCCGATAAACTGCCAACCCGTCACACTCGAATGGATGTGTATCTTCAGCATCGATCAAAATCGATTCCGAAGGCAATAAGTTTTTCAATGAATTGATCAGCGCGATATTATTTGTTTGGTTTGACACAGGAACTCCAACTGCTTTGATTTAAGTCGACATAGTAAATTAGTCGGGAATAAAACTCCATCGGAGTGTACAGCAATATTTTTAACCCTGGAAAAATACGTAGATGTTCTTCATCCACGAGAAAGAAATGCGCTGAACTGCAAGCTAAAACACCCCCTCCCCAACCCCTCCCCCAGTGGGAGAGGGAGCTAAAACCATTCCACATAACAGAGCTAGTAAGTTCCTCCCACCAGGGGAGGGATTGGGGAAGGGGTTGGTGCATACCCAAGTATTGTAGACAATCAACCATTAGACTTAATAAAATTCTTGCGCCAATGGTATGGAGGTATTATCCGCAACCAACCTGGGTTTCAAATCAACAACTTTTAATTTAAGACTAACTCTAAATTTATGTCCGCCGCAGAAATACCCGCACCCGTCAAATTACTTTTGCGTTTATATCACGCAGCTTTGGCTGCGGCTGACCCAATGAAAGTGGTTCCTTCATTTTTGCCGCCGCCTCCGCGCGGGCGCACTGTGGTGGTGGGTATCGGCAAGGCTGCTGCCAGTATGGCAAAAGCTGTTGAAGACAACTGGAGTGGTCCCTTGACAGGCTTAATTGTCGTACCGGAAGGTGCAGGACTGTCGTTGAGGAAAATTCGAATCTGCGAAGGCAGTCATCCCGTACCCGATGAACGTAGCGTGACCGCAGCGACGGAATTGATGAAAGCCGTTGAGGGCTTAACCAGTGAAGACCAGGTGATTGCGTTGATCTCAGGCGGTGGCTCTGCCTTGTGTTGCCTGCCGGCAAAGGGTTTAAGTCTGGCAGAGAAACAGCATATCACCCGCCAGTTACTCAAGTGCGGCGCGACCATCGCTGAAATCAATACCGTGCGCAAACATCTCTCGGCGATTAAAGGTGGAAGACTTGCAGCACATGCTTTCCCAGCAAAAGTTGTTACTTTGATGATTTCTGATATTCCGAGTGATGATCCTGCCTTTATCGCTTCAGCCCCTACTCTGGCAGACCCAACAAGTTGCGCAAATGCATTAATGATTTTGGATCGCTATGGAATTTACAATGTACCATCGGTAACAGAAGCTTTGTCCAAAGGCACCTGGGAGTCGATCAAACCTGGCGATTGGCGTCTTACGCAAAATACTCAACACATCATTTCCAGTGCCTGGGATGGTATGCAAGCAGCCGCCAAGCAAGCTGCCCTTGAGGGGCTAAATTGCCATATTCTGTCGGATGCGATGGAAGGTGAAGCGCGAGAGTTGTCCAAAGCGCATGCCGCGATTGCTTTAAGCATTGCGAACCACAATGTTCCTTTTTCATCGCCGTGCGTCTTAATCTCGGGCGGTGAGGCGACGGTGACAGTTCGCGGCGAAGGCCGTGGCGGACGCAATACCGAATTTATTCTGGCGCTGGCAATGGCACTCGAAGGACATTCTCAGTCCGTCCGAATTTATGCTCTATCGGCCGGAACCGACGGACTGGATGGAAGAGCTGGCGCTGCGGGAGCGTGGATAGACCACACAAGTTTGAACCAAGCACGCTCAAAAGGGTTATCACCGCAAAATTCTTTAGACTCCAATGACAGTGCCACAATATTGGATGCTGCCGGAACTCTGGTGCATACCGGACCGACCCTGACTAATATCAACGACTTCCGTGGAATCGTGATCCTGGCACGATAAGCGTGACTATAAAAGGGAATCAGGAAACATTACCCTTATCCCGAAGCTTCCACAGAAATCAGAGTACACTGACTTCAACGCACAACCTGTCATCGGGTGGGTTCTGGAAACTGTACGTTTGGAGGAGTGGGTTTGAGTAACGCACGATATGAGCAAGGACAATTGCGCAAAGAAGCCGAGACGCAACTTGCACGCTCCCGAATGCATTTAGTGCAATCCCAGCCCGGCGAAGATCTTCTGCATGAACTTTTGCACGAACTCCAGGTTCACCAGATCGAACTGGAAATGCAAAACGAGGAATTGCGCCAATCTCATATTTCACTCGAAGAATCACGTGATCGTTATGTCGATCTGTTCGAGTTTGCCCCGATCTGCTATCTCTCCCTCACCGGAGATGCGATGGTTAGCGAGATCAATTTAACCGGATGTATTCTGCTGGATGTTGAACGCAAACAACTGATCAACCGCCGTTTCTCCAAATTTTTCGCCCCGAAAGACAGGGATCGCTGGCACCGCCTGTTTATGAATATGATGGAGCAGACTAATTTTGAAAAACAGTCGTTCGACTCTGCCATGCAGCGTGCCGATGGTTCTCTCTTTTATGCCCATTTTAATTGTCTGCGGCGTGAATTGGTGGATGCACAGCCTGTTTTGCGGATTGTTTTGTTTGACATCAGCGAACGCAAATTAGCCGAGGCTAAACTGCGTATTGCCGCCACGGTTTTTGAATCCCAAGAAGGTATGTTAGTCGCAGATGCCAATGGCGTCATTACCTGTGTAAACGCCTCATTCACCAATATCACCGGTTATTCGGCAGAAGAAGTCATTGGCAAAAATCCCCACATTCTCAGCTCGGGGAGGCATGATAAATATTTCTTTACTGTTATGTGGGACACCATCAAACGCACGGGATCCTGGAAAGGCGAAATCTGGAATAAACGCAAGAACGGTGCAATCTATCCGGAATATCTTTGCATTACTGCCGTTAAAGATTTGGACGGTGTCCTTCAGAATTATGTAGCCACCCTGACTGACATCACTATGAGTCGAAAAGCAGCAGAAGAAATTCAACATCTGGCCTACTACGATCCGCTCACTCGCCTGCCTAATCGCAGACTTCTCATGGATCGACTTCCGTTGGCAATGGCTTCAAGTTCGCGTACGGGGAAACGGGGTGCATTGTTATTTCTCGATCTGGATAATTTCAAGACGCTTAATGACACACTCGGCCATAGCAGTGGTGACTCTCTCCTGAAACAAACAGCCTTGCGTATTGAAGCTTGCCTACGCGAGGGCGATACCGTCGCCCGACTTGGCGGAGACGAGTTTATCGTGATGCTGGAAAACTTGAGTGACCGACCGCTTGAAGCTGCGCAGCAAACTGAAATAGTTGGCAAAAAAATCCTGGGCGCGTTGGAACAACCCTTCCAGCTTAACGCTTACGACTATCGCATTACCATCAGCATAGGTGCGACCTTGTTTAGTGCACATCAAAGCAGTATCGACGAATTGCTTAAACAGGCTGACATCGCAATGTATCAGGCAAAGAAATCCGGACGTAACCTTCAGCGTTTCTTTGATCCACAAATGCAGTCAAGTATCAACGCCCGCGCAAAACTTGAAGAAGAACTGCATGCCGCCATTAAGGCCGGGCAATTCAAGTTGTATTATCAAATTCAGGTCAATGGCGAAGGCACAGCGGTGGGTGCTGAAGCGCTGATTCGATGGTTGCACCCTCAGCTGGGTCTAACGCCTCCTGCCTGCTTCATCTCGCTTGCAGAAGAAACCGGTTTGATCGTGCCAATAGGAAACTGGGTGATAGATGTGGCTTGTGGGCAACTAAAAGCCTGGGCGCGAAATGAATTGACCCAAGGGTTAACCTTGTCTGTAAACGTCAGTGCCAAACAGTTTCATCAAACTGATTTTGTGGCTCAAGTACATAGCGCGGTAGAACGTCATGCGATTAACCCCATGCTTCTCAAATTGGAACCCACAGAAAGTGTATTGCTGGAAAATATTGAAGAAACAGTCGCCACCATGAATGCACTAAAAGCCATTGGTATCAAATTTGCGCTTGATGATTTTGGCACTGGATTCTCTTCCCTTCAATATCTTAAAAAGTTACCGCTTAACCAGCTCAAGATCGATCAATCGTTTGTAAAGGATCTTGCGACCGATGGTAGCGACCAGGCAATGGTTCGCACCATTATCGCGATGGCGCACAGTTTAAATCTTGAAGTTATTGCAGAAGGCGTTGAAACTGAAGAGCAGCGTTTTCTTCTTCAAAGCAATGGCTGCAATCATTTTCAGGGTTATTTATTTGGCAGGCCGATTCCGATAGCAGAGTTTGAAGTATTGCTAAACAAGACCTGAGTATTTTTTCTCGTCACGCAGCAGTTATTCAACTACTTAACAACCTCAACACCCTGAAATTACATTTGCATTATGTCAGGCGAGCCGTTTGTTTTGATGCATAATGCTCAAACAATATTTGTTGCCGTTAACTTTTTTTCAGCATGAACAATTCAAGCATTTGGATTTTTCGTTGTGAAAATAAACTTTTCACTACAATCGGCAATACTGGCGGAAAACCTTTTCCACACAGCCATGCGTCCTCTTTCGAAAACCCCAAAGACGCACTGTTTGTTGGCGAATGGCAAGGCTTGCGTTGTTACACCGCGGAATTGGATAAACTTCCTGAAAATATTCCGGGCGAGTTGATGCCAGCCCGCAGCCTGTTTAATTTGGTGAGTACAGAGATCATATATTTAGCCGGACGCGCCATCCAGCTGTTGGACTGGCAAAAAAACCACCGCTATTGCGGCAAGTGCAGCGCTCCAACCATCATTAAAACAGGTGAATTTGCCATGGTGTGCCCGGACTGCGATCTGACCGTGTACCCCAGAATTTCCCCCGTAGCCATGGTACTGGTCAATCGGGGAGATGAATTATTATTGGCGCGTGGCCCCCATTTTAAGCCGGGTGTATTCAGTGCACTCGCCGGATTTGTGGAAGCAGGCGAAACCTTGGAACAGTGTGCAATTCGCGAAGTTCGTGAAGAGGTAGGCATTGAAATATCCAATCTGAGATATTTTAAAAGCCAGTCGTGGCCGTTTCCAAATTCCCTGATGGTGGCTTTTTTTGCCGACTTCGCCGGTGGGGTTATCAAACCTGACGGGGTTGAAATCGAAGCCGCTGCCTGGTTTTCCCGCGGCGCTTTGCCGTCGTTGCCTGATCCGGTCAGTATTTCGCGTCAATTGATTGAGACTGCATGCCGAATATAGTCGAACATTTCTGAAGAGAAATAATTTGTCAATTGCACACCATAATCGGGCGATCACGCTACTTTCTTTTGCTGCCTTTGCCAGTGCGGCATCTGTGCGCTTGTGCGACCCGATGTTGCCGGACTTGGCCAAAACGTTTATCAGCTCGCCGGCAGAAACGGCACAGGTTGTTTCGTCTTTCTCTCTGGCCTACGGCATACTGCAAATTTTTTATGGTACGTGGGGAGATCGCTTCGGCAAGTATCGGCTCATTGCTTTTGCCTTGCTACTTTCTACAATCGGTACTGTTGCCGCTGCGTTGAGTTATTCACTTAATAGTCTCATTTTATGCCGCTTGCTTACCGGTGCTTCTGCAGCCGGTATTATCCCGCTCTCGATGGCATGGATTGGCGATACGGTTGAATACGAACGCCGTCAAGCCACGCTGGCAAAGTTTTTATCCGGACAAATTCTGGGTTTCATCGGGGGTCAATTCATCGGCGGATTGTTTACCGACACTCTGGGGTGGCGTTGGGCGTTTGCCTTGGTAGCAATCATACTTTTGGTTGTCGGCGTGTTTGTTTTGCGGGAATCGAGATCCAATTTCATCACACATCACAAACAAGTTGACCCCGTTCTGCATAAGAGTTTAATTGCGCAGGCCACCATGGTTTTAAGCGTGCGTTGGGCACGCATTATTTTGACGGTGGTATTTTTTGAAGGCATGGTCGTTTTTGGAACTTTGGCATTTGTTCCTTCTTATCTGCATGAGCGCTTTGGGCTATCGCTTACCATGGCCGGCGCATTAATGACGTGCTTCGGTGTGGGAGGATTTTCATACATTCTATTTGCTAAATTTTTTGTCAGGCGATTTGGCGAGGTTGGATTGGCACTCATGGGAGGCATTTTCATTACTACTGCCTGGGTAATTCTCGCAACGGCGCAGTCCTGGCTTTGGGTACTGCCGGCTAGCTATTTTGTCGGCCTTGGGTTCTACATGTTGCACAACACCCTGCAAACCAACGCAACCCAAATGGTGCCTGAAGCCCGGGGTACCGCAGTATCGCTGTTTGCCTCTGGATTTTTTTTGGGACAGCCTCTTGGTGTCACGCTCGATTCAATATTATTTACACATCATGGGGCCGTTTCCATGTTTGTAGTAGCGGCCTGCGTAATGCCGATCATTAGTACAATTTTCGCCCATGTGTTGCGTACACATCATCCCTAATTGGTAGAATGTCAACTTCATTAATTACTCGCCGTGCGCAATGACATTATCAGAAAACCAATTACAAACCATGCTGGAACTTCAAGACGGCATGAACAGCAAAGTAAATCCAAAATGGATAGCAGCCAATAACAACTGGTATCGCGCCATACAGGTCGAAGGTGCCGAGGCAATTGAACATCACGGCTGGAAGTGGTGGAAAAAGCAGGAATGCGATATGGCGCAATTGCGCATGGAGCTGGTCGATATCTGGCACTTCGTTTTATCTGCCGAGTTGCAAGCGCAACATGGGAACTTGGGCCTTGCCAAAAAAAGCATGCTGGCAGATTTAAATCTGTTCCAGAAATCTGTCATGTTCGACGGTAAGTACTATGTATTAAGTCAATTGAGCCTGCTGGAAAAGCTGGATGTTCTGATCGGGCTTGCCACCGCCAAGCGCTCAAATCTGGCATTGTTTGAGACTTTGCTGCAAGACTGCGGAATGAACTGGCTTGAGCTGTTTAAACAGTATGTCGGCAAGAATGTACTTAACGTATTCCGTCAGGATCACGGATATAAAACGGGGGCCTATATAAAAATATGGAACGGAAGCGAAGACAACGAGCATTTAGTCGAGCTGCTGGGAACGGTTGAACTCGATTCTGCGACTGTCCGTGATGAACTCTATGCAGCGTTGAAAACACGCTATCAATTAACCGCAGCCTCGAAATGAAACTTTCGCTCATGGTGTTGTGGGTATTATTCATGACTCCGGCAATTGCAGAACAGCTGCAAGATAAGGACATTGAGGTCAAGGTACAATTCGTTGGTGAAAAAGTCATCGTTGACCTTAACATGCTTATTCCTGCAACACCTCTGGAAGCTTGGAGTGTTCTCACCGACTTTAATCATATGGTGGGAATTATTTCCAATATGAAAGAAAGCAAGATCGTGGAAACTGCAGGAGACAAACTAAAAGTATTTCAGCGCGGAACTGCTTCTTACGGGCCAATCGATTTTGAATTTGAATCGACCCGCGAACTGACTCTTACCCCCTACACTAAAATCCAGACCCATATGTTGAGCGGCAACATGAAGTCTATGGATGGAACGACTCAAGTAGTCGAAGAAGGACAACAACAATCGCGCATTATTTTACACAACGAATCTATTCCGGGGCGCTGGATACCCCCAATCGTCGGTAAAGCATTTATTGAACATGAAACCCGGGAGCAGTACCAGGAAATTAGAAATGAAGTGATTAAACGCAAGAAAGCCGTGACAGCGATCAAACCTGATTAGCGTCAAGCAAAAATCTGCGGGTTACGATTGTTAAGTCAGGATTTGTCTAGCGCTGAAAGCTTGCCTGCTGTATAAACAATACCAGTAAAAGTATGCGGTCACATGGAAAATCTCGGCCGCAACCCGATCAATATATTGTGGTGGTGTCCCATGTCAAATCACGTGAATGAAATCCTGCAATTCCTCAAAACTCAGGGAGAGTGCCGCGATACAGAAATCTCACAAGCAACCGGATTATCGGTTGAAGTCATTCATAGGCATTTGAACGAGCTTGCATCAAATAATCAAGTGATGCTGTGCCAATCGACACGGTTTGAAAAGGGCAAAAAAATCGAGGGCATTAGCTGCCGGATATCCGGATTTATTCCAAAGGCTTCACCCGGCGCAAAATCCAAAGTACAGCTAAAACTTTCTTGAGATTTGTGATTTCTCATATTAAGCTTACAGCAAAACTTAGTGCGAACGATATATCAGAAAATTCGGCTTAGTCGTCAACCTTACTTGCCAAGGGTATTTGTATGAATAAATTAATTTTGACGTTGTTGCTTGTGTTGATGTCGCTACCAACACGTGCTTCCGGCATGACAGGCGCTTTCGGACAGGGAAGTGCACAGTTTTCGCTACTGGCCGGGAGTGGCACCGCTTTCAACAATGATTATTTTATCATTGGAGCAGGTTTGGAATATTTCGTGCAAGATGGTGTAGGGGTCGGGTTATCGTACGAAAACTGGTCCGGCAATGGCCCCACCCTCAACCAAACCTCGCCTTCTATTCAATATGTCTTTTATCAGTCAAATCAATTTCAGCCGTATATAGGCGCGTTTTATCGCCACACTGCTGTCGCTAATCTTCCCGGCATCAATTCGGTCGGTGGCCGTGCCGGCATCTATTTTGGTGCGAACTCCAGAAGCATAATTGGTGTAGGACTCGCTTACGAGTCTTACCTTAATTGCCAGAATATAGTATTTCCATCATGCACCGAGACCTATCCGGAAATCAGTATTGTTTTAGGCTTTTGATGTTTGTTTGATAGCGTCCAAGCGGTAATTTAGTTTTTTTATCAGCGCGTCAGTAACTCATCGCCTGTTCATCAATTCAATAAGATGCTATCCTTTTACATGTTTTAACATCAGATGTATGAAAACATACAGTTAAAAGCAAAGTCATTTGATCGACTAATTAGCTGCAAGAGAGTATTTAAGTTTTCAAGTCATTTGCCGTTATAGATCGATATCGCCAGCACAAGATTGGCATAGGGGAAATTTGAGGAGGGACTATGCGCAATAATCAACCCGTTACCGGGCGTGAACATCCGTTTCCGCAAGGAGAGACCGTTATTTCCTATACTGACTTAAAAGGTCAGGTCACACGCGCTAATAATGTCTTTATTGAACTATCCGGCTTTTCTAAAGAAGAGCTGATTGGCAAGCCACACAATTTAGTTCGCCATCCCGATATGCCCCCCGAAGCTTTTCGGGATATGTGGGATACCCTGAAAAAGGGACGCCCCTGGAGCGGTTTGGTAAAAAATCGGCGTAAAGATGGCGATCACTACTGGGTGCGTGCCTATGCCTCTCCCCTTGCTGATGGCTCGGGCTATGTTTCTGTGCGGGTTGCCCCTTCGCGACAGGAAATCAGTGCTGCCGAAAGTCTTTACGCGGAAATGCGCAACAATACTGGGATCACGCTGGATGAAGGACAAGTAGTCAGGCACAGCTTCGTTGCCAAGATTCTGCGCCCTATTACCAACTTGGGCATTGTGGCACGTCTTTGGTTGTTAGCCGCCAACGGTATATTCGGTTTTGCAGTAGCGACTGCAGCAGGATATTTCGATCTCAGTAGTTCAGTACTTTTTACAATTTTAGCCCTCGGTACTGCGGCATTGTTAATTCAGGCCTGGCTTGTTATAAGTCGACTCAAGCATGCACTGAAAGAATCCAGAGAAGCTGCAGACCATATAGCCACAGGCGATCTGACCCGACCCCTCCCTGCCTCCTCGAAAGATGAAATCGGCGATCTGAATGCTTCGCTTTCTGTCATGCGCAACAATTTGCACGAATTGATCGCCAGTGTCAGCGAAGGAATAAACGATTTAAGTAAAACTTCCGCCACTGTATCCAGCGCTGCACAGAACAGCACCAAGGTTAGTGAATCGCAATCTGATGATGCAGCCGGAATGGCTGCTGCGATGGAGGAACTATCCGCTTCGATCGAACAGGTAAGCATCAATGCAACCAATGCGCTAGCGATCAGCCAAAAGTCCAGCGTGCAAGCAGTTGAGGGTGGACAAATCATCAATAGCGCTGCTGTCGAAATGGAAAATATCGCCACGACAGTCAATCATGTTGCGGAAAAAATTCATGGGCTCGAAGAATATTCAAAACAGATCGCCGGAATTGCAAATGCGATCCGTGAAATCGCCGATCAGACGAATTTACTTGCACTAAACGCCGCAATCGAAGCTGCCCGCGCCGGCGAGCAGGGTCGCGGATTCGCAGTTGTTGCTGATGAGGTGCGCAAACTTGCGGAAAGAACAGCGACAGCCACCACTGAAATCAGCGGCATGATAGGCAAAATTGAAATCGGCACCCAGGAAGCCGTGAATGAAATTCAGCTTGGCGTAGCCAAGGTCAATGAAGGTGTTGGCTTGGCGCGAAAAGCCGGTGAGTCCGTCAGCCATATCAGAGAGGCTGCAGAACAAGCGGCACATGAAGTTGATGATATTTCACATGCTATCAAAGAACAGTCTTCAGCGGCACATGACATTGCCGAGCGCATAGAAAATATTGCACATGGAGCCGAACAAAATTTCATCGTGTCAAATGAAACATCAAAATCTGCCAAACAAATGGCTGATCTGAGTACTAAATTGGATGAGTTGGCTTCCCGCTTTAAGATCGCTTGAGTATTCACCCAAGTATCTTTTGCTAACTTTTCAGTAAAACCCATACCGCACCGCCACCTCCGGCATTTTGCGGCGCTTCGCAGAATGCCAACACTTTGGGATGTTGACTTAGCCAATGACGGGTGAGAACTTTTAATATACCTTCCCTGTCTTCGCTACGCCAACCTTTCCCATGAATCACATTTACGCAACGAAGCCTTTGTTGTGTTGCATGATACAAAAATTCCACCAGTAACTTTCTTGCCGCTTCGCTATTCAGCCCATGCAGGTCGAGACTGTCTTGCGGCGGCCAATCGGCGCGACGGAGTCTGCGCAATGTCATGCGATTCAAACCATTGCTCAAGTACTCGGTGACTGACTCATCACTGGCACCATGATCGGACAAAGTGTCGGCAACGATAACTGGAGAATGTTGCGGTCGTGGTGGAATTATGCGTGTCGGGCGACTTGAAACAATGCGTCCGGAAGGTTTCAGCGGAATCACCCCTTCCAGCGACTTCCGGAACAAGTCCGTATCCTGTTCCGGTTTTTCTTTCAAGAAAACCTCGCCCTTTACCCGAGAGAAGCAAGATATTTATCTGCATCAAGCGCGGCCATGCAGCCTGTCGCTGCACTGGTGCAGGCTTGGCGATATATTTGGTCCTGCACATCGCCGGCAGCGAAGACTCCGGGAATGCTTGCGGCTGTGGCATTACCCCGAATACCGCTTTGAGTAATGATGTACCCGTTATCCATTTCCAATTGTCCTGCAAAGATGTCTGTATTGGGTTTGTGCCCGATGGCGATGAAAACTCCGGCAACTTGAATGTCGTTGCATGTACCGCCTTGCATTTGTTTCAAGCGCGCACCGGTTACGCCACTAGCATCGCCTAAAACCTCATCCAGCGTTTGATTGAGTTGCAGTGTGATCTTGCCCTCTTTAACTTTTTCCATTAGGTGATCGACCATAATACGTTCGGCACGGAAATTATCGCGCCGATGAATCAGCGTGACATGCTTGGCAATATTAGCCAGATAGATCGCTTCTTCCACAGCGGTATTGCCGCCGCCCACCACAGCGACATCTTTGCCGCGATAGAAGAATCCATCACAGGTGGCACAAGCGGAAACACCTTTACCCATAAAGGCTTCTTCAGACGGCAGGCCGATATATTGTGCGGAAGCACCGGTAGCAATAATGAGCGCGTCACAGGTATAGCTGCCCGAATCTCCTGCAAGCAGAAAAGGTTTTTGTTGAAGCTTGGCTGTGTGTATGTGATCGAAAATGATCTCAGTGTTAAATCGCTCGGCATGTTGCAGAAAACGCTGCATCAATTCGGGACCCTGAACGCCGTTAACATCCGCAGGCCAGTTGTCCACCTCGGTCGTCGTTGTCAATTGACCACCCTGCGCAAGACCAGTTATTAGCACGGGCTTTAGGTTGGCGCGAGCAGCGTAGATAGCGGCAGTGTAACCTGCGGGGCCGGAACCAAGAATGAGAAGACGGTGATGCTGTGTCGGTTTTTCCATAGCGTACTTTCAGTATCAATAATTGCAAAAAAGGCGCGAAATTTATCAGTGTGTCGGTCGCCTGTCGAGTAAAATGCGCACACTATGATTTTACGCTTATTTGTATCTCTATCCCTCTCTGTTTTGTGGTCAACTGTGCAAGCTGCGGATTTGCCCGGCATCCCGAAATTTATTGATGAAATGGTTGAAAAACACCAATTCAACAAAGAAGACTTGGTGCAAGTATTTAAACAGGTAGAACATCGTCCCGATATCATTACGGCCATTACCACGCCTGCCACAGTCAAACCTTGGGTTGAATATCGCGCCTCTTTTCTCAACCCTCCGCGCATCGACGGTGGGTTAGCTTTCTGGAAACAATATGCATCAACCTTGCAACGCGCCGAACAGCAATTTGGTGTACCTCAAGAAATTATCGTCGCCGTCATTGGCGTGGAGACTTTGTACGGACGCAGGGCCGGAAGATATCGCACGCTCGACGCGTTGACAACACTGGCATTTGACTATCCCCGTCGCGGCGATTTTTTTCGCAATGAATTGGCCGAATATCTGATGCTGGCTCGCGAGCAGAATTTCAGCCTGCTGGATATTAAATCGTCTTATGCAGGCGCAATCGGTATTCCCCAGTTTATGCCAAGCAGCTATCGTAAATACGCGGTTGATTTTAATGGCAATGGCAAGATCGATATTCTAAATGAACCGGAAGATGCCATCGGCAGCATCGCCAATTACTTGAAGCAGTATGGATGGAAAAAAGGTGAACCAATTACCCAATTGGCCAAACTGAAAGATAAATATTCTATTTCCCACTTTTCCGATCCACACAGTCTTGCCGCTTGGCTTGAAGTTGGAATTGAGCCAGTAAACAAACTTCCGGTCGATACGCCGCCAGCGTGGCTGATTGATTTTTCAGTGGAGACTGGCAAAGAATATTGGCTTACGTACAACAATTTCAGGGTGATTGCGTTATACAACAACAGCAATTTTTACGCGATGACGGTGTTTCAATTATCCGAGGTTTTGCGCACTGCTTTTTACGCTGCAGGCCCTGCGCTTTAGGAGTTCCGTCTAATCCTTCGCGCTCCGTTGTATCGGCTTTTCCAATATTTTTCATTCATTTCTTCTACTCTGATACGGCTTCCGCTTTTGGGTGCATGCACGAATTTATTTTCTCCGACATATATTCCAACGTGAGAGAACGCGCCGTGTTGGGTGTTATAAAACACCAAGTCCCCGGGTCGAAGTTGCTTGAAGTTTATTGACGTACCCGCACGGCTTAATTCGTGGCTTGTGCGCGGCAATGTAATTCCCAATGAGTGTTGAAACACGTGATCAACGTAGCCGCTGCAGTCAAAACCATTTTCCGGATCTTTTCCGCCGTAATGATAAGGCGTATCAGCCAAACTTACCGCATACATCACCAACTCGTTCATTTTATCTTCGGAATTTGTTTCCGGGCGTTGCGGAGACGTGCCGCAGGCACCAAGCAGAAATGGCAAAATCAAGATAAATATTTTTTTCATGGCACGTGTCCGTCGATTAGGCGGATTATATTTGAACTCCATTCAAACATAGATTAATCCTCTTTGTTGACACAAAATCTATCTGGGTTCAGCATTCGGCATCCCTCAAAATGGTTTCCTTAATTTTTGTATAACAAATTTTTCAAGAGTTCACCAATCATGCTGAAGAAAATTTTATTGACCCTATTCAAACCAAACCATCAGCCGGAAATGAACTTGTCCAATTCTTCCGCCGATAACCCTTTTGCAAAACAAACCGGTGAAGCTTTAGCGATTGATCTGATCAACAAGTTTTGGGTTAAAAACAAAGCTGCCAACAACAATCACGCAAAAGCAATGATAAAGAGCGTTGCAGAAAAAATGATGGGGGATTGCCGTAAGATTTTTTCCAGTCCGGATCCTGTATCGGTCAATAGAAAACTTTTGGCTGGAAGCGTACTGAGTTGCGCAAAATTGCAAGTGCTGGTGATATCACCTCCACCGGAACATGATGCGTCAGGATTACGGGGACATCTGGGCATTACGGGTGAATTAAAATCCAGAATTTTGGACATCATTAAGATTGACCAGGAATTTGATAATTTCCCTAAAGAATTGAATTTTGAAAAAGCCCTGAATCAAATTCAATTTGCCTATCGAAGAGCCTGGGCTTATATGAATTTATTCGAGAGAATAAGGCATGAATATGATGATATCCACTCTGAACAATCTGACGACTGGTTTAGACCATTTTTTGCCAGTCAATGCGCTTATTCGGAAAATAAATATAGAGCTGAGCTCGGCATGAAAAACATGCTCGATAGAGTGAACAGTGAGGGTACATCTGTTGGAATGTTATACGGAAATTATAAAGATATTGTTTTGAAGGGTGAAAAATTCCCAGACTTGACCTGGGAGGCTAAATATCCAAATATTGAAAATCCAAAATCGATTTGGAAAGACTGAGCCGTACGCAACAAGTTGAGTGCTGCAAATTTAATGCAAGCCGGGTGAACGAATTACAATTCACATCTCTCAAAACCATGAATTCGTCAATTTATTTAACCCAATGAATTATATAAATATTTATTCAATCGATATACGTTTGGCATTCGCTGTCAACCGAAATGGAAGTAAAACGTTAATTTGGTCGACCTGGTAGGTCGTAAACGTTATTAACAACTATTTGGAGTATTAAAATGAAATTATTGTCAACATTGATCGCTGCAGTATTTGCTGTTGTTACTTTCTCTGCTGTTGCAGCTGATGCACCAGCTGCTGCGCCAGCAGCTCCGGCTGCTAAGGCTGCCCCAGCCGCTGCTCCTGCTGCCAAGGCTGAAGAGAAAAAGGCTGAAGCTAAACCAGCCAAGAAAGAAAAGAAAGCCAAGAAAGCCAAGAAAGAAAAGAAGGCTGACGCAGCTGCCAAGTAATATTGCTTCACTTAAAAAAAGCAGGGGAAACCCTGCTTTTTTTATTTTCAAATATCTCAAAATCGACTTGTTCCATTGATACCTTCTTGTATCTTAGCCACTGAGATAGTTTTTACGGAAATAAATCATGCTCTGGTTTCTGACTATCGGGCACTTACTTTAAACATATTTAGTGTGACGTTCTGCTATTGGACAGTTATTATTGCAAAAGCTAGTTATTCAAATTTGCCATGAAAAAAAGAAACCTTAACGCAAAAGGAGCACTTGATGACGATGGAATTGAAAATACAGGGTGATCGTATTAATTTGAAGATTTTTGATAAATTCGATTCATCCAGCTTTACCGAATTCAAAGATATTTGCGAGCAGATTTTTTCCAACAAAGCCTTAAAGAATATTTCAGTTGATGTTAGCTTGCTTAAATATATGGATAGCTCCGCTTTGGGAATGCTGATGATCCTTGATGAACAAGCAGCACAGGCAAAAAAAAAGATATCACTAACAAGTGTTCCCGGGCCCGTTGCCAACATTCTAAAAATCGCCAATGCGGACAAGTTATTTACAATAAACCTTCCGTCAGGAATGAAGTTTGATTTGCGAAAATAATCATTCGTGATAAATTTATCAGTTGTTGATGACGATAGTAGTTTCACAGTGATGAGAAAATATTGCTCAACTGAAATTGCATAGAACTTTACTTGGACATAAGTGACCGGTGGAGAATTTCAAGAACAGAGCGTAATTCCTCTATAGGCACCTGCCCCGGAGCAGAGGCCTTGTCACCCACAGCAAAGGTAACTGAAGAACCGAATGCCCATCCAAATAGCCTGCTGAAAGAACCAAAGGGTCCCATTGACATGCTTATAATCGGCAGCTTGCTGCTTCGATTGCCTTCAAGCGTTGCCGCAAGAAGCGTCAATACATCATCAATTGTACGAGGCATTACAGCAACCTTTGCAATATCTGCACCCATTTTTTCCGCCAGGATAAATTTTTCAACGATATTTGCTTTTGGAGGAGTCAGTTGGAAATCATGAAATGATGCGATGAGCTTGATTCCGTTATTGTGTGCAGCATTAAGCGCCGCCTTGAAATGAATGGGATCGAGGCTCAACTCATAATCGATAAAGTCGACGTATTTTGATGCGCAAACTGCCTGATATATTTCCAGGACCTGATCTTCATTTATTGCAATCGCCTCCCCTCCTTCGAGAGTAGAGCGACGGGTAAAAATTATTGGGATTCCATTAGTGCCATCCCGAATATGCTGAGCAGCAGACAGAACGCATGCCACATCTCCGATGTCTTCAAAATAGTCGACTCTCCATTCAATAATATCCGGTGACTTCTGGACAACTATGGCTAATTCACTGAGTAATGCCGCTTCATTCTTTGCGATTAGGGACGTACAAATCAACGGTTCCTTTTCGCCGCCTATAGCTGTCCCTTTTAATATTAAAGGCTTGGTCATATTCACAACAGTTCTCCCAACAACGTTATCTTCAACCACTTTGGGTCGCTTGGCAAACTAACTTTGAAACATAGTCAGTTAGAGTTCAGCTAATCTTAAATTCATTTTGGATTGATGATATTGATCTGTCTGAGTAAGCTATTATTTCCGAATTTGCCTACAAGAAGAAATTGGCTGCCAGATTCGCTTTTAGGAGAAGTTTACTAAGTAGTTGAATTTACTTGGTAGGACGAGCGAGATTCGAACTCGCGACCAACGGATTAAAAGTCCGCTGCTCTACCGGCTGAGCTATCGTCCCTCATCCCAAAAGGAAGGGCGCATTATACGGATTTGCCCCCTGCTGTCAACGCAATACCGGCTGGCTAAGCGTTACGATAGCGCGTCAAATCGGTCACTCTGGCCTCTTCAAACCCCGCACGACGCAAACGGCATGAGTCACATACACCGCAGGCACGTCCTTTCTCGTCAGCTTGGTAACAAGAAACAGTCATACTATATTCCACGCCGAGTTTTACGCCCAGTTGAATGATCCCGGCTTTGCTCAAGTGTAAAAGAGGGGCGTGTATTGTAAGTGAATGACCTTCAACGGCTGCTTTGGTGGCAAGATTGGACATGCGTTCAAATGCAGCCACATATTCAGGGCGGCAATCCGGGTAACCCGAATAGTCTACTGCGTTCACTCCAAAAAAAATGTCTTGCGACTGCAAGACCTCTGCCCATGCCAAAGCTAACGAAAGCATGATGGTGTTGCGTGCGGGCACATAGGTGAGCGGAATACCTGCGCTCTCTTTTTCGGGAACGGCGATCTTTGAGTCGGTCAAGGCAGAGCCGCCAAAAGTGGTGAGGTCAATGTTAATGACTCTGTGCTCGGTTGCACCCAAGGCCTTGGCCACAAGCGCAGCCGCCGCTAATTCAGCATGATGGCGTTGTCCATAATCTACACTCAGTGCGTAACAGGCGTAGCCTTGCTGGCGAGCCATCGCAAGTACGGTTGCCGAGTCTAATCCGCCGGAAAGTAATACAACCGCTTTTTTCATTTTCCCTGTTGGTTTCCCCAGAGTAATTTATGTAATTGAACTTGTAATCTTACGTCTAATTTGTCGCGTAATATCCATTCGGCGAGTTCGCGGGCTTCAAGTTGTCCCTGCGCCGGTGAGAATAGTACAGTGCACTTTTCAGCCAGAAGATGTTCTTGCAGTTTTTGCCTGGCCCAGACGTAATCTTCCACATCACACAATACGAATTTTATTTCGTCGTGTGAATTTAGATGAAATAAATTATCCCACAGGTTTTTTGACACTTCACCCGATGCCGGTGTTTTGATGTCTAGAATTTTTGAAACACGCGAGTCAACTTTGCTTACATCAAGCGCGCCGCTCGTTTCCAACGAAACACTGTATCCGGCATCGCATAAATTTTGAAGCAGCGTTAGGCAGCCTTTCTGCGCCAGCGGTTCGCCGCCGGTGACACAAACATAGCGTGTCGCGTAAGTAGCCACATCCTCCATGATCTCTTGCAAAGTTTTGTTGTTTCCACCGCTAAATGCATAGGCGGTGTCGCAATAGGTGCATCTAAGGGGGCAGCCAGTCAGCCGAACAAATACTGTGGGCAGACCGACGCGAGTGCTTTCACCCTGCAACGAATAGAATATTTCACTGATGCGGAGCGAGGTGCTCGCAGTGGAATTGGACATGATTATGCAAAAGCTATTTGAGGTTAGCCAATTCTTTTTTGGCTTTTGCGGCAGCGTCAGAATTGGGGTATTTTGTTGAAATCTGTTTTAGGGTAGCCTTGGCCGCTTCATTGTCATTTAGCAATTCCTGACAATCAGCAATACTGAACATCACTTCGGCAATCTTCGGGTAGGTGTCAAATTTGTTGGCTATCACCTGGAAGTTGTCCAAACTATTTTTGTAATCCCTTAGCATATAGTAGGCATTGCCGGCCCAATAGCGAACATTAGCAATGTGAACAGATTTGGGGTAATTGATCAGGAATTCCTGAAACGCATTGATCGCACTTTGAAAATTTTCTGCTTTGTAAAAACCCAAAGCGGCTTCAAGAGCTCGATTTTCAGCGACACTATCATCTGATTTGCTTTTCACACTGCTTGTTTTATCAGCTGTTGTACTATCTGCAGCTTCAAAACGGCGCATGCGGCCATCCAAATCAACATAGAAATCTTTTTGCCGTTTTTCAGCATCTTGCAAATTGTGGACGAGTTCCTCAATTTGACCCCGGAGCTTGCGCAGATCCGCACTCTGCGCATCAATTAGAGTTTGCAAGTCGAGAAGAGCACTGGTTTGCTGCTTGTTTGCAGCGTCCAGCTTAACGAGTAATTCTTCAGTTGAAGCGGCTTTCGCTTGCAGTTGCTGAATCTGTTGGCGAGCCTCGTTGTCACTAAACAGCCCCGCAAAACTGGGGGCTGCCGTGAGACAAAAGATAGCAAATACAATAAAACGGAGTGGATGCACGCTTATTTATATTTGATGTCTGAGCGTCGGTTTTGAGACCATGATGCTTCATCGTGTCCGGCTGCCAGAGGCTTTTCTTCACCGAAACTGATGGACTCGATTTGTTCAGCTTTTGCACCTGCTAAAACCAATGCTTTCTTGGTATTGTTGGCACGGTGCTGACCGAGAGCCAAGTTATATTCACTGCTGCCGCGCTCATCCGTATTTCCTTCTACGCGAACTTTTTTATCCGGATGAGCTGCCAAATATGCGCCATGAGCCTTTATGGTCACTTTGTCCGCTTCCTGAACTGTATCCACATCAAAAGGGAAATAAACACTACGTTTGTAAAGTGGGCTGGCCGGATCGTTGAGCGGGTCAGATGTTTCAGCCGGAGGAGTGGCAACAGCTGCCGCTGTAGGGGCGGGGGTTGCTTCGGCCGTTGCGGCAGCTTCAGCTTTAGGTGCCGCATCCGCTGCAACAGGCGTTTCTGCAGCAGGATTATCCAAAGGTTTGGCATTTACATCGGGTGAAGTAGTGGTTTCTGTTTTTGCAGCTTCAGGGGCTGGCGTAGCGGCAGCGGGTTCCTGTTTTGCCGCAGGGGAATCAAATGGAGTACGTATAGAGCCGCAAGCTGCCAACAAGTTAACCAGCACAATGCTAAATATTAGTTTCTTCATGGAAAACTCCAAAAAAAGTTATTGCTTAACAAACGGCCCCCATGTGGGTTCCCGAATATCGCCTTGTTGCGGGGTCATTTTTTCTTTTACCCGACCATCGCTTGATACGGTTGCTAATATACCACGACCCCGCACCTCGGTGGCAAACAGTACCAGCTTTCCGTTTGGGGCAAAACTGGGTTTTTTCTCCCAGCCCCCCGGGGTGAGAATCTGAACTTGTCTGGTTTCGAAATCCTGCACGGCAATGTGGAAAATACCTTCGTTGAAATGGGTAAATACAAAACTTTTGCCATCCGGACTGTAGCGTGGAGAGAAATTATTGCTGCCGTCGAAGGTTAAGCGCTCTACGTTTCCGCCATTGGCAGACATCTGGTAAATTTGTGCGCTTCCGCCACGATCAGAGGTAAATATAATAGAGCGACCGTCGGGTGAAAAATTGGGTTCGGTATCGATAGTGTCACTTGAGCTTATGCGGCGATGATCTGAGCCGTCTGCGCGTACCAGATATACCTGAGAACTGCCATCACGAGTCAATACGATAGCCAGTTGTTTTCCGTCCGGTGACCAGGTCGGTGCGCTGTTACTCCCGGGGAAAGAGGCAAGCAAGACTCGCTGACGTGATGACAATGATTGTGCATAAACCAGTGCACGCCCCTGCTCAAAGCTGACATAGGCCAGTGTTTCACCGTCGGGAGACCAGGCAGGTGACATGATCGGCTGATTCGACGCCAATAAAGTTTGTTCGCCATAGCCATCGCTGTCCGCAACGACTAGGCGGTTGTATTTCCCCTGGCGATTTACATAGGCGATACGTGTGCTGAACACACCCGGGCTCTCGGTCAATTTAAAATAGATCAAGTCAGAAATTCGATGCGCAATCGCGCGGATCTGTGTGCCTTTTGCGGAAACTGCCTGTCCAAACAATTCATTCTTTTTAACTGTATCCAAAAGGTGAAAACGAACTTCGAGATAGTCGTTGGGAAGTTTTACGATGCTGCCAATGGCAAGCGCCTCAACTTTTGTCCATTCGGAATAATCTATTGCCTTTATATCACTTGTTTTTTTCCCGGAAGTTTCAAGCAGTTTGAAAAGACCCGTGCGTTTGAGGTCGTTTGCCACAATTTCAGTGATGCGTTGATCTAGCGAGTCTTCACCCGCGAACGGAGCGATAGCGACCGGGGTTTGATGTTCTCCTGCGCCGGTGACTTCAATATCCAATATTGCGCAGGCGGGAAAAGCCAGACACAGCAAGAAAATTAAACCGGCTAAACGCAACAACATAAAATCTCCTTCAAGGTTTAACTGATAAACGCAGCTCTCGAAACATTCTGGAAAGCTCTGCATCCTGCGGCATCGGTAACGGCTGAGCCTTGTATATGGCACGCTCAGCAGCATTATCATAAGCCGTGTTGCCGCTACTTTTTTCCAGTTTCACATTATCCATCACCGAGCCGCCCGGCAAGACAGTGATCAGGAATATGGCTTCTGCATTATCGGCAACGTCTGGCGGCATAATGATGTTGCGGCTGATTTTAGCTTGAATCAGCTCTTTATATTTTGCTACTTCACTCTTTGTGGCTTCATCAAGTTCTGAGCGCATTTTTGCTCTGCGCTCCTGGATACGTTCACTTTCCCGCGCTGACTTTTCTGTATCCGCGATTAGCTTGTCGAGCTCTTCTTGTTTTGCTTTTCTGTCCTGCTCAGACTGTGCGAGAACTTTTTTATCTTCATCTGACTTTTGATGGATCTTTTCTTCCTGATTGGAAGTTTTTTTAACAGCAGGCTCTACCTTTTTCACAGATTCAATTTTTTTCTTTTTTTTATCTTTAATTACAATATCAGCTTTAGCTACAGCTACAACTACAGGCTCTGTCACCTTGGGTATGGAAATCGTTTCAGATTTTTGAAAAACCGGAATCGGAGTAGATGGCATCGTGGTGGTCTCTGTGACCGGTTCGGGCAGGCTTTCCCAAATTTCAACGACCATATTGGGAGGAATTTTTACATGCCAATTAAAGCTGAAATAAAGCAGGGAAAAAAATAGGGCATGTACTACCAGCGCCAATGCACCGGCGGAAAATTGATGGGCCTCATTAAAGGTTAGCGTGCTCATGTTTGTTTCTTGCCAAAACTATAAATGGGTCATTAGCGCGGCTTGGTAAAGAGCCCCACTTTTTTAATCTGTTGTTGTTGCAACATATCCATGACGTTGATCACTTCTTCATAACGTACATTTTTGTCGGCAGAGATAACGACAGCCTGCTCGGAATTCTTTTCCTGTTTTTGTTTAAGGAAAGCGGCAAGTTCAACTCGCGAGACAGGGTGTTCAAAGCCGCCCTGATTGTGATCCCGTACGGCTAATGTCGTATCTTTTTTGATCATCACTTCAATCGGTGCGACTGCCGGTGCGGAAGATTTTCCTATGCTGGGCAAATCGATTTGTCCCGGATTCAACATAGGGGCGGTTATCATAAAAATGACGAGTAATACCAGCATCACGTCGATGTAGGGAACGACGTTGATCTGGCTCATGGGCTGGTGGCTATTTCGGCGTGAGCTGCTCATGGCTGCCTTTGCAGAACGTTGGAAAATTCTTCCATGAAGCTTTCAAAACGTGATGCCAGGCGTCCGACGTCATAGGCATAACGGTTGTAGGCAACCACTGCCGGGATGGCGGCGAACAAGCCCATCGCAGTTGCAATCAGCGCTTCGGCGATACCGGGAGCCACATGTGCCAGAGTGGCTTGGCCTACATTCGATAAACTGCGGAATGCATTCATAATGCCCCACACCGTGCCAAACAACCCGACGTAAGGGCTGACCGAACCGACCGTGGCTAAAAATGACAGATGAGATTCGAGCGAGTCCATCTCGCGCTGATAGGTTGCACGCATAGCCCGTCGCGTGCTTTCCATGATGGCTACGTTGTCTACGTTACCCTTCTTTTTTAATTTTACAAATTCGCTCAGTCCGGCGCTAAATATGCGCTCCATACTGCCTGCTTGTTCACCTGAATCCCGCACGCTTTGAAAAAGTTTATTGAGATCGGTATTAGCCCAGAATGCATCTTCAAAGTCGGCGCTCTGTTTAACGGCTCTGTGCACGGTAAACATCTTAAGAAAAATGTACCACCAGGAAAGTATTGAGACCAACAACAATAATCCCATTACCAACTGCACCAATAAACTGGCGTTTTCCAGCACATGAATGAACGACAAGTCTTGAATCAAATTCATTTCGTTAACTCCAATGTTTGCGCAACACTTCGGGGACGCTTACCGGTTTAAAATTATCCGCCGTAACACACACCAGATGTACTTCACCTTCGGTTAATAATTCTTCACCGCGTAAAACGGTTTGAAGTAACGTGACCCGGCTACGGCCTATTTCTTTGATTTGCGCAGTCACAGTGAGCAAATCATCAAGTAGCGCGGGTTTTAAATAATCCAGCTTGACCGAGCGCACCACGAACACCAACCCGAGTTCTTTCATCATGCCCGTATTGGTGTAGCCGAAAGTACGCAGCCACTCTGTCCGTGCCCGCTCCATAAAGTTTATATAGTTAGAATGGTATACAACGCCGCCCGCGTCGGTGTCCTGAAAATAAACACGCACCGGGAAAGAAAATATTTTGTGTTTACTCATCCCACAATTCCCTGTTGTGCGCATTGCGTGGCTGTATCAAGCCAAAATGCTGGTAGGCGTTTGCCGTTGCGACACGCCCACGTGGAGTGCGGTGTAAATAACCTTGCTGGATCAGATAAGGTTCCAGTACATCTTCGATGGTGTCGCGTTCTTCGCCGATGGCGGCGGCGAGGTTGTCCACACCGACGGGGCCGCCCATGAATTTTTCGATCACGGCGAGGAGCAGTTTTCTGTCCATCAAGTCGAGTCCCTGCGCATCCACGTCCAGCATGATGAGTGCGGCATCGGCGACTTCGCGTGTCGCTTTTCCATCGGCTCGCACGTCGGCGTAGTCGCGTACGCGACGAAGCAAACGGTTTGCAATGCGCGGCGTGCCGCGAGAGCGTTTGGCGATTTCGAAGGCGCCATCCGGCGAGATGGGCAGTTCCAGTAATCCGGCTGAACGGGTAACGATGCGTTGTAATTCTTGCGGTGTATAAAACTCCAGCCGAGCCACGATACCAAAACGATCACGCAACGGATTGGTCAACATGCCTGCACGCGTAGTTGCGCCAACCAGTGTGAAAGGCGGCAAATCAAGCTTTACAGAGCGTGCGGCCGGGCCCTCGCCGATCATGATGTCGATCTGATAATCTTCCAGTGCGGGGTAAAGAATCTCTTCTACCACAGGCGACAGGCGATGAATTTCGTCGATGAATAATACGTCATTCGGTTCGAGATTGGTGAGCAAGGCGGCGAGATCACCCGCACGTTCAAGCACGGGGCCAGAAGTCTGGCGCAGGTTTACACCCATTTCACGCGAGATGATATGCGCTAAAGTAGTTTTGCCCAAACCCGGCGGACCAAACAGCAAAACGTGATCAAGCGGCTCTTCGCGTTTGCGCGCGGCTTCAATAAAAATCTCGAGTTGCCCGCGAATTTTTTCCTGCCCGACATATTCGTCCAGCAGTTTTGGGCGCAGAGCGCGTTCCAAAGCTTCCTCTTGCGGAGAGGCGGGGGCGGCAGAAATGACGCGAGTTGTACTGAGATCGTCGTTTTGAATCATGATTTAGAGAGAAATTTAAGTGCTTGTCTGATGCCGTCGGAGACACCTACCTCTTTAGGTAACTGTTTCGCTGCCCAGTCGGCTTCTTTTTCGTTGTAACCCAATGCCAGCAAGGCATTGGCGATATCGTTACTGCTAGACGAGGCAGGGGAAGTTCCGCTTGTTGCATGTGTTCCGCTGACTGTGAATTTTCCCTGCAATTCCAACAGTAAACGCTCTGCGGTTTTTTTACCTACGCCGGGGATTTTCGTGAGTCGTCCAACATCTTTATTTGCTACAGCGGCAGCCAGGTCGTTTAAACTTAATCCGGATAAGACGGAAAGCGCGAGTTTGGGGCCGACGCCGCTGATTTTGAGCAACTGGCGAAATGCCAAACGTTCTTCGGTACTGGCAAAACCATAGAGGAGTTGAGCATCTTCACGTACGACAAAATGCGTGTGCAGTATCACTTTTTCATGCAAAGCGGGAAGGTTGTAGAAAGTACTCATCGGTACATCCAGTTCGTAACCCACGCCTTGTACGTCCAACAATATTTGCGGTGGATTTTTTTCCAGCAACACTCCGGTTAAACGACCTATCATTTTTTATCCCAAAATCAATCCAAGCGACAACAGTGCACCGTGCGCGATCAATGCCGTGATGGTCAATTTGATCGCGCTCCCTAGTTGCTGCGGTTGCGCCGCGTTGCGCAACAACAGGCGCGAGGCCAGTATGCCAAGTGGCAACGCCAAAAATGCCAGTAACGCGAACATCGGCAGCCAGCCCAGTAGCACACTCGACAACAACCAAATATAAGCCAGCGTCATGATCAGTACATAACCCCAGCGTGCTTGTTGCACCGGGAGTCTTGCTACCCAATGTCGCTTACCCGCTGCCGCGTCGGCAGTGCGGTCGGGAAATTGGTTGATGTAGAGGAGGTTGGTCGCAAGCAACGCATAAGATAACCCTGCAATAAAGGGAGCATACGCGAAGACTTTGCGCTGCACAAAATCCGCGCCGACGGTGATCGTTAGTATACCCGCGGCCACACATAATTCTCCCAGTCCGCGACTGTTCAGCCACAACGGGGGGGCAGAATAGGCCCAGCCGATAAACAGCCCGGTGAGTCCGATATAGAGTAATTGCGGTGCGGAGCGCGCCATTAGCCACAGCCCCGCCAACATTACACAAAACAGCAAGGCAAAACCGAAGCGTGCTGTCTGTTTCATACTCAGCACACCATTTTGAATAAAACGGCTGCCTCCGGTGAAGGGGAAAATGCGTTCGGTATTAAGCGCATCGGTACCATTGAGCGCATCATAGTAATCGTTGAGCACATTGGCCCCGGCATGTGCCAACAAACCGAACAACAAGGTAACGAGCGCGAGCGGAACATCGAACGCATGGCCGTCGTGCCGGACAATGGCTAGTCCGATCAGGCAGGCCATTAGGCTGGCCGTGAGAAAAGCCGGTCGGGTGGCAGCAAAATAGCGCGCAAGAGGGTTTTGAAATATGGCAAGCGTTGGTTCCATAGGTTGCATTGTTACACCAACCTTCCATTTTTTACTCGAAATCCTTTGGTCGTCAACGCGCCCAATCCCATCCCGCCGTGCGCATGACAGATGGCGCAGGCTAAAGCATCTGCCGCGTCCGTACTCGGTGTGCCGGACAATTTTAACAAGCGTTGCACCATTGCTTGTACTTGTTCCTTGTCGGCGTGACCATTGCCGACCACAGCTTGTTTAACTTGCAGCGCGGTGTATTCCGCAACAGGAAGGTTTGCCAATACTGCTGCACAGATCGTTGCGCCACGGGCTTGTCCAAGCAATAAAGTAGATTGTGGATTTACATTAACAAATACCTTTTCCACCGCCACTTGCTGCGGATGATGCAACGCGATGACTTCGCCCAATGAATCTAAAATCACTTTCAGCCGTTCCGGCAATTCTCCATCGGGCGACTTGATACAACCGCTGGCAACATAGTGCAACTGCTGCCCCTCTTTGTCGATCACACCGAAACCCGTTGTGCGTAGACCAGGGTCGATTCCCAAGATGCGTATGGGAGAAGAGGAAAGTGATGAGGGGGAAAGGAAACTCATCGGTGTTCCAGGTTTCGTGCCCTTCCCTCTTGTCTCTTGCCCCTTTCCAGCGCCCTCATTCCTCAATCACCGCAGTGGTATAGACTTCCTGCACATCATCGCAGTCTTCCAGAGCATCCAATAATTTTTGCATTTTTACCGCGTCGTCACCGGTAAAGACGACTTCGCTGCTTGCCTTCATTGTGACTTCACCTATTTCCGGTTTGAATCCGGCGGCCTCAAGACGCTGTTTCACTTCAATAAAATCATAGGGTCCGGTGATTACTTCGATGCTGCCATCGTCATTGTTGATAATGTCTTCTGCACCGGTATTCAGAGCAACTTCCATGAGCGCGTCTTCATTGGTGCCGGGTGCAAAAATCATTTGTCCGCAGTGTTTAAACATGAATGCGACGGAGCCATCGGTACCTAGATTGCCGCCGTATTTTGTAAAGGCGTGGCGAACATCAGCCACAGTGCGGGTTTTGTTGTCTGTCATGCAGTCAACCATGACCGCTGCTCCGTTGATGCCATAACCTTCGTAACGCAATTCCTGATATTCAACGCCATCAAGCTCGCCTGAGCCGCGTTTAATCGCTCGCTCAACGTTATCTTTGGGCATGTTCTGCTCATAGGCCTTCTCCATTGCCAAGCGCAAACGTGGATTGCCTGTCGGATCGCCGCCACCGAGACGTGCAGCAACGGTGATTTCCTTGATCAGCCGGGTAAATACTTTGCCGCGTTTGGCATCTTGTTTGCCTTTACGATGTTGAATATTCGCCCATTTACTATGACCCGCCATGCTACTCTCCGTTATCATTTTCCATTTTGATCGGTCAAGTTGCCATGACCATTAAATAGCCGCGATGTTAACATTTCAAGCCGTTTAGCCCAAGATATACGAGCAATTCACTTGGAAGCGTGTTGGGTTAAGTAAAAATATAAAATTGACTGCCGGTATGAACAAAGGCGGCTCGACTTCGAGCCGCCTTTGTTAGATGGGCTATCGACTGCCGATATAGCTTATTTTTTCTCCGGCATTTTGTTCTCTTTGCCACTTTCAGGCTCAGCATCATGTCCTTCCATCATGGCCTTTATTTCAGACTCGGTCACTTTGCCGTCTTTGTTGGCGTCGATTTGATCAAAGTGTTCCAGAATCATGGGCATACTTTTGGCCTCTTCGCGACTTAACCCGCCGTCGTGGTTGGTATCAGCAGCCTCAAAGCGTTTACTGATGAATGCGTCGCTATGCTCTCCGTCATATCCTTGATGCTGTCCAACTCCGTGATGCGGTTCATCGCAATGATCTCCTCGCATCGCGGAATGCGCTGCTTCGAATTCCTCAATGGTTATCTTGCCGTCATGGTTAGCGTCAATTTCCTTGAAGTGTTTGTTATTAAATGCATCGAATTCTTTTTTTGAAATAACGCCGTCTTTATTGGTATCCATCTCCGCAAAGATTTTTGTGCCGAATTGGCCTGCATGCATTGGTTCGCAAGCCGAAGCCGTTGGAATAATCAAAATGGCACTGGATACAAAAATGATTCCGCTAATGATTTTATTCATAATTTTTCTCCTGGTTGTTTATATTGGGGTCGAATTGCTTACCTGCTTAGTCAAGATTAGCACGAACAAAGTTCAATGGTAGGCTGAGTTATAATCATGCTTCGAAATTTGCGTGGTTCCTGATGAATATTTTTTACGAAGAAGACGGCGGCTTTAAGGTCGGGAATATCCTTGCGGACAATACCACTTCGCTTCAAGTGGAGAATACCCACGGCAAACGCAGCAAAATCAAGTCGGCTAACGTGATGTTACGCTTTGCGCAGCCGGGAATGGCTGAGTTTTTGGTGCAGGCAGAGTCCATCTCAGCTGAAATAGATGTAGATTTTCTATGGGAGTCATGCCCACCGGAAGAATTTGGTTTTGATACCCTGGCGCAGGAGTATTTCGGGCACGCTCCTACTCCCATTGAGGCGGCCGGCACGTTGATACGTTTGCACTCTTCGCCCATGCATTTCTATAAAAAAGGCAAGGGCCGATATAAATCGGCCCCACCGGAAGCATTGAAATCGGCATTGGCTGGTGCTGAAAAAAAACGCCAGCAAGTCGCACTTCAGACTCGCTACACAGAAGAACTAACAGCATCTACTTTGCCAGCCGACTTTGCCGATAAACTTCCGCAAATTTTGTACAAGCCGGACCGTAATACGTTGGAAGTCAAAGCTGTTGAAGCCGCGTGTGCGCTGACTCACCTTTCGGTTGCACATCTGCTACATCGTTGTGGCGCGATCCCTTCCACCAACGATTATCATTTCAACCGTTTTCTGTTTGAGAACTTTCCCAAAGGAACCGGTTTTCCTGAAGTTGATATTGCAAGTTATCCCGAATTGCCGAAGGCATCCGTCAACGCATTCAGTATCGACGATGCCACCACCACCGAAATAGACGATGCTTTTTCGTTGGAACAATTGGCGAATGGGAATTGGCGGGTAGGAATACATATTGCAGTGCCTGCCTTGGGTATTTTGCCAAATACGCCTGTTGATGAGATTGCCGCTCAACGTCTTTCTACCGTATATATGCCTGGCAACAAGATTACGATGCTGCCGGACAATGTGGTGCAAGCTTTTACTTTGTGTGCAGACCAGGTTTGCCCGGCTCTGTCGCTGTATATTGAAGTTGATGCGACCTCGTTTGATATGCTGAGCAGTGAGAGTCGCCTGGAGCGTTTGCACATTGCTGCAAATTTGCGCCATGAAACACTGGAGCCTTTATTCAACGAAGCAACCATTGCTGCGGCAAAGACAGATTACAAGTATGCCAACGAACTGCTGGTGCTGTGGAATTTTGCGAATAAGCTGGAAACATTACGTGGAAAGTCTGCAGACAACAGCACACAGCAGATCGACTACAATTTTTATGTGGAGAACGATCACATCACGATCAACAATCGCATGCGCGGTTCGCCGATCGACAAGGTGGTTTCTGAGTTGATGATCCTGGTCAACAGCTGTTGGGGAAAGCTGCTTGCCGACAATGATATTGCAGGGATCTACCGCACACAGAACAATGGCAAGGTAAAAATGAGCACAGTTGCCGCGCCGCATCAGGGTTTGGGCGTGGCGCAATACATGTGGTCGAGTTCTCCGTTGCGCCGTTATGTTGATTTAGTGAATCAGCGCCAGATTATCAGCCTGCTGCAAAATGAAGCCTCTGTTTACGACAAAAATGACACAAAATTATTTGCCATCTTGCGTGATTTCGACGCTGCTTATACTCTTTACAATGATTTCCAGAGACAAATGGAGCGTTACTGGTGTTTACGTTGGTTGTTGCAAGAAAAAGTGCAACAATCGGAAGTATTGGTTTTGAGAGAGAATCTGGTCAGGTTCTCTGATATCCCTCTAGTAGGGCGTATACCATCATTGCCTGAGTTACCACCTAATTCTCGGGTAATACTTGAAATAGGGGAAATTGATCTGCTCGATTTGAATTTCAACGCACGTTTTATTTCAGTGGTAGAGGCAATGCCGGCATGATCGCTTTGATACAAAAAAAGAGTTTTGCCTTTGCCATCTCGTTTTCACTTGGTTTTCATGCCTTTGTCCTGTTTGGTCTGGGGTTTGAGTTTCCAGAAATAAATAGAGCGCTGAGTATGCCTCTGCCACCGCTGGAAGTTGTTCTGGTCAACAGTAAATCGCGTTTGCGTCCGTCCAATGCAGAAAAGATGGCTCAGAATAATCTTGACGGCGGGGGCAACGTTGCAGAGGAGCGTCATGCCAAGACACCATTACCTACGCTGGGAGAAAGTGAACAATTCTCCCCCGAGCAATCCGCACACCGCGTTAAGCAACTGGAACAGGAAGCAAAACGTTTGTTGACACAAATAAAAGGCAATTACAGTGTGTCCAGGGAAGCAGAAATAAACCAATCTATCAGCAATCAATATAGCGGTGAAGACTTGGCAACACGCGCTTTAGAGATGGCTCGATTGGATGCCGAGATCAGTAAAAATATTGACGCTTACGAGAAATTGCCCAAGCGCAAATTTATCGGTGCGCGTACCCAGGAATATCGATATGCACAATATATAGAAGATTGGCGTAGCAAAATCGAACGCATCGGCAATATGAATTATCCTCAGCAAGCGCGCGACCAAAAAATATATGGGCGATTGACGCTAACCGTTTCGATTCGATCTGATGGAAGCGTTGATAGTGTTGAGATCAGCCGCTCATCAGGACAGCGAATTCTGGATGCGGCAGCGATGCGCATCGTCAAGCTGGCAGCACCTTATGCGGTGTTTCCTCCTGAAATTATTAAGGAAACTGATATTCTGAGTATTACGCGCACTTGGACTTTCACCAATAATGATCATCTTGAGAGCGAATAGTTGAATTGCAGTATTGATAATGGATTCACTCATCGTTTCAAATTTGAGTTTCCACTTACAATTGGCAGCCTCTAAGCGCATCATAGGCCTCTTGTTTTGAAAGAAAGCGCTCTAATTTCACATCATAGTAGGCATGCTCTTTGGTAATTTTATGTTCCATACAGATCACAGGTCGATCAGTCGGGATTTCAAATAACGTGTCTGAACAGAGTGGTTGCCAGTCTTGGTCTAGGTTGGTTTCGTATCTCATGATGTACTCCTTTTCTGGAAAAGTTCCGCAACGGGATGCGGGTTTGAGTAGACCTTAGCAAAAAAATAGATCGTTAACCAAGTCCGTGCGGCTGTATTTTGCGTTCGGAAACGGGCGGTATAAAAAAGTAGATAAACGGTTTGTTTAGGGGGACAAAAAGCTTTTGATGGTTGCCGAAAAAGAACTCGGCTTTTCTGAAAAGACAAGTTACCGGAACTTGCTCTTCTAACTAAAAGCGAAATCCTTGGTTTTATTTCTGTGTTAATTGAACTGGCAACTATGCCAATGCAATCCGCATGCCATAAAAATAGTCTATAAATATCAATATGGTTATGAGAAGTATATTTGAGAGTGTGCCTTTTTTCGGCAGTCGATCCACAAAATATCCAAAAATTGGCGTTTATGAACCGGTATTCAAAACCTAACAGCATTTTTAATCGGCTAGACTAATCAGGCACTAATATCCAGCAGTTGACCCTTGTTCTTCTGATATTGAATGATCGATGCAGCTATCGCGATGATTTCTTTAGCCGGATATTGCCTGACGATCTCTTTAGTGTTTTTATCTAATAATTTGACGACATTAATGCCGGTCTCCTTATCTTTCTCAATGGAGGCGTAAAGGTTCTGTCCTTTTTGGGCGAAAGTTTCATTGATTTGATTTAAGGCTTGGGATAGCTGGGCTGGAGACGGATTTTTTATATTAGCTGCTTCTTCTCGAATTGCTTTGTCGCTTCCGGCGGGTACGACAGGTTGCGCCTCGAAACCTGAAGGCAAGGAAGCAAAGGACGCAAGATCCCTGGAACCCTCACTCTGCTGAGGCACAGCCGGTCTGGATGCGATAGAAGAAATACTCACGCCTAATCTTCCTTATCAATGGGTTGTATCATGCCCAATCATCAATTACGTAGCCGACACCTTGACCGCTAGTATTGATAGTGGGTCTGGGGGTCGCTTGCGCTGTCACGTCATAGACTTTGCCATTGTCCGTTCCTTGAGCGTAGCCCGATTGATTCTGCGGTTGAACGGCGATTGCAATTTGCACGTTTGAGTGACCCGAGTTGATTTCCATGATGCCACCTTTCATAAACCTATAAATAGACTGCGACTGACAACGGTATCTAAGTGATGCTATCGGCAGGTTTTTGGCAAACTTTAGGAAAAAATACTCCTCAGCCAATGGGAATGGAGTTGCTAATCGTTAGAAATGATTTCATACCGGAATTTATTAGTAGATATCTTAGAAATTGGAATCGCGTATTAAAAAGGAT
>CAIRAO010000024.1 GCA_903876625.1 uncultured Gallionellaceae bacterium | reverse complement strand
TCCTGTTCACCTTCATCATTGGTGAAGCTCATTGAGCTCTTCTTGCCGAATGGTGGATTCGCCAGCACATAGTCGAAAGATTTTGCAGAGGAAGCCACTAGCGCATCGTTGGGCGACACCATGCTGTCACCATCGATCTCGCCGATGTTGTGCAAAAACATATTCATCAAAGCCAAGCGCCGCGTACCTGCAACGATCTCGTTGCCATTAAAAGTTTCGTGCTTGAGAAATGCTTTTTGCGTCTTGTCCATCTGATGCGCCGCGACCAGAAAATCATACGCCGCCAGAAAAAAACCACCCGTACCGCAGGCTGGATCAGCGATAGTCTTGCCGGGTTCGGGCCGCACGCATTCCACCATCGCTCGAATCAAAGCGCGAGGCGTGAAGTATTGCCCCGCGCCGGACTTGGTATCTTCGGCGTTGCGTTCCAGCAAGCCCTCGTAGATATCGCCCTTCACATCCGCACCCATCGTCACCCATTGCGTTTCGTTCACCATGTCAATCAGGCGATACAATTTTGCAGGGTCTTGAATCTTGTTTTGCGCCTTGGTGAAAATTGTCCCCAACATCCCCGGCTTATTGCCCAGCTCGCGCAACAGCGTCACGTAATGCACCTCCAACTCCGCGCCGCGCTTGGCCTTCAGGCTTTGCCAATTGTAACCAGAGGGAATGCCCACCTTGCGGTTATAAGGCGGCTGGCTGTATTCATCCGCCATCTTCAGGAAGATCAGATAAGTCAGTTGTTCCAGATAGTCGCCGTAACCCACCCCGTCGTCGCGCAACGTGGTGCAGAAACTCCAGACTTTGGAAACGATGGATGCGGTTGCGTTCATGTATTACCTCAATAAATATTATTTCCAGTCTGCCCAGCGAAGATCGCAGAGCATTACTCCGACGCATTGCACGGCAAGTTCTGCATCTTGCGCACGTATAGGACGAAGATCGTCACGATTTTCCTTTTCCGCATGTTTGCCACGTGAGTGGAGACGCTGCGGTATTTCAGCGGCACATGCAATTATTCGCTGTTCGTGTTTGCCTGCATCTTCGACTAGTAATTTGACAAGCGCGCCTAGATCTTTTCCTCTTGCGGCATTAACCCCCTTGTTCTGCAAGTAAGAACTAAGTACCACTGCGGCGACCTCACGGGCGCGATCAATAACTGACTCTGGAACAGCCCTTCGATAATCATCAACGAGTTTCTCGATTGCTTCTTGCACTTCATACCTGTGGGCAATTGGCACCTTGGACCAATACACATCAGGAAGAGCGCCCATGCTCTGACATGCTTTCAAGGTCACCATATCTTCGCCAGTTGATATCGTTTCAATACCAACAAGCGTCCAAGCAGAAAAGGCAGTGGATGAACCGAGGACAACCAACTGATACAAATCACTACTCTTTTGCATTGAAAATTTGAATGCGCCATAGTTCTTCGCAATGATTTCCAGCTCATTGCTGGCTCTGTGTGCCGCAGCAATTGTGATACCTGGAGGGACGAACGCTTTCCAATTGCTTTCTTGCCCGGTAGCTTGATAAAAGCGCCCTCGGCGAATTCTGCTCACAGGATCAAAATCATCTTCCCGGAAATAACAATGCCAAGTGTCCGAAGTAGATGCAGGAACTAAGACCTCATCTGTTGATGTTGTAAATTTCGCTAAAGTCATTACTGGCTGCGGCCAAATCAAGTGAGCACCATATTCAGATTCACCTTCGAAAGTCATTCCGGAAGAAGTGATACCAAGAACCCTCATGCTTTGCCTCCCTTAGTCTTCACGATATTGGCTTTATTTCGATCATCATGAATTCGCGCCAATAATTCCGCGGCGGGTTCGTCGTGCGGGTCTTGTGGCACCAGTTGCCCGGAAAAGGCTTTTTTCAGGATGGACTGGCGCAGGGTTTCGGCTTGTTGCAATGAAGAGGTGATCGTTTGGTCGAGTTGGTCAACTTTAGAAAGTTTTGACTCTAGTTCTTCGACAATTTGGATTTGCTCTTCTGTCGAGCAGATTGGAACAGGAATATTTTTGATGTCATCACCAGACACACCTGACTGCCCCGCAGTTGTACGGATTTTCGACTCAACAAATTTGCGAGATTCGCCAGAGTTCAGTGCCTTTTCCAAATACGATGTCGATATGTTTTTTGAAAAAACTCTTGTTTGCACCAACTTATCAGGAAACAGACGTTTTTCGTCTGAACGGTATTCTGCGCATACACCGACATAGCGGCGCGACCCGTTATATCGAGTGAACACCAGATCACCGCGCTCAAGGCAATAGGAATCGAATTCGCCATTTGTGTTGTCGATAAACCTGAAGTCCGTCATATCGAAAAACAGCGGGCGAACAGCACTGATTCTGAAAATTGGTGTTCCTGATTCGCCTTCTGGTTTTGCCGAAATCCCATTCCTGACAACCGAGCACAAATCGCCGTATTTCTCCCATCCCCAACCCTCCGGCAGTTTAGGCAATCCGGCCAATTCTTCGTAGGTAAGTGGCGGCAATCGTTTCGGGGCTTTGGGTTTGCTGCCACCGGAGGTTTCCCAGTCGGCGAGTTGTTGCTGGTAGCGTTGCGCACGCTCTTGCTGGATGCGCTTGAGCAAGGCATCGGCGGTTTCGAGTTTGTCCTGATTCTCTGCGCGCCACTGCGCGGTGAGTTTGCCCTCGAAGGCGTGTTTCAGCAGGGCTTGGCGATACACTTTGAGTTGCGCGCGGGCAGTCTTCAGGTTTTCGATGCCCTTGTCCAGCTCGGAAAACAGCTCCTCGATTTTGGCGACGATGCGTCGTTGTTCGTTTGTCGGAGGAAAAGGCACAGGCAACTTGCTAAAAGCAGTACCAGAAATTTCCTTAAACGTCGTGCCCGTAGCATGTGATTCAGCTAGCTGCTTTGCACTTTTGAAGTAGTAATATATGTACTCATTGAAAACCCCTTCCGCCGGTATAAGGCTCTTGAAGCCTTGATTCGTTGTCATATCACATGAGCTTATGACTGTGTAACCAATTGGTGCTCGCGACGAAAAATGAATACTGCCCGCAGGCATAACAGTAGCGGAGCTCTTTTTTAAACCCTCCTGAGTAATCGACTTCGCTCCTTTGGAGATGTACTTGTTGCTATACCCAGTAAGGTCTGACGGTGAAATCCAACTGATATTTCCACCCCAGAAGGAATTTTCTTTTGTAGAAGGAGTGCCCCCAGAAACAACTTTACCAAGATCAGCTATCGTTACTTGTATCCAACTCTTGGGCAGATTCAAAATATCACCCACGCTCGCCCCCTTTTTCCAGCCACGCCGCGAACTCCAGCGGACGCAAACCAAAGCGAATCGCGTTACCACTATGAAGCGCTTTGAATTCCTCCATCGCCAGTACCACAAAACGCGGCTGATCTTCGTGTGTCACCGCAGCTGGCATGATGGAGCGTATCTCTATTTCGTTGGCAAGTAGTCCACCGCGCACAATGGCACGGACTGCCTCCGTCAGTTCATTACGGTATCGCAGGCGGAAGGTGTCAGGTGGAACCAGTTGTTGTTGCACGGCGACGTAGTGTTGGCAGGAGCGCTCATACGCCCAGACGAAAACATCACGCAACAGTTCGATACGGTTGAGTTCGTACACGCCCAGCACCGCATCCACATAGGCTTTTTCCGGCACGTCTATAAACGAAAGCGGGCACAGGTTGTGCTGGATGAGCGGGATGTTGGCGGCCAGACGTGAAACGCGCTTGTTTACGTCCTCGAAGGGTTGCAGGTAGGGCAGATGCACCATCAGGAAAAATGATTGCTCGAACGGGTCTTGAATTTCCGCCGCCATGTTCATGACGATATTGAACAGCTCTTCCAAGCGTTGCGGCATGGCGATTGGCAGGTAAACGCTACCGCCGATTTCCACCGGGCGGTTGCGAATACGGCCACAGGTGAGCGGATCGGGCATCAGGCCGTCGGAAAGAAAAGCGTGCAAAGCGATGATGGTTTCAGGTGTGACACCCGCGTGTTCGGTGTCGCGCACTAAATATTCGATGGCGGATTTGTGGTTCAGGATCATCTGGGTTTCCAGTGCATCCTTGCCTTCGGCAGCCTGACCAAATTCGATTAAGCGCTCGGTGTCGAGGCGGCTATAGGTGTTGCCTTCCAGCTTTGAAGATGCCCATGAAAGATCAATGAGCAGCCGATTCAGAATATCGCGGGCGAAGGTGCCAGCCGGCGTTTGCTCGGCGGGTGAGCGACCCAAACTATGCAATTGGATGCGTAACGATTCTGGCAGGTAAGCAGTTTGGTTGGGGCGATATTGTTCCAAAAATCCGATCTGGTAGCTGACTGGTTTGCGTTGTTGGCGCGGTTGGCGAACATATTTTTTTATCTCTTCGCCTTCGGGGGAAGCAAGCACATAAAGTTCAACTGTCGCCGTCATCACATCCGCGCCATCGGTTGCGTCTATCGATGCGCTAATTGGCGCTAGCAAATACTTGATTGCACGCCCCTCGCCCTCGGCTCGGATTCGTTTTTGTTCGATCAGTGTAGCTATGCGCCGTTGTAACGTGCGGCGCGGTACGTTTGCGTCAACAATCTGTGCTAACCCCTCCATGCCGATGCCTGCCGGGTATAGGGCTATCAGTTCAACAATCTGATCGAGTTGTTGGGTTGAAACTATTTTTGGCATGTAATTAGCTTTTTGTGGCGCGAAACGTAGTATCGCGCCATTTTATTTGGCGCGCAATACTTTTGTGCGCCAAATAACTCTGTTTGATGCTCAGGCTACCAACACTTCATTCAATTCATCCAGCAACGTATCCATCTTTGCGCCGAACAACTGATACATCTTGCCCAGCCCGCCTTGCCCGTCGAACGGCGACATTTCCAGATCGTCGCGTTCGATGTGGAAGGAGTTGGCAACGTGGTCGCGGATCATGCGCAGCCACTCCATTTGTTCTTCGTTGAATTTATCGCCACCGCCGGAATGGTGTTTCATCACCCAGTTCTGGAAGTTGCGACGCACGGTGTCGTCGAATGTGGAAAGTTTGGCATCCATGCCGCACACGCGACGGATCAGCGCGACCAAGGCAGTGAGTTCGCTGATAGGCTGTGCGCCTTTGTAGTCGTCTAATTGGCGGTAGGCTTGCCACACGCGCAACGGGGCGAGCTTGGGTTTGTCGGCTTTGAGTTTATCCAGCACTTGGCGAATCAGGTCAAAGCTGAGCTCTCGCCTTCGGTACGGCTGGCTGAAAAAGATGGTGAGTGCGGCGATGTTGTCCTGATTCGCTTTGAGGTAATCGGCAAATTCATCGGTGAGGGCTTGCGCGTTGTTGGCGGCATCTTTGTTCCATCCAGCCACCAGCACCGCATCGAGGTTGTCGTGGTCGATGGTTTGTTCTTTGTCGCGGCGGAAAGTTTCGATAAGTTCCACCAGTTCGCCATTCAATACTTTCGCGGCCTCGCCCACTAGTTGCGCTTGTGCCTGCTGGCGTTTGTCGTCGCCAGGATCAGTGCCAATGGGTTGGCCTGCCAGTTGCAACGCTTTGGCTTCGATGTTGTCAGCATCTATCGCGGCAAACAGCTTGCCGACGAGCTGGGTGAGCTCCATGCCGCCGCTGGCTTCGCGGATGCGGCGCTGGTCATCCACATTCAGTTGCTTGTTGAGCCGCGCCAAGCGTCCGGCGAGTGAACTCACCGTATCTTCATCCGTCGCGCCCATCATCACTGACATCGCCAAGTCTTTCAGTGGTACGGTGGGTTTGGTGATGAGCGGCTGACTTGCAGTCTTGAGCGATTTGGTCACGCCGATGGCATCGACGATGACATAGTGGGTCTTTGCGCTGACGGCTGAAGGTGTGACTTTTTTCAGGTCGTCCATGTCCAGCGTGCGCGTGCCCCGGCCTTTCATCTGCTCGAAATAGTTGCGGCTTTTCACGTCGCGCATGAACAGCAGGCATTCCAGCGGTTTCACGTCCGTACCGGTGGCGATCATGTCCACAGTGACGGCGATGCGCGGGTAATAAGCATTGCGAAAATCCGACAGCACCGACTTGGGGTCTTCCTCTATCTTGTAGGTGAGTTTTTTGCAGAAGGCGTTACCCTCGCCGAATTCTTCGCGCACGGTCTGGATGATGTCGTCGGCGTGGCTGTCAGTCTTGGCGAAGATCAGGGTCTTGGGTACTTCGGTGCGTCCGGGAAAAATCTCCGGCAGTTTTTCGCAGGCAGGCCGCTGGCCGACAGGCTGACAGGATTGACGAAGGTCGGATTCGATGGCGTCAAGGTGATGGTGTAATTGACGGATTGCATGGGAAGAACCGTCTGCGCAGCGGGCGAAGCCGTAATGGTGAAGTCCGCCGCAATCACGGTCTCCAGCACTCCCGATGAGGTACTGGTAAGGAAGTCGGTATTGCCGCTGTAGACGGCGGTAATACTGTCCGCGCCCATGGGCAGCGTGCTCAGGGTCAGCGTCGCAATGCCGCCGTTCAAAGATGCCGGAGTGGAATTCAGCAGCACCGCTCCGTTGTAGAAGTTGACGGTGCCCGTAGGTGTGCCACTGGTGGTTGAAGCAACCATGGCCGTGAGCGTGACGGAGGTGCCGGAGACCGGCGTCCCGTTGCTGGCGGCGAGCGTGGTTGTGGTCGGCGCCTGGGCAATTGTCACGGAACCCGATCCTGAGCCCGGCACGACAGTG
>CAIRAO010000023.1 GCA_903876625.1 uncultured Gallionellaceae bacterium | reverse complement strand
CGCGCAGCATCCGCCTGCGCCAAGCGCGCTTGCGCTGCTGTTACTTGATATTCGGCTGAACGCACATCGGGTCGCTGCCTCAGCGTTTCCGCAGGAATGCTCAAGGCAAGGTCGTCGTTCGCTTGAGGAATCGGGGTGGCTGTTGTCAACAAAGTCAGCAATGTTGTAGGGGGTTGCCCGGTCAGCACCGAGAGGGCATGAATGCCCTGATCAATGCTTGTTTGCAAGGTGGGTAACAACGCACGAGTCTGTTCGGCTGCAGCACGCGCCTGCTCGAGTTCGAGCGACGAAACTAGACCGGCTTGAAGTCGCCAGCGCGTGATCTGTAACGTCTCCTGCTGGCTGATCAGGTTGTCGTTGGCAATGGTGAGTCTAGCCTGCACACTGCGCAGCGCGATGTAATCAAGCGCCACCTCAGCGGCAATCGACACTTGCACATCTCCCAAACTGGCGGCACTGGCGCGGGCAGCGGCCTCGCTGGCGCTCAGCGCACCGCGCTTGGCACCAAAGATGTCGAGTTCCCAGCTTGCATCGAGGCCGGTCGCAAATGAGTTGACCGCCGGATTGTGACCCACCTTACTGCGCCCGGCAGACGCCGATGCATTGATACTTGGCCACAGCGAAGCCTCAGACACATCACGCAAAGCCCGCGCCTGCTGCAAAGCGGCCTGCGCACTTTTTACACTGGTGCCGGACTGTAGCGCTTGAGCCACAAGACTGGTCAGCAACGGGTCATTGAAGCGCGACCACCATTGCGTCAGAGAGTTCGTGCTGGTTGTCTGGGAAACATTCGCAACCGACCAGGCTACCGGCACGTCGAAAGACTTGTGTGAGGCATCCCGAGGCGCGACTGAAGTACAAGCACACAAGCCAAGCAGCAGGAAAACCGTGGCGTTAGTTACTCGTACTCCGCACGTAACTCTGTCGCGGAAATAAGCCGGAAATTTCTTCTTAGTCAATGCAAGCATATGGATTCATGAATTCGAGTCCGCCGGTGACTCAATTCGTCGTTATTCAATTAGCTAACCGGATTGGCGCGCGAACACAAAATATTCTTCAGAACTTAAGAATTAAAAATACGCTGTCGCTGCTATTTCGGTAAGTACGCCATCGCACATACGAGTCCAATGTTTTTTTAGAAAATATCGCTCACACCTCACTTGACGAAAATTAAGTTGAACTTCATCCAATTTAAAAGAAAACAATAATGAGAAATTTTCTAACAGTAAAAAAAGTTGTTGGCTGGACTGCGGTAGAAATTGAGCCGGATGGTTTGTACGGTGTAACTGTATTGGAGCCAAAAGAATCCGGTGGCAAACCTGTTGTGGTCAAATGCGGTTTCATTCCGGGGGGTCTAATTGATGTAGTTAGTCTGACCGCACTCTCCAAAATAATTTCGGTTCCCGGTTGCCCCTGGACATTGTTGCTGGGTCGCAAGGCCTACCACTTTTTCGTGGTTCCAGAACCAACGGTACAGGCCAGCGAGCTTGAGCAAAGTGTCCGTTGGTCTGTTGGAAACATGATCGATTATCCGATTAATGAAGCCAGTATGGCGATCATGCGGATTCCCTCCTCGCAACAACTACCCAACAGACAAACTCATCTGTATGTTGCAGTGGCCCGAAAGGAAATGATTCAGACGTATAACGCAGTATTCCAGAGAGCAGGCATTAACCTGCAGGCGATCGATGTGCGTGAAACTGCGCAACGCAATATTGCCGCACTGGCAGAGACCGCGGGGAAAGGGTTGGGATTGCTTTCAATCGGGAATCACGGTGTGCAATTCATCATCACTTGCAATGGTTCGCTCTATCTTGATCGTTTTATCGAAGAATCCTTGCATGCAACTTCTTCGAATGATCCTGAATTCAAATTACGTGTTTGCGAACGCATTGTTCAACAGGTGCAGCGCTCATTGGATTTTGTCAGCCGCACCCTGACATTTATTGAAATTGATCGCGTCCTGTTGGCTCCGACGCGAGGCGAATCAGATTCGATTGATTCAATCACCAGGGAATTATCTTTGCCTGTTGAGAAGCTCGATATTGCTTCGATAGTCGATATATCCAAAATCCCGGAATTGACCCGGCAAGAAAATCAGGCCGACTACTTCTCTGCATTGGGAGCCGCTTTGCGGTTCACAACATCGAGTGAACAACTCAATCTGGAGTCTATTCAGGCAAGAAGTGGATTGACTGCTTTAAAAGTTGAGATGGCAGTGATGGGCTTGGTAGCGCTGACCTTGCTGGGAATTTGGGGAATTAAACAGAGAGAGGTTGTCTCTGAAAGATCAATTGAAAAAAACAGTGCAATGCAGTTGCGCGAAGCAAAGACCAAGTTGCAGAACTCATTCAAAAAATCAGATTCGGATATAGAAACTGAAATCGCTGCACTCAAGGCACAGTCGGATATTGCGCAAAAAATATTGGCGATGACGGAAAATCTGGGCAGCCCGCAAGGCTATGCGCAACATTTTTCATTGTTGGCCGGTCTTTCCAGAGAGGGCGTCTGGCTAAACAGTATCTCTATTGACAAGGGCGGCAAAGCTGTTCGCCTCAGCGGGCGCACCATGGAAAAAGAATCCGTACTGCGCTACTCCCGCAAATTGAATGACACGTTTGCTCCCCAAGGTGTGCAATTCACTGCATTGGAATTGACCTCCGAATTCGTTGCGAGGCCGGGAGAGAGAAAACCCCGGCTTGCAGCAGTGAATTTCAACTTGTATTGACACTCAGGTATTCAGACCATGAATTATCTCGACAATGCGATTGCCAGATTTACGATGTTCAAACTGGTTGAACGCATATTAATAGTGGCGTTGATATCGGTCGCCGCGTACTTGATTGTAGATTTTGCGCTACTTGCGCCCCAGCAAAAGAAAATAATCGCGCTGAAACGGCTGGACAAGGAGCATAAAGCTGAATTGGCAGTATTGGAACTTGAAGCTACAAAAGGAAATAGCAAGAAATCCTTGAATACACACGAACTAGAGGAACTCAAAAAACAAATCTCTGAAGTCAATTCATTTTATGGCCCTGCAGGCGCCACCAATTCGGAAGTCGGACAGTTGCTGAAGGAATTATTGAATGTGAGTCCCGGTTTGACCTTGGTATCAATCAAGACACTGCCGGTCAGCCAGATCAATTTTACCGATAACAAAGCCGCAGGAAGCGAAGCGCAGAAACCGCTTTTTAAGCATGGTGTCGAAGTCAGCGTCCGGGGCAATTACATGGCGCTGCTGACTTACATGCAACATTTGCAAAAGTATCCAAGGAGTTTGTTCTGGTCACAGGCAAAGCTGGATGTCTCAGCCTATCCGCTATCTGTACTCAATCTGGTTATTTATTCCTTGAGTGATCAGGCGAGCACTCCTTTACGTTGAGACCATCATGACGAATTTGCGAAAAATATTTTTAGAATCGCTTGTGCTTGTCCCCTTTCTCGTGCTGACGATTACTCGCGGCGCGGTTGCTGGTTCATTGTCTGATCCCACGCTTCCCTCAGCGGCCTGGTTGGCTATGCAACCAGAGGGTAAAGGCGATAGCTACTTTGCAGATATGTATTCCGCACCCGATATGCAAATGGTACTGCTCAGTCGATCGAGAACATTAGTCATGATTGATGGTCGAGTTTACAAAATCGGCGATCACTTTAACGGATCAAAAATTTTATCCATCAAGTCAGACAAAGTGTTGATGCAAGATGCATCGAAGTCACTAAAACTGACACCT
>CAIRAO010000022.1 GCA_903876625.1 uncultured Gallionellaceae bacterium | reverse complement strand
GTGTCAATCACTAACTAAATATTTATTGAGCAATATTGTCGATTTACATGACGCACGGATTGTGTCATCATATGATGACACAATCCGTGCGTCATGTAAATCGACAATATTGCTCAATAAATATTTAGTTAGTGATTGACACCGAACTAGGAAAGCCAGCGAACAAACTAATTACGATGATCCCAATAACCTAGTCCCGTCGCGGTGTCCCACTCCTCAATGCCTTGTAAGGGATAGTCCTGGAAAAATCCATAACCGGCACGACGAAATTTGCCAATCAGTGTGGCACGAGGAAATAGACTTGAATGCTGGGCAACTAGCTCAGAGGGCGGAGTACTGCTTAACGCGTTCATGTAGTATTTAAAAAACTCACCCTGTGTAATACCCCATTTCATTACAAATACGCGGCCACCTTTGTTGTGACGGATGCGCCCCGTACTTTTGCAGACGAAGTGATAAAAACGACATGCGCCGATTACACGAAAATGTCGACAACCTGCTATCCAGAATTTCATCAACAGATCGTCATCGCTGCTCATGCCGGGACTGAATTCCAGGCTATAGCCGCCAACGATTTGCCACCATTTACGATGAAATAAAGTAGGTTGAGAAGCGGCACCTTCGGAATCATTACGCGGTTCGTCCAAACAATGTTGCAGCAAACCATCGGCATCAAACGTTTCAGGAGTGGAGCCGAAATCGTGCTCTACCATGTGTTTGCTTTTGCCAATTTTGGGTTGGATCAATGTTGAAAAAAACAAAGCCAAGTCTGTATTTGTTGACGCGACTGCACTGGTGAATGACGTATCCCATCCCGGGCAAGCAACCATGTCATCATTGACGTAAAGAATCCATTCGTTGGCCGTTAGTGAAACCAAATGGTTCACGGACATGCATACGCCTATATTTTTTTGAGTATGACTGTATTTAAGTCCCTCGGACTTTACCCAATCCAATGTGCCATCAGAGCCTTCATTTATGTGGATAATTATTTCGTGATCAAATTTTGAAAACTTGCGAATACTTTCGATGCAGATTTTCAAAAAAGGTAGATTGTTCCAAGTCGGAATGATGATGCTAAATGCAGAAGGGATTGGATTGTTAGGTCGGATAAGCATATTTTTATTTTAAGGGCAAAATAGGGTTGGTCTTGTGTAAGACACATAGGCGTTATAGCGCAAAATCTCCCCCTCCCTCAGTACCTCCCCCGATGGGAGAGGGAAGTAAAATGCCGATCCCTGTTTCGGAGCGGTGAATTTGCTCCCTCTCCCATCGGGGGAGGGTTGGGGAGGGGGAAAGTGTTTGATTGTTGCAACTAATCATGTCCACACGCTCATACGTCAATCCTGCAAAGGAGTGAATCTAGATGATTAAATATTGCATCTACTGACTGCCTCACCCCAATAGCTGGAAGCACAGTGAGTTGCAAATTATACATTTGCCAATCTGAGTGAGCAGCGGCAATAGCATTGAAAATTTCGTCAAGATTATTTACATCTGCCACATAAGCATTACGATCAAGCAACATCTGGTTAAGCTGTGGGTTTAAATAAGTGAGTGCAATAATGGGTCGCCCAGCCCAAAGGTACTCGTAAAACTTTGATGGAATATATTCCCGGCATGCGTCAACGTTACCGTGCAATAGCAAAAGGCAGTCTGCTTGATACATCTTGTCAATTACCTGTTCTCGACCTGATTTGCCTGTGGCGGCTGAATACTCTAAACGACCGAAGCAGATAAACAAATCGCCCAAGCCCAGCCTAGCAATTTCTTTTTCCGCCATTCCATCAATCGACCCGCCATAAATATGAAAAAGCATGGTATTGCGAATTTCAGGATCGCGTTCCAGCAATGTGGCCACCGCCTGCACGACAGGAAGCATAGAACGCGTATCAGCCAATAAACCGAAATACGAAATGATCATTTGCGAACCACGTTGATAAACAGCGCTACTCGGTAATTTTTCAACACCGGGTAAGATAGTTATGCCTCGTTCCCCCAGTTCTGGATTTCTTGTACGCGCGCTATTCAGTGCTTCATCTGTAAACCACCATGCCAAATCAGCATGACGACATATATTGGATTCAAGTACAGCTACGAATTTTGTATTGCGGTTTGGTTTAACATCTGTCACCACCATCGGGTCGTGAACCTCTGCAATCCATGTAATACCGGTTAACTTCCTAAGCCAATATCCGGCAAGGTGGGCAGAGTAGGCACCACCTGTTGAATAAATAACGGCAGGACGTCGCTTGCGAATGAGTATCAATGAACGAAATGTAGCAGCCAATGCCCATGACCTCTGACTTTGCAAACCAAATAACAAGCGCTCGATAATCACAAAAGGCAACAATATGATTGCCTGAACAATGCTATAAATACGATAGCGCCAATCCCGTCCCCAATGTTGTCGCGCCAATTGACGCATATCAAAACCGAAACCGCTTGGTCCCCAAGGCAATAATCGCAGGTGTGTAAAACGGTCATCCTGAGCGCCCATCACACCACTCAATACAGCTATGTCAATACC
>CAIRAO010000021.1 GCA_903876625.1 uncultured Gallionellaceae bacterium | reverse complement strand
TTCCCCCAGATCGACAGCTTGCGCGGTTAGCTTGCGCGCCGCATCCATCACATAAAGATTACCCGCAATACGCGCAAGTGCTTCTTCTACGCCTTCAAATTTGCCTACCGGCACTTTAAATTGCTTGCGCACACGGCCATAAGCACCGCTTGTGCGCGCAGCCAGCTTGATACTGCCCGTGGCACTTGCGGGGAGCGAGATAGAACGTCCTGCCGCCAGGCATTCCATCAACATGCGCCAACCTTGACCGATGCGCTGAGTACCGCCGATGATATAGTCCATCGGAATAAACACATCCTTGCCTTGAGTGGGACCATTTTGAAATGAAGAGTTCAGCGGATAATGGCGTCTTCCAACTTTTACCCCGGGGATATCGGTCGGAATCAATGCCAGCGTAATACCGCGAGAAACTTCCGCACCCAGCAAATTTTGAGGGTCATACAGTTTAAACGCCAACCCAAGCAGCGTGGCAACCGGTGCCAAGGTAATGTAGCGTTTTTCCCAAGTTACCCGTACTCCAAGCACGTTAGTTTGCCCGTTGAAATCACCATAACCAACAATCCCGACGTCTGGAATCGCACCCGCATCGGAACCGGCAAAAGGACCGGTTAGTGCAAAACAAGGGACTTCCAACCCTTGGGCCAAGCGGCGCAGATATTTGTCCTTTTGCTCCTGGGTGCCGTAGTGCAATAACAATTCGGCGGGACCCAGTGAATTGGGTACCATGACCGTCACCGCAGCGGTTCCGCTGCGGGAAGCGACCTTGGCCACAATAGCGGAATGTGCTTGAGCAGAAAATTGCAGCCCCCCATATTCCTTTGGGATGATCATTCCAAAGAAGCCTTTGTCTTTAATGAATTGCCAGGCCTCGGGAGATAGATCATTGCGCACATGCGTCACGTCCCAATCATCGACCATGGCACACAATTGCTCGACCTCGTTATCCAGAAAAGACTGCTCTTCCGTGCTCAAGGATGGTTTTGGCAATGCCAACAATTTATGCCAATGCGGATTACCGCTGAATAATTCGCCATCCCACCATACCGTACCGGCATCAAGTGCTTCCTGTTCGGTTTGTGATACCTGCGGAAGGATATTGCGGAAAATTTTAAGGATGGGTCGACTAACCAATAAACGGCGCAAGAAGGGAATTCCAAGAATCAGAATAAACAGCAGGAGTACGGCATAAACCACTTGCAAAGCCGTGTCTGAAATACGACTTTGAATTGCAATCAAGGGAACAAAAACCATTGCCGCCAACAGCCAGCCTGTGATAGCTGCGCGGAAAAACGCAAGCAAGAGCACTACCGCAAGCAATGCTACCGTTATCAGGATTGCCATCGTTACACCCTCTATTTATTATTTGTGGATATGCGAACTTTAACGCCTGTGAGCGCTACTGACAATGTGTTTGTGACAACTAAATTGCAAAACTAAAAATCCAGAACACCCACTCAATGCGGGTGCGCAGTACCAATGTTTGATTGTAGCGCACAGGAATGATTGGTCGTGCCCTGTTCTACCTGAAGTGTACTGTGATGAATAGTGAAGCGCTCTTTTAAAGACAGCATGATTTCATCGATATACACATCACCGGGGTAACCCTCCGGCATCACCAAATGAACCGTAAGTGCACTCTCTGTTGTGCTCATACCCCAAATATGCAGATCATGAATGTCCGTTACGCCACGACATTGACGCAGATAATTTTCCACATCGGAAGCGTCAATATGCTCAGGAATAGCACTCAAAGCCAACTGCATTGACTCGCGTAGCAAATCCCACGTTCCAATTACTATCACGCCCACGATCAAGAGACTGACAACCGGGTCAAGCCAATACCAACCGGTGAACAACATTACCAGACCCGCAAGGGCGACCCCCAGAGAAATTGCAGCATCTGCCAGCATATGCAGATAAACGCCGCGAATATTCAAATCACCTTTGCTGCCCTTGACGAATAGCCACGCTGAAACGCCGTTTATAAAAATTCCGATACCCGCCACCAGAGTAACAGTCAGGCCTGCGACCTCGTGGGCTTGAGACATTCTATGAATTGCTTCCCAGGCGATAATGCCGCATGCCGCCATCAGAAACATCGCATTTGCCATCGCCGCCAATATCGAAGTACTGCGCAGACCATAAGTAAAGCGTCCACTTGGCGTCCTGCGCGCAAGGATTGACGCTCCCAATGCCAGCAGCAAACCCAGCACATCCGAAAGATTGTGGCCGGCATCTGCCATCAGCGCTGTAGAGTTGGCTATAAAACCATAAACAAACTCTACAATAACGAATACCGTGTTCAAAGCGATGGCGATTACAAATGCACTGCCGAAATTGCCGGGTAACACATGGTGATGATGTTCATCCCCGTGTGAATGATCGTGATTGTGAGATTGGCCAAGTGACATTAGGTATTTTTGGGATAGATAACAAATGCCCTATCCCTGCTTTCATCATTTCAATTTGACAGATTATTTCTTGTTTCGAATATTAGTAACAGCATACTAGCGCATCTTTGCTACCGCGTCTTCAACCCTGTCCACCGCGATGATCTCCATACCTTCAATTTTGTGTTTAGGGGCATTGGCTTTGGGGATGATGGCGTGGGTAAAGCCCAGCTTGGCGGCTTCCTTCAATCGTTCTTGTCCGCGTTGCACGGGGCGCACTTCGCCTGCCAAACCCACTTCGCCAAATACCACCATTTTTTCAGGCAACGGTCGATTGCGAAGTGAAGAAACAATGGCAAGCAATACTGCAAGGTCGGCACCCGGTTCGGTGATTTTAACCCCGCCCACAGCGTTGATAAATACATCCTGATCAAAACATGCAATGCCTGCGTGGCGATGCAGCACCGCAAGCAACATCGCCAAACGGTTTTGTTCCAAACCCAATGACAACCGTCGCGGGCTGGGCGAATGCGCTTCATCGAGTAAAGCTTGAATTTCCACCAACAACGGCCGGGTTCCTTCTTGAGTAACCATTACGCACGAGCCAGCCACTTGGGCGCCATGTTGCGATAAAAAAAGCGCAGAGGGATTACTCACTTCACGCAACCCTTTTTCCGTCATGGCAAAAACACCGAGTTCATTCACCGCACCAAAGCGATTCTTGAACGCACGAATCAGGCGGAAACTGGAATGTGTATCTCCTTCGAAATACAGCACCGTATCGACAATGTGTTCCAAAACACGCGGCCCGGCCAACGCGCCCTCTTTGGTAACATGACCAACGAGAATAATGGTCACACCGCTGCTCTTTGCCATCCGCGTAAGTTGTGCCGCACATTCGCGTACTTGCGCCACCGAACCCGGCGCGGAAGTGAGTTGTTCGGAATAAACAGTTTGGATAGAGTCGATAACCACGACATCAGGTTTTTCGTTCGCGACAGTGGCCTGGATTTTTTCCAGCTGAATCTCAGGCAGAAGATGTACTTCCCGCGCATCGAGCGCCAACCGATGGGCACGCAATGCAATCTGCTGCGCGGATTCTTCACCACTTACATACAGCACTTTTTTCGACTTGGAAAGATGTGCCAACGCCTGCAACAACAGTGTTGATTTACCTATGCCGGGATCACCGCCGATCAACACCACGCCGCCTTCAACAAGGCCTCCTCCCAGTACGCGGTCAAATTCGGCAATGCCTGTCGGCGTGCGCGAAACTTCACTGGCCTCAACTTCCGCGAGTTGCTGCAACTTGCCCGATGCAGCCAAGGCGCTGTAACGGTTCTTGCCTGCCGCCGGAACCGCTTCAGCCACCGCTTCAACCAGCGTATTCCACTCGCCGCAATGCGGGCACTGACCCTGCCATTTGGGTGATTGCCCACCGCATTCAGTACAGCTATAAATTGTTTTTGCTTTTGCCATGACTGCCTTTATTTAAATCCACTTGAGCAAGCAAAAAAATCAGCTCCCACCTGCCACCTGTTGTTGAAATATAATTACCTTGCCCGGCATGCTGCGGACGAGACATTAGAGAATCAGTATTTTTATGCCCATAAGGATCAAGACGGTTCCGCCAAATATTTCTGATTTACTTTCAAGCCATGTTCCACTCTTTCTCCCGATGAAAACACCCCCTATACTAAAGGAAAAAGTTATTAATCCTATGATAATGCAGGCAACATAAGGGTTTGCATCCAATAATGTCAGGCTGAATCCGGCAGCCATCGCATCGACGCTAGTGGCGATAGCAAGAATCAACATCATCTTGTTTGTGATTTGTGAAATGTCGTCATCTATGCCTTCGTGAACGCCTTCGTAAATCATTTTTGCACCAATCAACGCCAGCAATCCAAATGCTATCCAATTTGCATAAGCTGCTATCCAGCCTAACACTCCTTTACCGGCCAAGTATCCAACTAATGGCATTAAGGCTTGAAAAGTGCCGAAATAAAATCCCGCCTTTAAGGGCAAGTTGGGAGAATTTCTCTTGGCGCCCAGTCCGATTGAAACTGCAAACGCGTCCATGCTAAGTGCGATTCCGAGGATAACAACTTCAATCATGTTCGTAACACTCCGGTTGGTTGTAATCGAATTGATATTGTATTTCCAACTAAGATTCGGCAGCAGGTATCTCGAATTCCTTACTCACACGCTTGGCGTCAACTTCGTTAGAATAGCGCCATGCTAAGACTGACCGAAATTCGACTCCCGCTCGACCATCCTGCAGACGATCTCAAGACAGCAATCTTAAAGCGGTTGGGCATCGCCGCATCCGAATTATCAGGCTTCACCTTGTTTCGGCGAGGTTATGACGCACGCAAGCGGAATGCCATTGTGCTGGTTTACACGGTGGACGTTGAAGTTAATAACCAGGCCTCGCTGCTCAAAAAGAATATTCCTCATGTAGCGACTGCTCCTGACATGAGTTACCGCATAGTAGCACAGGCTCCTCAAGAATTGAGCGAACGCCCCGTGGTCATCGGCACCGGACCATGCGGCATTTTTGCCGGATTGTTGCTGGCACAAATGGGCTTCCGCCCGATCATTCTGGAGCGGGGCAAAGAGGTGCGTGAACGAACCAAAGACACCTGGGGTTTGTGGCGCAAAGGCAAGCTAGATCCGGAATCAAACGTCCAGTTTGGCGAAGGTGGCGCGGGGACATTCTCCGATGGCAAGTTGCACAGCCAAATAAAAGACCCGAAATTCTATGGACGCAAAGTACTTGCCGAATTTGTGAAAGCAGGCGCGCCGGAAGAAATCATGTACGTGAGCAAACCACACATCGGCACGTTCCGCCTGGTCGGAGTAGTGGAAGAAATGCGCCACAGCATTGAAGCACTGGGTGGCGAGATTCGCTTTCAAAGCCGCGTGGCAGATATCGAGATTAACAACGAACAAGTATGTGGCGTAGTGCTGGCGAATGGCGAGCGCATCGCGACGAATCATGTAGTCTTGGCCGTAGGCCACAGTGCGCGGGACACTTTTGAAATGCTACACCAACGCGGTGTGTATATGGAGGCTAAACCCTTCTCAATAGGTTTTCGAATCGAGCATCCGCAATCGGTGATCGATCGGGCGCGATTCGGCGCCAATGCAGGCAACCCGTTGCTTGGCGCGGCAGATTACAAGCTCGTGCATCATGCAAGTAACGGGCGTTCGGTATACAGTTTTTGCATGTGTCCCGGCGGTACGGTGGTCGCGGCGACTTCTGAAGCAGGACGAGTAGTGACCAACGGCATGAGCCAATATTCGCGCAATGAAAGAAACGCAAACAGCGGCATTGTGGTTGGCATTACCCCCGAAGATTATCCCGGTGACGTTCTCGCCGGAGTTGAGTTTCAGCGTAAATGGGAAGCAAGGGCATTCGAGTTGGGCGGTAAAAATTATTGTGCGCCCGGACAACGTGTCGGCGATTTTTTAGCACAACGCCCTTCTGCAACTCTCGGCACTGTTAATGCTTCCTATACGCCCGGTGTAACACCAACCGATCTTGACACAGCTCTCCCTGACTACGCGATCGCTGCAATCCGCGAAGCACTGCCCGAATTCGAAAAACAGATCAAAGGTTTTGCGATGGATGATGCTGTATTGACCGGTGTGGAAACACGCACTTCTTCTCCCGTACGAATTAAACGCGGTGAAGATTTCCAGAGTATCAACATCAAAGGTTTATATCCGGCTGGCGAAGGTGCGGGTTATGCTGGCGGCATATTATCAGCCGCGGTCGACGGCATCGAAGCCGCCGAGGCCGTTGCGTCAGAAATGGTAATTAAAAGTAAGCGACGTTAGGATGTAACAGCAGTAGCGGATCTAAGTGCCGCTAAAGCCGCTTCAAAATCGCAGGCAAGTATACTTTCGTCGATTTTCATATAATCATTTGGAAAAGCAGTGTGGAGCATATCCGCATTTTCATTCATTACCTCTGCCGCATTCGCATCGTCTTCAGATAATAATGCATCAAGCTTGTCGCAAACCGTTTTAAGTATTTTTGGATTAACGTCGACTGAAATTATTTCCGGCTCTTTAGGCAACGTATTTTCGATTTGCAATATGAGAATATTCAACGATGCTGCCAACTCCTCTATCATCACGTCAATTTCTTCACGTAAATTGCGCGCCTTGATAGCCGCCTCAATATTTCCCGCCAACTGTAGGACAACTGTCGCGCCGATATTCCCTGCCACACCTTTTATAGTGTGGGCAAGCCGCTCGGCTCCATTCCAGTCTTCCTTATCCAGCGCATTTATTAATTTAGCCGGTGTCAATTTCTGTCCGGCTGCGAATTTGCGCAGCATCGAAACATAGAGCGCCTTTTTGCCCATCATCCGGCGCAATCCGTTGCTAATGTCCAACCCGTTGATGTCTGCAGGCAGTTGAGTGTCATCTTCCGTCTGCGGTTTTGACTCTGTTATTGCTGAAATAGCATGTCTTGGTTTTATCCATTTTAACAATGCCTGCCACAAGACTTCGGGCTCAATTGGTTTGGCAACGTGATCATTCATGCCAGCCTCGATACAACGATCACGATCACCCTGCATGGCATTTGCAGTCATCGCCACTACCGGCAGGTCTTTCAGATTTGGATCCCGGCGGATTTCTCGCGTTGCCGCCAAACCATCCATTACCGGCATTTGCATGTCCATCAACACCATATCGTAATTTGTTGCCTTGATCTTGTTCACTGCGATCTTGCCGTTAAAAGCCAAATCAACTATGAAGCCGGCCTCACGCAACATTTCGGTGGCGACCTCCTGATTTAGTTCGTTGTCATCGACCAACAGTATGCGTGCTCCTTTTATGGTGGCGAGTTTTTCAAAAGTTTCTGTCAGTGTGTCAGCGGTGATTCGCGGACTATCGATTACACCCCCGAGAATTCGTGAAACACAATCCAGCAACATCGATGCACTGACTGGTTTGATGAGTACATCTCTGATGCTGCCGTTGATCGTCCGCGAAATATCGTCTTCATGACCATAATTGGTCACCATGATCAGGTACGGGATATGTTTAAGCGGAAGTTCAACTATCCTCTTGACGGTATCAATACTGCTCATTCCAGGCATTTGCCAGTCGAGAAATACGATCTCGTAGGAATTGCCTTCCGCTTCAGCCCGGTCAACTGCGGCTATTGCAGCCTGTCCCGAGTCAACCTGATCTACCTTAAGATTCATTCCGGTCAACAAGTCACTCAATACCACACGAGCGTTCTTGTTGTCGTCCACGACCAACACGTGCTTGCCCTGAAGAACATTGGTCAACTCCGGCTTTGAATATTGTCCGATACTTTTGCCTAGACGCGCTGTGAACCAGAAAGTGCTTCCTTTGCCAAGTTCACTTTCTACTCCAACTTCTCCGCCCATCAGTTCTGCCAGTTTTTTGGAAATAGCCAGACCAAGTCCTGTTCCCCCAAACTTTCTAGTAGTAGAAGTGTCGGCTTGGGAAAAACTATGGAACAAACGCTCCATTTGTTCTTCAGTCAAACCAATACCTTCGTCACGCACCGAGCAGTAGAGCATCACATCGTTGCTGGTTTTTTCTATGACCCGAATAACAATGTCGATTTCACCTTGCTCGGTAAATTTAACGGCATTATTGCTGTAGTTGATCAGTATCTGGCCCAATCGCAACGGGTCTCCGATCAACCGGAGAGGAACGTTTTTGTCGACATCAAATATCAGCTCCAAACCTTTTGCGGAAGTCTTTTCGGCAATGAGACTGGCCACATTATCGAGCACCTTTTCCAACTCGAACTCGGTGTGTTCCACGGTCAGTTTGCCCGCTTCGATTTTAGAAAAATCAAGAATATCGTTGATGATACCCAGCAAGTGTTGCCCTGAGCCTTTTATCTTTCTGATGTAGTCGCGCTGACGCGGCGTCAATTCAGTATTCAACGCCAAGTGTGACATTCCAATGATTGCATTCATCGGTGTGCGAATCTCGTGACTCATATTGGATAGAAAATCAGACTTGGCGAGGTTGGCTTTTTCTGCCACCAGTCTCGCGCTTTCTAGTTCGGTATTTTTTTCCTGAAGCACTTGATCCAGACGTTTGCGTTCTGTGACATCTCGCGCAGCGCCAAATACCCCCTGTAATTTTCTATCCCTGTCATAGAAGGTGGTTGCGTTGAATGAAACTACGGTTTCCTTTGAGTCTCTGGCACGTGCAATCAGTTCATAGTTGGTAATTTTTTTATTTCTGAGTACCAGCTTAATGCTTTCCTCAGCCCGCTTGTAATCGGTAAATGAATTTTTGAATGGCGCTCCGATCAGTTCATCCCGGGTGCTTCCAGTCAGTGCTTCCATCTGTTTATTAACGTCAGTGACGATTCCCGAGGGATCGGTCGTCATCAATGCATCCATGTTGGCTTCAAATAATGAACGGGTATAGAACTGGTGGTCACGCAGACGCTGGCCGAGGTTTTTCTGTTCCGCCTCAATTTCCTTGCGCGCGCTGTTGTCGGTTCCGATCAGCAAGTAGCCGATGATCGCATCTTGAACATCACGCAATGCGGTCACTGAAACAACTGCTGGAAATCGGCTGCCATCTTTTCGAATATAAGTCAGTTCGTAGATATCTTCGATACCGCGGGATGCCTTGAATACCAGTGCTTCAAAACCGGGCGTAATCGTCGTATCAAGCTCCAGGCTGAGCGCCTCAGCTCTCTCGATAACCTCTTGAGGATCAGAAATATCTGCGGGCGTAATCTTGTTCATCACGTCAGCCGCCGTGTAACCCAGCATGCGCTCGGCGCCCACATTGAAAATTTGAATAACGCCCTTGGCATCAGTCGCAATACTGGAAAAGTTGGCACTGTTAAAAATCGCACTTTGTAAGGCACCCGCCTTAAGCAGCGCTTCTTCAGCCTGTTTGCGCGCGCTATTGTCCGTGCCAATCAGCAGGTATCCAATGATTCCATCATGAGCATCACGCAGCGCAGTAACTGAAACCACAGCCGGAAAACGGCTGCCGTCTTTACGAATATAGGTCAGTTCGTAAATATCCTCGATACCGCGAGAGGCTTTGAACACCAGCGCTTCAAAACCCGGGGTAATCGGCGTGGAAAGCTCTATGCTCAAAGCTTCTGCCCGTGCAATCACTTCCTGAGGATCTGAAATATCCGCCGGGGTAATTTTATTCATGACGTCAGAAGCCGTATAACCCAGCATGCGTTCAGCGCCAACGTTGAAAATCTGGATAACGCCCTTGGCGTCTGTTGCAATACTCGAAAAGTTGGCACTGTTGAAAATAGCACTTTGCAAAGCACCGGCTTTTAGAAGAGCTTCTTCAGCTTGTTTACGTGCAGTATTGTCTGTACCGATGAGCAGATAGCCGATAATTGCATCTTGATCGTCACGCAGGGCTGTCACAGAAACAACTGCGGGAAAACGGCTGCCGTCTTTGCGGATATAGGTCAGCTCGTAAATATCCTCAATACCGCGAGATGCCTTGAAAACCAGTGCTTCAAAACCTGGAGTAATTGGAGTTGACAGTTCAACGCTTAACACGGCAGCACGCGCGATCACTTCTTGAGGATCGGAAATATCAGCGGGTGTAATCTTATTCATCACATCAGCTGCCGTGTAACCCAGCATGCGTTCCGCACCGACGTTGAAAATCTGGATTACACCCTTCGCATCAGTCGCAATACTTGAAAAGTTGGCGCTGTTAAAAATGGCGCTCTGCAAAGCCCCGGCTTTTAGAAGAGCTTCTTCCGCTTGTTTGCGCGCAGTGTTGTCCGTTCCGATCAGCAGGTAACCAATAATCGCATCCTGATCATCGCGCAGGGCTGTTACCGAAACGATAGCCGGAAAGCGGCTGCCGTCTTTACGGATATAGGTTAACTCGTAAATATCCTCGATACCGCGAGATGCCTTGAACACCAGCGCTTCGAAACCCGGAGTAATCGGAGTGGACAGTTCAACGCTTAACACGGCAGCACGCGCAATCACTTCCTGAGGATCGGAAATATCTGCAGGCGTGATCTTGTTCATCACATCGGCTGCTGCGTAACCCAGCATGCGTTCTGCACCGACGTTAAAAATTTGAATCACGCCCTTCGCATCAGTTGCGATACTTGAGAAATTTGCACTGTTGAAAATAGCACTTTGCAATGCACCGGCTTTTAGAAGAGCTTCTTCAGCTTGTTTTCGCGCACTATTGTCATAACCAATTAACAGATACCCGATAATCGTATCCTGCGCATCACGCAGGGCCGTAACAGAAACAGTGGCAGGAAAACGACTTCCGTCTTTGCGGATATAGGTCAATTCATAAATATCTTCAATTCCGCGCGAAGCCTTAAATACCAGCGCCTCGAAACCAGGTGTAATCGGTGTGCCGAGTTCAACGCTCAACGCTTTTGCACGGGCGATCACTTCTTGAGGATCGGAAATATCGGCTGGTGTGATCTTGTTCATCACGTCGGCGGCTGCATAACCCAGCATACGTTCCGCACCCACGTTGAAAATCTGGATCACACCTTTGGTGTCTGTCGCAATACTTGAGAAGTTGACACTGTTGAAAATCGCGCTCTGCAAAGCACCGGCCTTGAGGAGCGCTTCTTCCGCCTGCTTGCGCGCGGTATTGTCAGTTCCAATCAGAAGATAGCCGATAATTCCATCATGTGCATCGCGCAGCGCTGTGACAGACACTACAGCCGGAAAACGACTTCCGTCTTTTCGAATATAGGTCAGCTCGTAGATATCCTCAATGCCGCGCGAAGCTTTAAAAACTAACGCTTCAAAGCCCGGTGTAATAGGTGTGGACAGCTCTTTACTTAAAGCTTCCGCACGTGCAATCACTTCCAGAGGATCGGAAATGTCTGCCGGAGTAATCTTGTTAATAACATCGGCTGCGACATACCCCAACATACGTTCCGCACCAACGTTAAAAATCTGAATTACCCCGTTCGCATCCGTCGCAATACTTGAAAAATTCGCACTGTTGAAAATTGCACTCTGCAAAGCATCAGTTTTAATTAACGCCTCCTGGCGGCGAATTTCAGTGATTCTCTCGGACACTCCCGTAACTGGAATCAGAATGGCAGGCTTGCGTATTTTCTTGGTCATAAGTATTTATCAAATCGTAGAATGCAGCGTAAACATATTCATCCGCAAAGGATAATTCGCACTAAACCCAAAGAGGCTTATAAGTTTGATCTTGGCAAAAATATATGCCGTACTCAGTACGCTATCCCGCTTAACGCAGATAATGGTTTTTCGTGAGAATCGGGATTATCGGAATAGTGATTATTCCGTGGCAGAATTAACGTTTACAACCAGTTAATTTCATTGGCTGTCTTGCTCCCGATCAAGACCTCATTGAGACTATCAGGTATCACCGCTTCAGCCTGGGACAGGGAAATCCGCCCAGCCATAATTTCTGCAAAGCGTTGAGGAACAACCGGTTGTAACTCCGGATTAGCATATCCTTCAGGATAAAGCGGCTGATTAGTCGCCGGGTCATATTTGTCGGTTGCACCTAAAGTGTGCAAAAACTCATGCGTTATAACCACGTTATTTTGATTTGCCATATATTGAGACGCAAAAACTTTAACTCGCCCGATCAATCCTTTCTGTAAGCCGGTGGAGTGCCCGAGTCGCTTGATCTGTGACGGATCAAAATATTGCAAAAATATTTTGACCTGTGGAGAATATCCGTTCGAATCGGTGTTGTGAAATGCCCACCAGCGCATATTTAAACTCCAAAAAATAACTTGCACAACGTTACCTGCAACAGGCGGCTCGGGAGGCTGGGAATCAATTATCCCTTTCAACTTGATTTCTATGGAGGCACTGGCAGCACGGTCATACCGTGTCGCTTCGTCACGCATAAACGTTTCGACAGGCATGAAGTTATTAACATTCAAGTTTCTAATATATTCCGTTACCGCCGGACTGCCATCTCCGTTTATCAGATATATATTTACCGGGAGCGTAATTTTCCATTCTACCGAGCGGGTCTTTTCACGCCATGTACCGAGCGCGATCCCGCAGAAGATTAGCAACAAAACAAATACTCGAATGATTTTAAACATGATGGATAGATATTCGAATGTTACCCGGCGAGTACTGAATTAATTTTTCATATATGCGTCACAAAAATGCAAATACTTTTTCTAGAGTTATAACTAATGCAGGGTTTGATTGGTCGATATGGCCATGACGTCCGCGAATACGGCATCTGCATCCACGCGGTCAAATATATAACGCTGATTGCAAAATTCGCAGTGCACTTCCACATCACCACGCTCCAGGATGATCGAATCAACTTCAGCCTGCCCGAGCATTCTTAGCATCCGCGCCACATTTTCGCGAGCGCAGGTACAACGGAATATCACTGATTGTGCGTCGAACATCCGAATATCTTCTTCATGATACAGACGATTCACCAGCTCTCTGGAAGTTAACATCAACAGTTCTTCCGGTTTTAGTGTGTCAGCCAGTCGTGTCGCTCTGTTCCAGGCATCGGCATCTTTCGAAATTAGCTGATCCGGAAGTTTTTGCAGTAGCATCCCTGCGGCATACTCTTCATTCGCGGCTAACCACAAACATGTTTCCAGTTGTTCAGAGCGTGTCATGTAGTTGCGTAATATTTCCGCAATCGTTTCGCCTTCCAACTCGACGATGCCCTGATATGCCTGATTGCCATCTTTCGGATCAAGAGTGATAACACATCTTCCATCTCCTACTAATTCTTGCAGTGTGCCATTCAACAAATCACCTTCCCATTTTGCGGTTGCGCGCAATTCAAGATCGCCAGAACATTCAACCACCAATAGTTTGACTGCACCCTTGCCATGAATTTGCATTACTAACGAACCTTTCAACTTCAGCGTGGCGGCAAGCAATGCCGCTGCTGCGCATAGTTCACCCATCAAGTTTCGTAACACGGTCGGATAATTGTGTCGTTCAATCACACTCTGCCAGACAGCATCGAGATGAACGATCTCGCCACGAATTGGCGCTTGTTCAAAAAGAAATTTTTGCAAAGTATCTCTGGAGTTTTTCATAACTTTTGAAGGTGATGGTGTCCGCAAATTAGTTGACCCGAGCATCATACTAATGTTCGAACCAATCTAAAAACGCTCACTCAGAATCATTGAGTAAGTTCGCGTTCCCCTGACACCAGCTCTCAATCATCCCAATCGGGATAATTGGGAATTTTGACCGTATCTTCATCGTACACACCCTTGTTGGCCTGGGTGTGACACGCATCGCAATAACTCAACGACTTCACATCTTTGTTGCCCTTGATCATCTTGTCGGGTATCTCGTGATGTTTGCGTTTGATGTAGCGCACTTCAGTGACTCTCAGCGGTGCCTCGATGTTTTCCGTGGCAAGTGCGATCTTGCGTGAACGCTTGTGGTAGGACTTGTCTGCCGCGTTGGCGATGGCATAGTCATAGATAATCTTCAGGGTGTCCGCGTCGAGTTCGGCATTCTCTCCAAAGTGCTTTTTCAGGGCTTCGGCGGTCAGAAGCTTTTCCCATGACTTGGTTGGTAGCAATCCTGGTTGGTAGGCGAAGTGGCAAGAACCGCATTCGTCCTTGTATTGTTTGTTATCAACAGGGACGATCTCTTTTTGCCGAAACGGTGACAGGATGGCTTCACTCAAGTCTTCCGCCAGGATTGGCGTATTGGTAAAGGCCAACGTTGCCGCCAGCGCAGTCGCCACTGATATTCTTTTGATCATGCTCATTCTCCTTGGTTACTGAGCCAGCAGAAAGGTCAGGAAGTCGGCTTTTTCCTGGGAGTTGCATTCACGACCCCAAGTGTCATTACAATTGCGTTTGAACCATTTTTCGATCTTCTTCTCGTCCGTGAAGCGTTCTGTATTCACACGAGTGGACATCGGGTCGATTACTTTATGTGTCTTGCGATGCTTACCCGGTTTGCTCAAGTCGCTGCCGTGACAGGTCGAGCAGGAGATGGTTTCCCCGTCTTCGGCCTTGCCTTCTTTGGTCCAGTCCGCTTTAGCTTTGGCGGCGTCAATCCTACTCACGCCTTCAGCTTTGTATTTGGTCAGCAAGCTGTCGCTTGCGGGGCTCGCCAACGCTGTCGTTGCGAAAAAAATTGTGCTCACAAACATTGAAATACTGATTATTTTCATTTTCTAATCTCCATTACCACTCAAATTTAACCGCAATCAGCATGCCGAGTGCGCCCAGCATGGCCATTCCTGCATGGCTGACTTTTCCAGTACTGACGTTCATCGATTGGTCTACGGCATAGGCCAGCAAGGCTGCCCCTGTCACACCCAGCACAACGTGCAGATTGTCCGGATCTGTCCAGCCGTCTTCCAAATTGAAGTCATCCCAGTGCACAATCAAACCCGAGGCCACTGTGGCAAGGGCCATCACTGCTGTCGCTTTGCCTAATACGGCATGGGTACCGTTTACGGGGCGAGGTTGCTGTGAACAGTTTTGATCCGAGCAACCATCCCCCGGTGAGGTGGATGCCGTCAACGCTACCAAGGCCAACGTCGTCAATCCCAGATATTCGTGTACCTTTTTGCCGGTGATCAGTTTGGGCTCAAATTCCTCAGCCGGAGTAACGGGCCCAGATAAATTTTTCCTGACTGTACTATCAATTACTTCGTTATCGGCAAGCAAAAATGATTTGGCATCATTGTTGTAAAATCTGCCGGCAGGCAAGGTCAGATCGAGTGCACTTTCTGTCGCACTGGCCATCCCTGCTATCCCGCACAAACAAACCACAACAATTAGCTTTCTTGGGCTTACCATTACCTGCATTGATTCCTCCTTGGAGTTTAGAATAATTATCTTGAAGATTGTTTAATCAATGTCCGGAAACACTGTGTGGTGCATTTTTCTTTTTTCCGGTGATCATCGCTCGCACGAGATTTTCTTTGTGCTGAATACTTCCTGCCGCTACGCCCAGCAAGTGTAATGGAATTATCACCAGGGCAGTGTCGGTTAACCAACCATGCAAATGGCGTACCGCATAGCTTGCCTCATCATCAAAATAGTCGGTCAGAAACATTAGCGGGCCATCAAAGTCAATCACTGCAAGCGTGACAAGCCCGGTAAATATGATAAGTGCCAGTAAAGCCAAAATCCCAAAAACCATTATTGCACCAGCCGGATTGTGGCCTAAATAATGCCGTGGTTTGTTCTGCATCATCGCATGAAAATAAGCAGATGTTTCTTGTGGAGAAAACACGAAAGATTTGAAGCGTGCGTATTGATTGCCCATAAAACCCCAAAAAATCCGAGCCAAAAGCAATAGACAAAGAAAATATCCGATAAATGTATGCAGAAAACCGAAATGGAACTCGGATGTCAAATAGGCAGAAGTCAAACTTAATACCAATATCCAATGGAAAAGCCTGATAGGCAAATCCCATACGCTTACAGTTTCTTTTTCACTCATATTAACCATTCAATTTTTGATTTACTAACCGAAAATATTAGCTGGTACGCTTGCCCGTTATCTTAACAGAATGTCCCTTTTTGAACTTGACGAATAGTTTGCCCATCTAGAATATTAATTGGCAATTATTCATAAGAATGCTATTTGCATTTATTCCGCGCATCAAGTCGTTCACTCGCGTAAAATCACTCAAGTACCAATTTACCGTTCTCAACATCACTGGCCTGCCTTTAGATAGTTAATCGTTGCTTACTTCCGTACAACTCTCTGCACTTTTTGCTCCCGATGGTGCGCTTTCCGCTCACATCGAGAATTTTCGCGCGCGTCCGCAACAAGTTGAATTGGCGCAAGCGATTACCGAGGCCATCAACGTTAATGGACAACTGATCGCCGAGGCGGGTACCGGCACGGGCAAGACTTTTGCCTATCTTGTGCCCGCACTGCTGGCTGGCGGCAAGGTTGTCATTTCAACGGGAACTAAGAACCTGCAAGACCAATTATTTCAGCGTGACCTGCCAACGGTTCGCGACGCATTAAAAGTTCCCGTCACTATTGCACTCCTTAAAGGCAGATCGAATTATGTTTGCCACTACCATCTTGAGCGGGCACAAACCGAAGGCGTATTTAAGACGCGCGAAGACATTCGCCATTTGGGCAAGATTGCGAAATACGCCAAAGTGACGCAAACCGGAGACAAGAGCGGGTTAGCAGATGTCCCGGAAAATGCACCAATCTGGATGCAGGTTACTTCCACACGGGAAAATTGTCTGGGTCAGGATTGCCCTCAACACAAAGAGTGTTTCGTTCTTAAAGCACGCAAAGAAGCGATGGAAGCCGATGTTGTCGTGGTCAATCATCACCTGTTTTTTGCCGATGTGATGCTGCGTGACGAGGGGGTGGCGGAATTGCTTCCTGCCTGCAACACGGTCATTTTCGACGAGGCTCACCAGTTACCTGAAACAGCCAGTTTGTTTTTTGGCGAGAGCACGTCCACTTCACAATTTCTTGACCTAGCACGCGATAGCCAGATAGAAGCGTTGACCAGTGCAAAGGATTTTGCTCCATTACCTCTGGCCTGTGATGCGCTGGAAAAAGCTGCGCGCGATCTGCGACTTGTATTCAAGAAGAATGAAGGGCGAATGCCGGCTCATGCTGCACTCGAATTATCCGGATGGACGGATGCACTCACCGCATTAAACAAGCAACTCGGCGCACTCAACGAACTACTTGAAAAACAAGCCGAGCGTAGCGAAGGTCTGGAAAATTGCCATCAACGCGGTCAAGCTTTGGCATCGCAGCTCAAGCAATGGCAGGACGGAGATGTTACAGACAAAGTGCGTTGGCTCGAAATATTCCATCATGCGGTGGTTCTCAATACAACCCCTCTTTCCATCGCTGAAATCTTTGCCAAACAAATCAGCAGTCATCCGCGTGCCTGGATTTTCACTTCTGCAACATTGGCTGTAAAACAAAACTTCGGACACTATCAAACCGAGATGGGTTTGCTGGAAGCGCGCACCGCTTGCTGGGATAGTCCATTTAACTTTCAGGAACAAGCGCTGCTGTATGTTCCGCAAAACATGCCGGAACCCAACAGTGATGGTTATACCGAAGCTGTGGTGCAAGCTGCTCTGCCCTTGATCGAAGCCAGTCAAGGACGTGCATTTTTGCTATTCACCAGCCTGCGCGCAATGCAACGCTCTTATGAAATATTACAAGCCGAGTTTGACCGCAAAAATTTGAAATATCCTTTGATGATCCAAGGTGAAGGCTCCCGTAACGAATTATTAAGCCGCTTTCGAACTCACGGTAATGCTGTATTACTTGGCAGCCAATCATTTTGGGAAGGTGTCGATGTGCGCGGCGAAGCCTTGTCGCTGGTTATAATCGACAAGTTACCGTTTGCACCGCCCGACGATCCGGTGCTGGCAGCACGCATCGCACAGATCACAAAGCAGGGACGCAACGCCTTTATGGAATATCAAATTCCTCGCACCGTCATCAACCTGAAACAGGGCGCCGGACGTTTGATCCGCGACGAAAGTGATCGCGGCGTACTCATGATCTGCGACCCGCGTCTCATTTCAAAGCATTACGGAAAACGAATCTGGCAAAGCCTTCCCCCTTTCAAGCGTACTCGTGACGGGCTTGAGGCAGTCGCTTTCTTTTCCAAAGATTTAGAAAAAAAGGCTTCTAAAATTTGAATTTATTTTTTTGTATCTTGTTCACACTTGATTTAACTATTGTTGTTCCTGTTTTGCCTGTTTAACCAACTCAGAAGGTTGTGGTGCAATGCCTTCTATCATTCCTTCAGGCGCACGACGCAAATCCAGCGTCAGCGGATAATCCGGATTGCGATCCTCTCGCCGCACTTGCATCTCACCCGCGGTGTGCCCGTGATTCCAAAATCTAGCCACGCGACGAGATTCTGCCTCGTTTGCATTGACAGGGAATGTCTCATAGTTGCGCCCACCCGGATGCACAACATGGTAAGTGCAGCCGCCTATTGAGCGTCCGTTCCAGTTATCCACCAGATCGAAAACCAGCGGGGCTTGGACTCCAATGGTTGGATGTAATGCAGAAGGCGGGCACCACGCCCGATAGCGCAGGCCGGCAACGAATTCCCCCCTTGATCCAGTAGAAGTCAGAGGCAATGGTCGACCATTACAAGTCAGGGTATGGCGATTGTCGTTCATGTGGCGCACTTTAATCTGCATGCGTTCGACGGAAGAATCAACATAACGCGACGTGCCTCCTGCAGCCACTTCTTCACCCAGCACATGCCAAGGCTCAATTGCCTGCCGCAGTTCAATCTCAATGCCGTGATAAACCACGGTGCCGAAACGCGGGAAGCGAAACTCAAGAAAGGGTGCGAACCAGTCGAGTTCAAATGCATAACCGGCGCGTTGCAAATCCAGCACCACATCACGCATGTCTTGCGCCACGAAGTGCGGCAACATAAAGCGGTCATGTAACTCTGTGCCCCAGCGAATCAACGGGCCGCTATACGGTTTCTGCCAGAAACGTGCGACCAATGCGCGCAGCAATAACATTTGCAACAACGACATCTGCGCGTGAGGCGGCATTTCAAATCCGCGAAATTCAACCAGCCCCAATCTTCCTGTTGCACTGTCAGGGGAGTACAACTTATCGATACAAAATTCTGCGCGATGAGTATTTCCCGAAAGATCGACCAACAAATTGCGCAACAAACGATCAACCAACCAAAGTTGCTGGCTTTCCACGCCGGGTTTCAAATTTTTTGCAAGTTGCTGGAAGGCAATTTCCAATTCATACAGACTTTCATGCCGCGCTTCATCCACTCGCGGTGCCTGACTAGTCGGGCCGATGAACAAGCCGGAAAATAAATACGACAAAGCCGGGTGATGTTGCCAATACGTGATCAGGCTCATCAACACATCCGGTCTGCGCAAGCAGGGAGAATCGGCAGGTGTGGCCGCACCAAGGGTGACGTGGTTACCGCCGCCGGTGCCAGTGTGCCGTCCATCCAGCATGAACTTCTCTGTGCCCAGCCGGCTTAGTCTGGCTTCTTCGTAGAGAATTTGTGTATTCTCCACCAGTTGTGACCAAGAGCTTGATGGATGAATATTGACTTCGATGACACCGGGATCCGGAGTGATGCGAAACTCTTTCAAACGTGCATCAGAAGGTGGCGTGTAGCCTTCCAGCCTTACCGGTAATTTCAACTTGGCAGCTGTGTTTTCTATGGTCGTTATCAGCGCCAAAAAATCTTCCAGCAAGGGAACCGGTGGCAGAAATACACATAACACGCCATCACGTATTTCGACACATAAAGCGGTATGCACAATTTCTCTCGGATCGTAATTTTCCTTGCTTGTGGCTGCCTTTGTTTTGGACTTCTTGGCAACTGCTTTGGAGTCGGGTTCTTCATTAGTTGCATCGAAAGGATCACGACCGTGTTCCTCTTCCTTGTCTTCCGGTGCAACCCAGGGCAATGAGGCCAATGGTAATCTCAACCCCAGCGGCGAATCACCCGCAATCAGATACAGATGTTCGCGCCGCAACGGCCAAACACTCGAGCGGAAGCCCGCAGCAACTATCGCCTTGCCTGCGCGTTGTGCAGCCGCTGGTGGCAACGCTTTTACCGGCAACACATAACCGACAGGTTGCCCGAGTCCGCGCTCGATAAGCGCTGCCAAGCGCCGACGTTCATCATTGTTTTTAAGATCACTCTTTAGCGGGTCAAGATTTTCAGGCCAGCGTTGTTCCTGGTCAATGATCTGCGTCACATCTTCGTAGGCAGGAATAATAAAATGCTCGTCCAAGTCTATCGCTTGGGTAAGTGCTCGAATAAATGCCAAAGCATCGGCACCCGTTTGTGTGCCGCCACCATCTTTGGTTACCAGAAGCTTCAAATCACTCCATAATGGCTTGCCATCTGCACGCCAATAACATCCAAGCGCCCAGCGCGGTTTGGGTTCACCCGGATACCATTTTCCCTGACCGAAATGCAGCATCGCTCCCGGGGAAAAGTGGCCTTGCAAGCGTGTCAACAAATCGCCGGATAGTTTGAGTTTCTTATCCGACAGTGCGGTGTAATTCCACTCCGGGCCATCCATATCGTCGATGGAAACAAAGGTCGGCTCGCCACCCATCGTGAGTCGAACATCGTGCTTTTTCAATTCGCCATCAACCTGTTCACCGAGCTCAACGATGGCTTTCCATTGCTTAGCGGTATACGGCTGGGTGACACGCGGATCTTCGTGCACACGGGTTACCTTCATGGAAAAGTCAAACTGCGTTTCACAAATATCTGTGAGTCCAATCACCGGTGCGGCGGAAGATGGCATCGCCGTACACGCCAATGGAATATGCCCTTCACCTGCCAATAGTCCAGATGTGGGATCGAGACCCACCCAGCCCGCACCGGGAATAAAGACTTCCGTCCAGGCATGCAGATCGGTAAAGTCGTGGTCGGTTCCGGAGGGGCCGTCCAGTGCTTTGACATCGGCTTTGAGCTGGATCAAATATCCGGAGGCAAAACGCGCTGCGAGTCCGAGATGACGAAATATTTGCACCAATAGCCAAGCTGAATCGCGACACGAGCCCAGCTTGAGTGAGAGTGTTTCTTCCGGTTTTTGTACTCCAGCTTCCATTCGAACCGTGTAACCGACATCATTCTTCAAGCGTTGATTGATACCCACCAGCATGTCTATGGTGCGCATTTTTTTGGAAAGCAATTCCTTTTCGGTACGTTTGATCCAATCCTGTAATA
>CAIRAO010000020.1 GCA_903876625.1 uncultured Gallionellaceae bacterium | reverse complement strand
TTTTTTTTGTTGTGCCAGTGTGGTAGGAATCGCCAGCAAGTGAAATGGATTTGATACCAATCCGGTTGTATCAATGCGACGCAAGAACGCTTGGGAGGTATCATCAAATTCTCCCCAACTGCAGCAATGCATTTTGGCGTGCAGAAACATGCCGAAGGCAAGTTCACAGTCCGGATCAATATTCAATGCCTGAAGACAGCTCGTCGCTGCTTCATCATACCGCCCGAGAGAGCCAAGGGCATTGCCCAGAACACTGTGAGCCTTGACATGATTTGGATTGATCGCCAGCGCCCGGCGGAAGCAGGCTACTGCATCATCATAGCGCCCGAGTGCAACCAGGGAATTGCCCAAGTTGTAGTGCGCAGGGGCGAGATCTGGCTTGAGCGAAAGCGCCTTTCTAAAATTGGCTGTAGCCTCTGCAGGATTGCCCTGCGCTGCAATTGCCACCCCAAGGTTAAGATAAAAAGCAGGGATGCCGGAATTTATGCTGATCGCCCGCTTAATCAGCTCAACTGCGACATTGTTTCTGCCAGCCTGATGGGAACACAGCCCCAGCAAATGCAATGCATCCGGGTTATCGGGTTCAATCTGGAGTATCTGTCGATAACCAGCTTCTGCCTGAGCCAGACGCCCGGCTTGGTGATGCGCTGTCGCTTCCTGAATGGACTGGGGTATGGACGTGTTGATGGCGTGTTTATTAGTTGTTGCAGGTATTTCATCGCGCAGCAGACAACATTGCTTGTATTTCTTGCCGCTACCGCACGGGCACGGATCGTTGCGTCCGGTTTTACTCATGATATTCCTTATACTGCCCTTTTCTTGAAGCGATACTGAGCCATCTGCTCAGTACAGTGGTTTTCTCAAATTCTCTCATCGAACCATCGTGTAAACATTTCAGCGTAGGCGTTTTCCAGAGACTTGGCCAGGCTCTTTGCATCGCACAAGAGACTGGATGCCATTTGCGCGCGCAGGCTGGCCCGGAGCATCTTGCGATGATTCAGATCACGTGCAAGCGCCAGTACTGTAGCAAGGTATTCGGCCTCGGAAAGGGTAACCCATTCGGAATGGCCAATATCAGCAAGAAGCGCGGCAGTTGCGCGCGCCGCCACGCGATCACCTTGCAAGGTGATCACCGGCACCGCCATCCACAACGCATCACAGGTGGTGGTGACACCGCCCATGGTACCAACCGGATCGAGCGCAATATCAAGCCGGTCGTAATAGGCCATATGCGCAGACCAGCCCGCAGTGGCGCTACTATCCTGAAGTTCGATGCGATCCGGCAAAATTCCATGACCGGCCATGGCATCCAGAATGCGCTCGCGGCTACTTGGATCGGCAAACGCCGGAGTTTTAAGCAGCAATTTACCTTCCGGCAATGCATGCAACACCCTCGCCCAAAGCGCCAACGTCGGCGGCGACAGTTTGCCCAAATTACTAAAGCTGCCCACCCAAATTGTGCCGTCAGGGCTTGGGCGCCACGCGGGAATGGGGGCATCCGGCTTGCCGGCATAGCTCCATGAAACACGGGGCAGACGCCAAACCTGTTCACTAAAATGGCTGTCTGTTCCAACTGGCGTCAGAAATTCGTCGCCAATCCAGTAGTCCATTTCCGTCAGCCCGGTACTGGCGAAATAACCCAGATAATACGCCTGCACCGGCGCGGCGCGGCGGGCAAAAACGCCCAGACGGTTATGCGCCGTATGGCCGGAAAGGTCAATCAGCACATCTATTCCATCGGCTTCGATTTGCTGCAGCACATTTTCGTCAGTCATTCCCGCCACGGGAATCCAATGTTCAACCAGCGTCTGCAAACGTTCCGTAACGGCATCTCGCATATCGTTAATCGAATAAGCGAACAGCTCGATCTTCGTTTTGTCATGATGTGCAAAAAGTTGTTCAATGAAATAGCTCACCGCATGCTCGTGATAATCTCCCGACAGATAGCCCACCCGCAAACGTCGTCCGGCAAGCGGCTTGCGCCGAAAAACTTTGTTACTCGCCAACTCACGCTCAGAGGCAGGTACACACTCAATTTCCCAACGCCGGGCGAGGGAAAGATATTCGTGCGGATTGAGTGACGTTTGATATCCGTACAGGAAAAGCAAATTACTGAAAGCATCGGAAAAATCCGCTTTGATGGCGAGCGTATTGCGATAGCAGGCGACTGCTTCGTCCAGCCTACCCAGATCAACCAGCGCACTGCCCATATCGTTGTGTGCCTCCGCAAACTTTGGGTTGAGCAAGAGCGCGCGGCGGTAACTTTCCACCGCGCGATCAAGCTGCCCCAATACGGCCAGCGCTTTGCCCAGATGATAATGCGCCTCGACATAATCCGGTTTGACTTTCAGGGCCCTGCCGATTAGCTCAACGGCCAGTGTGTTCCTGCCCAGCTGATGGGCAACAGCACCCAACATGTGCAACGCATCCGCGTGCTCAGGGTCTATTCGGAGTATTTGCCGATAGAGTGCTTCTGCCGATTCCAAACGTCCGGCCTGGTGATGCGCTACTGCTTCCTGAAGCGCATTATCCACAAACTCGCGCAGCAAAACCTTGTGCCCCTCGCCAGCTTGCGGTGGAGTGAAAGGTGAATTTGCAGAATGGCGAGTTGCAACCGGCATTACTTCACGCTGCCAACAACAACGTTTGTATTTTTTTCCGCTACCGCAGGGGCACAAGGCGTTACGAGCAAGTTTATTCATGGAGTTTGGCCGGTGTTAAAACGCGCTTGCCTACAGTGGTCAAAAAATCTTGCAAGGCCCGTACAGGTTCAACATCGTTGTATAAAACCTCGCGCGACATTGCAATGCGATGGCGCACAGCCTGATTAAAATCTTTATCCCGGGCGAGCCTGACCGCCAAATTCACATATTCCGCTTCTGTGCCGACTACTAATTCTGTTAATTCCATACAGCGCAAAATTCCACTTGCCAGCCTCCCGCGCATGAATCGACCTTCCCTTGTGACTATCGGCAATCCGCATTCAACTGCCTGCATGGCAGTGTTGAAGCCGGGAAATCCCAGCGTATCCAGATAAACATCGGCACGCCGCATCAATCCATAAAATGCAGCTTTCTCTTGCCAGGGTATGAATACGCAAAAGTCTCCAATCTTGAGGTTTGCTTTTGCAAAGACCAAGTCCAGTCGGCGATATAATTTTTCAGACAACTCGGGTATGTCATTGGTGAAAAATACAAGCTGGCACTGCCCCAATTGCAGGGCAATTTCCACGAATACATGATCATGCTGCGGAGCATATTTAAACGGGGTACCGGGGCAAAGCAAAATTGGCAGAGAACTAGCAATGCCTAAACCGGCCAAATCCGGCTCGGTGCTATTCACTTGTGCCGGATGGTAATGGCATCCCAAGTTTGGCAAGCATATCAATTTCTCGGTGTAATTATTTTGCGCATCGTCAGGTTCAAGGTATTCAGCCGACAGATAATAATCAATGGTGGGCAAACCGGTGGTTTCGGGATGTCCCCAAGAAGCAATTTGAACGGGAGCCAGCCGCAAACTGGCCAGTTTGACGGTCATGTGATCCATGCCGATTTCGGGGTAAATCAACACATCAGCCTGTTTATCCAACAGACACCTGGTCCATTCTTCCAAACTACTTTTCCCTTGTTCAAAGCTGGATACTTGTTTCATTGCCCACGCTGTTTCAGCATCTTCTTTACCGCCGACATGAAACAGAACAATCTCGAATCGATTCGGGTCCAGATGTGTCAACCAGCCTTTGACTATAGCGTCCCAGACAGAGTGCTTATGAATGTGTGAGGAAACGATTCCGACACGCACCTTGCCGCTTGGCGCGACCGGACTTATCTTAAAATTCTGCGTGAAATTCTGCTTGTCTTGCCAGTGCTGCATTAATCCGGCACACAGTGAGCCATATTGAGATAACAGTTTCCGGTTGTTTTCTTCCTGATACGCCAGATAAAAAGGTTGGTAAGAGCCCACTGTCTTGCTGCCAAGCTCAATGCGGCCATGTTCGAACCACGCACTCAATTCAGTCATTTCACGCGCAAATTCAGCCCTGCAAGAATCAATCTCATTTTGTGTTGCGGCCACCAGCGGGGTATTAATGGCCAGCTTCCAGCGTACCTCGGCGAAATCGGGCTTGAGCGCCAGCGCCCTGCGCAAGCAGGCCATCGATTCATCCGGCTGTCCGAGGTCGCGCAGCGCATTGCCCAGATTGTTAAAAGCTTCTGCAAATTCAGGCTGTATCGCCAGCGCGCTACGACAACTCAAAACGGCAGCATTAAGTTGACCGAGCATACGCTGCGCATTGCCCAGATTATTGTGCGCGTCGGCAAACTGAGGATTGATATCCAGCGCGCTTTGATAACTTTCCGCTGCGGCCGTAAGCTGCCCCAAGTCGTGCAGTACAACGCCCAGATTGTTGTGCGCTTCGGCATGATGCGGATTGCTTGCCAAGGCCCTGCGGCAGCTTGCCAGCGCGTCAGCAAACTGACCCTGCTCGCGCTGTGCAAGGCCAAGATTGCTTAACACTTCGGTAAAGTCGGGTTTGAGCGAGAGTGCCTTTTGGTACATTGCCACAGCCTCATCCAATTGACCGGTTTCTTGCAACACCGTCCCCAAATTGCAGAGAGCATCAGCGTAGTCTGGTTTGATGGATAAAGCGCGACGGCAACTCCCCAGCGCCTCCTCGAACTTTCCAATACATCGAAGCACATTACCCAGACTGTTGTGGGCTTCCGCAAAATTGGGTTCAAGTGCAATCGCCCTGTGCAAATTTTCCGCAGCTTCGTTATATAAACCCAGTGCCTGATATGCCGCACCCAAATTAAGAAAATATAATGGATTTGCCGAATCAACACGAATCGCCTTGCTGATCAGTTCGATCGCGGCCTCGTTTTGCCCCGCCTGGAGTGCAACTACGCCCAGTAAATACAAGGCATCCGCGTTGTCGGGTTCAAGCTGAAGTACATGCCGGTAGATCGCTTCTGCCTCGGCCAATCGGCCAGACTGGTGATGCAAAAGTGCCTCCTGTATTGCATGTGGTGTAGACAAGTTCATAGGGCGCTCGTTTGCAGCGGGCCTTGTTTCTTGCAACAGACAGCACTGTTTATATTTCTTGCCGCTACCACATGGGCATGAGTCGTTTCTTCCCGGTTTCACACTCAAGCCTTCTCCGATGAAATCAATTTTTCTATATCGAGAATTTACCTCGAACAAATGACAAACTGATGAAATCGGTTACGAAAGATACTTGAAAACGAGGCTTCGTGATCACTCGCGCGCGGACGGGACTGACGGTTGTCAGGGATAATTTACATGCAGACTACGCACGGTTGTATCTCTTGCAAAGTTGCATTCGATATTCTATAGTGAATGCATTGAATGCTTTTTTATGAGGTGACGCTATGGCAATGTTAACAGTACGTAATCTGCCCGATGATGTACACCGCGCGTTGCGGGTGCGAGCCGCTCAACATGGGCGCAGCACCGAGGCTGAAGTCCGCGAGATTCTGGCAACAGCGGTTAATCCTGAGACGCGCGTTCGCTTGGGCGATGCCCTCGCCGCATTGGGCCGCAAGATCGGCCTTGCCAACGAGGATTTTGAGTTGATACAACAAATAAGAGACAAGACACCAGCCGAACCGCTGAGGTTTGAATGATCGTTCTCGACACCAACGTTGTTTCCGAGGCGATGAAGCCAGAACCCAACCCTGCTGTGCGGGCTTGGATTAACGTTCAAGCCGCCGAAACACTGTATCTGTCCAGTGTGACATTGGCCGAGTTGCTCTTTGGCATCGGGGCACTGCGGTCGGGCAAACGTAAGGACATGCTGGCACTGGCTCTGGACGGTTTGATGAGTCTATTCAGAGATCGTGTGCTTCCTTTCGATACCGATGCAGCACGGCACTATGCCCACCTTGCGGTGACAGCCAAGGCCGTCGGACGCGGATTTTCAACACCGGACGGTTATATTGCCGCGATAGCAGCCTCGCGTGGGTTCATCGTGGCATCGCGCGATACCGCTCCTTATTTGGCCGCCAACGTTGTTGTCATTAATCCGTGGGAAGCGTGAAGAGGCAAAGCCCGTAGGATGTAATGACGCAGGAACCGCATCGTTTGAAATTGACGCGGTTCTCAAGCTGTGAAACTCTGCATCGAGTTTACTCTATAGCAGATTGCCTGATTTAGTTGCACCACACCCTACCACTGCGTTACATCCGGGCTACCCGCTAAACACCAAAATCATTACTGAAGGCCCGCGCAAGTGTCTTTTCTTCCGGCGTTGTCCTGCGTTTCACCAGCACCACTTTCATCGAGTCAATTGTCCTGGGTGTGAGAATTAATTGTTCCTGGGGAATGTTTTGTTTGTGTAGCTGTTCGCCCAGTGCGGATAAATTCAAGGTGAGTTCGGTACGCTCAAACCGATAATCAAACCAGCCCAAATACCAAAACCAGTCGGTGTAATACAACCAGGAATTTTCGTTGAATGCGCGTATATGTGTCGGGTCTTGCCACGCCCCCAGTGAGAGATCATAGGGCACAACAATATTGAACTTACCGCCTTCTTTCAGAATCTTCAAACAGTTTTCCATCATTTTGGTCAACTTGGGTACATGTTCCAGCACATCGAGCGCCGTAATTTCGTCGAATTGATTTTCGTTCAGCACAATTTCCTGCTGGTGCAGCCCGGGCACGGTGATTGGAAAACTGTCCACTTCGGACAAATCCAACACCACATCCGGCATCAATCTGGCTTCAATATCGATGTTCAGGCAATCGGCCCGATAGTTTTTACCGCTGCCCAGATTAATTTTAGTGGGTAGCGTATCTTTCTTTTTGCCAAAGGAAAATTGACTGGACACTAACTCGAGTGATTTTTTGAGGACGTCTGCAAATTCAATGTTCGTCAGGGTTGCTCTGAACAACCCGATTTTTAAGTCAGCCTGCTTTCTGAATTCAACCGGATCGTTAAAAAGCTGGCGCACATAACTTTCAAAGGAGCTCGTCCCGGGCGTGAAAAGTACTTTCTGATAGATCGCGGGTGCGGAGTCCAAAGGATAATTTTCTGAAACGACGGGAATCCCGTTGGAAAGGGGATAGAAGGACCGAATTTGCTGAAATATTTGAGCGTCATAATAGTGAAGATTCAATACGGCTCTTGACCTGATCAACAGGTCATCCCGTTCGGGACCATATAAGCTGAATATGGTGAGTACTCTTAAGCCGGCTCGGTTCAGATTGTCAAGAATGGTTTTTCTTCTTTCGTTGACCGACCCATAAAATATCAGGTCAAACTCCGGCTCTTGATTGGCGTTCAGCCGATTCAGTTTGTCCACATGGTAAAAGTTGACCAGAAACTTTTTCTGGTGTGCAAGACATTTCAGATTTACTGCGGAGTAGTCCCAGACAATATTGGA
>CAIRAO010000019.1 GCA_903876625.1 uncultured Gallionellaceae bacterium | reverse complement strand
TGGCACAGACTTGTTGCCGAACAACGCAGTAGGTGGGATTATTGGCGTAATTAGCTCCGCAACATTTGCTACAGGTAATCCTCTCGTAACACCAGCAATTAGTGGTTCGTATATAGTTTGTTCTTCTGCTATTATGGGCAGATACGCAAAACAATTAGATATTCAAATGGATGATGGTAATTTTGCAACAGGTTCATTGAGAGTTCTTTCGTATACAACCGGGCGTGGTTCAGCATTAACCGTTCCTTCAGGTACGCAGTTATCTAATGGGGCGCCAGACGATAATCAAACATACGTAGTTTGCATGGGAATCTAATTTGAAGTAGAATTTGAGTCAACAAGCTAACTGAAACGCCCCTGTTCGTGAGGGGCGTTTTGCATTGTACAGAACGCTTTCAAGGGGCCGGGGGGCACGATGAAAAATAAACAAATCGGTAATAATTTGGTTGATACGTCCATTGCCCTTTCTATTATTGCGCTTTTGCTAGGTGCGGTAATAAAAGGCCCGGAAATAGTGGATAGCGCAAAAGTGAAAAAACTGGCTACAGATTTCAGGAATATTCCGGTTTTTCTGAATAGCTATCATTCAATGTACAAAACCTATCCGGGCGATGATGCGACAATAGGTACGGCTAATTCACACTTGCCCAATGCAACACAATGCACCGCAACGGGATCAGGGGGCTGTATTCCAGGTGATGGCCGAATCGAAGGTAATTGGAATGACATCACGCAGGCAAGTGAATCATTTGTGTTTTGGCAACATATCCGTTTGGCGGGTCTGGTTTCCGGTTCGACAGATTTGGCTTCACCAGACTATCTTCCACAAAATGCAGTGGGAAGAGAGATCGGTGTGCAGAGTGGCACCTCAGATGTAACCAAAACTCCGATCAATGCCACAACGGGTGCGAACCCAATTAAGGGTGCCTTTGTTGTCTGCTCACAAGGTATTATGGGCAAACTTGCGAAGATGTTAGATATAGCAATGGACGATGGCAATACTGCGACGGGTTATATGATGGCGGGCATTCCGACCGCGCCGGGCACGCCAATGACTGCTGTTGCAACGTTGAATGATTCAACACTTTATACAGTGTGTATGGGAATTTAGAAGCTACCATAGAGTATTCAGGCGATCCGTACTTCAACTTGACGACCCAAGACCCTTGCCGCTGCCTCTATTTGATCCAACCTAGACGCGTGGTGCAAGTCAAATAGCCTATCCACTTGGGGCATATGCCAGCCGAGTCGGCGCGCCAGTTCGGCCTTTTTGATTCCCTGTTCCGTCATAGCCTGATAAACGCCCAACTTCGCACACTCAAGTGCGGATGGACGCACTGTATGTTGCCCGCGCTTAGCTTTGCTTGCGGTAGGCAATGGTTTACGTGCTTCTACGTAAAATGACAACGCTGTCTCAAGCGCATCAACCGCATGCAAAAGAGCATCTTCTTTTTCTGCGCCGAATGTTACCGCTTCAGGTACGTCAGGAAATGTGACTAAAACAGTACCTTGGTCGGGTATAAGCATGACAGGGTAATCAAACATACGAATCTCCTTATTTCAAGCCAAGCTGCCGTTTGATTGCAGCTTCAAGTCCCTTTCCAAGCTCTGTGGTGCCGTTCATGGCAGAGTGGATTGCTTGTCGTTTAAGAAAACCTTCAAGTGAGAACCCTTGCCGGGCTTAAAGGTGGCTCCCTGCTGTTCAAGCCATTTTTTCATTTGCTTCGAGTTCATTGGCAAATACTAAACACTTCTGTTGTGTTTTGCAAGAATCTTTGTATTAAAAACCTTCGTCCTCTCTCAAATATCGCCATTGCCCGACGGGCAGATCCCCTAGCTTTATTTTGCCAATACGCACGCGTTTTAGTCCGCTCACTTTCAGTCCCACCAGTTCGCACATTCGGCGTATCTGGCGTTTTTTTCCTTCTTTCAAAATAAAACGCAATTGGTCATCGTTGAGCCAACTGACTTTGGCGGGTTTGAGTTTTTGACCATCGAGAGAGAGGCCGTGATTGAGCATATTCAAACCATTGCCGACTAATTTGCCCGTGACGCGCACGAGGTATTCTTTTTCAATGGGCGAGTCTTCTCCGATAAGTTGTTTGGCGATGCGCCCGTCTTGAGTCAACACCAGCAACCCTTGGGAATCAATATCCAGACGTCCTGCCGGGGCGAGGTCGCGCAGATGCAGCGCAGTAAAGCGTTGCGGTGTGCTGTCGTTTGCCCAGCGTGTATCCGGTTTGATAAGCACGATGGCGGGTTGATGACCATCTTCAGCTTGTCCAGAAACATAACTGATGGGTTTATTCAGCAGGACAGTCACCCGGGTCTGCTGCTCATTTTGAGCCGATTTGTTCAGGGTGAT
>CAIRAO010000018.1 GCA_903876625.1 uncultured Gallionellaceae bacterium | reverse complement strand
TGCCAATGGCCCTACCTCTGCTAATGCAGATCGTATTCTGCAGGATAAAGGGATACTGGTCATTCCTGATATTCTTGCTAATGCCGGTGGTGTTACTGTCTCTTATTTTGAGTGGGTTGATAGCCCGGAATCGGTCAATGAGAATTATTTTTTTGCTGCCGGTGTGTCGGATAACATGAAAGTGTCTTTGTCCCAGCGTATGGGCCTGGCAAAGCAAAACGCGTTGGCAAATCTTTCCGGGATTATCGAGACTTCGGTCAAAAACTCAATCGTTTTGGAGCAGTCAAATAAAAAAGATTCCGGCCATGAATTGACCGACTCGAATTTGCTTTCGATCACCAAGACTTCTACAAGTGCGTCTCTGCGAAACGTTGAAATTGTATCTACCTGGACCGACCCGAAAACTTGTGCTTTGTGGTTGCGCGCGCGCGTTTCAAAGCAGCACGTGGAACAAGGAAAACGTGAAGGTTTGGCAAAGACATTGTTTGGTATTTTGACTGAGCAACTGGCAATTGTACAGAATGAAAGCTCACCGCTGGAAGCGCGATTGAATGCGGTAGATGCTGCCTTGGATGTTTTGCCAAGAACTGCTCTGGAAGTTATACCCGAGGCGAGCTCGGCTAGTTTCTATAATCAGTTGTTGAATCGATTCAAAAATGAACTGCTCCAGACACGAGCCGATATTGATGAAGCCAAGTCGGAATTGCTTACAGCCGACCAATTGGTCAGCAAAACCACGGGGTTGAACAGTGAGAGCGAGAAATCCAAATCACTCGGCAAAGCTGCAAATACCTACAGGGCACTATTAGCCAAGCATGGTAATGGTTTGTTGCCGGTGTTCGAGGCGGGGGACATTTTGTTTAAGTTGGGCGAGGTTGAGGAATTAAGAGGCAGTTCATGCGGTGCGAAGAATTATTTCCAACAGGCGGCCGATGCCAGACAAATAAATGACCGGCGTGAGATCGCCAGAAAAAAAGCCGGATCACTCAGCTGTTCTCCGGATGATATGGAGAAAACATTGTGGAAACAATTTTTTGACGGACGCTCCACAACACTTGTTTGCTACTTTAATTCGAAATCAGACCACGGCGAATGGAATAAAGCGTGCGATGGGTTGAATAATGTTATCGGTCAACTGGGTGCGAACGTGGTCATCCGTCAGCAACCTCTTACCCCTTCTCAATTATCGGAACTCAAGGGTGGCGGAATACCCAAAAGTCTGGGAGAAAAAGGCAAGTTGGTTTTGGGCATTATTGCCATGGGTGAAATGAAAACACATGACAACGAATACCAATTTGATGGAGCAATGACTACTTTTCTGATTGATAATGGTTCTGATGCAGTATTCAAAGATCGTTTTCAAGGCGTAACAGGCTGGAATCCGATGTCACCTCAAATGGTGATGGATGTGTTGGGAATTAACGTCGTTAAGCGTTGGCGAGAAAAGTTCTCTAAATTCCTGCGGCATGAATTGAGTTCTTAAATTTCAAACTTTTCGACACTCCAAAAGGGTGGCGTTGAAGTTGAATTTAAGAGGCACACATTTTGTGCAAAAATTTATCTAAATCCACTGTTGCAAGTTGCCAAGGCATGGTTCGCTGCCTTTGCGATAGCGCAAAAGATTGCAACTGTGTTTGGTAGAATGCGGGATCGCATTCGGTACTTAAGTTATTTTTTGCGTCATTCGCGTCAACCGAAGAACGTTCAATTTCGTAGCTGCTCATATTCATTACAATAGCCATGACACACCTCCCTAAGTTCATCAGCTTACAATTCAGTCGGTTTTAAATATACTAACCTTGTAATATAAAAAGCATATTACATGCCAGTATTTGCAAATTAGGGTTAGAGTGGCGTCCATACAGGATTAATGGTGTGTTGCTGATATTTTGAATGTGGGCGAAATAGAAAAAATTGTCACTATTCTGGAGCGTAATGCACTCAAATTGTAACTTGAGTCTAAGCAATATTGAACTCTGAGCTTAAAGATTTGGTAAATACAAAATGAACATTCTTCGACTTTCACTCAGTTTATTGCGTCGCGATTGGCGTGCCGGGGAGTGGCGAGTGTTATTGCTGGCGCTGGTGTTGGCTGTTGGTAGTCTTGCTACTGTTGGACTGTTTGCAGATCGCGTTCGGCAGGCATTGCAGCAGGAAGCGCAGAATCTAATCGGTGCCGATCTCAGAATAACTTCCACGCGAACATTTTCTCCTGCGTATCGATTAATGGCCTATGCGCTTGGTTTGCAGGCGGTAGAAAGCCGCACTTTCCCCAGCATGGTGTCGTATCACGACAAGGTCTTGTTAAGCGAGATTCAGTCGGTTGAAACCGGCTATCCGTTACGTGGAAAGATTGAGATCGAGGGAGGGATTGGCACATCGATTCCTGCTTCAAAAACGATATGGGCAGATGAACGCCTGTTGCGGCGCTTGGAATTGAACGTGGGGGACGAGGTGGGCATCGGAGCGCAACATTTCACAGTGGCGGCGCGTATCGTGAAAGACATCGATCAGTCTATCGGTTTTGCTAGTTTTTCACCGCGCGTATTAATGAATAACGCGGATTTGGCAAGCACCGGGCTCGTACAAGAGGGTAGTCGCATATCCTATCGATTAATGTTCGCGGGCAATGCGCTACAAGTACTTAAATTCCGTGATGCGCTGCAAGAAAAATTGACCGGCAATGAGAAAATGGAAGATGTGCGCGATGCACGCCCCGAGATTCGTACTGCGTTGGAACGGGCTGGACATTTCCTTGGTCTTGCCGCACTGAGTGCCGCAATTCTTGCTGGAGCAGCAATGGCCTTGGCTGCAAGACGCTTTGTGTATCGTCATCTTGATGGTTGCGCGGTGATGCGCTGTCTCGGTGCTCAGCAAGAACAAATTTTGAAATTGTTCCTGTATCAATTTATCGTTCTCGGCGTGATAGCGGTGGTGCTCGGCGGCTTGCTGGGTTATGCCACACAAGCGGCATTGGTGGAAAGTATTTCTTCAATGCGCGAGGCGAATTTACCACAGCCCAGTGCAGTTCCGCTGCTCAAAGCCGCAGTAAGTGGTTTCGCGTTGCTAGTTGGCTTTGCATTTTTGCCGCTTCTGCAATTGCGCAAGGTTTCACCCTTGCGAGTCCTTCGTCGCGAATTGGGGTCGCCGGAAGCCAGTGCTTGGCTGATTTATGGTCTCGCGCTTTGTGTTTTGGCAGGTCTGTTTTTGTGGCATGCCGGTTCGCTTAAATTGGGATTGGCGGTATTGTTTGGGTTGTTGCTAGGGTTGCTGATTTTTGGCGGGTTGGCCTGGCTGCTATTGCGCGGGTTTGCAAGACACGCGCTATTCTTCCATTCACATTGGCGCCATGCATTTAACAATCTTGCACGTCAAGGCAGTAGTGCAGCCTTACAGGTTGTCGCGCTGAGTTTGGGTGGCATGGCTCTGCTCGTTTTGACATTGGTGCGGGCCGAACTGATAGAAAGTTGGCAAAATAAACTGCCGCCAGATGCGCCTAATCGCTTTCTGGTGAATATTCAGGCCGATCAAACTCAGCTCGTGCTTGATTTTTTTAAACAACGCGCTTTGCCTTCACCCCAGTTGCAACCAATGGTGCGCGGCAGATTAATCGCGATTAACGAACATGCCATCAATGGCGAAAGTTATCCTGATCAACGCGCACGTGCATTGGTGGAGCGAGAGTTCAATCTTTCGTATATGGAACAGATGCCTGCATGGAATAGCTTGGTCGGAGGGCAATGGTGGAAGGCCGATGAGCGTGGTGCGCTGTCGGTTGAGGAAGGAATAGCAAAGACATTAGGAATTCATCTTGATGACTCACTAACATACGATGTTGCAGGCACAATATTTACTGCAAAAGTCACTAATTTGCGCAAAGTCCAGTGGGATTCGATGAAAGTTAATTTTTTCGTCATTACCACACCGGAGCTACTTAAAGATTTCCCGACTAGTTATCTCAGCAGCTTTTACCTTTCGCCTGACAAAGTGCGCGCGGGCGATGAACTGTCTCGACAATTTCCTAATCTCTTGATGATAGACACTGGTGAGTTGATAACG
>CAIRAO010000017.1 GCA_903876625.1 uncultured Gallionellaceae bacterium | reverse complement strand
TTTTTTTTGTTGTGCCAGTGTGGTAGGAATCGCCAGCAAGTGAAATGGATTTGATACCAATCCGGTTGTATCAATGCGACGCAAGAACGCTTGGGAGGTATCATCAAATTCTCCCCAACTGCAGCAATGCATTTTGGCGTGTAGAAACATGCCGAAGGTAAACTTATGATCCGGACTATTTATCAATGCTTTGCTGCAACTCACCACCGCTTCATCATAGCGCCCAAGTACCCCAAGGGCATTGCCTAAAATACCGTGAGCCTTGGCGTGATTTGGATTGAGCGCCAGCGCCCGGCGGAAACAAGCTACTGCATCATCATAGCGCCCGAGTTCAACCAGGGCATTACCCAGATTGTAATGTGCCGAGGCGAGAGTTGGTTTAATTCTCAGCGCAAGTTCGAAGCTTGCAACTGCGTTATCAAGCTGCCCAATTTCTTGCAGGGTAGCACCCAGATTGATATGCGCCTCGGCGAAGTTGGGTTTAATCGCCAGCGATTTTTTGTAGCTGGCCACCGCATCCTCAAGCCTTTTCTGATCCTTCAGCACATTACCCAGGTTGTACTGCGCCTCGGCATCTTCAGGCAATAATAGCGCCGCCTGTTGCATGGCAACCAGGGCCTCTTTGCCCTGCGACAACAGGGTTACGCTTAACAACTTCCAGACGATTCCGTATGCCGGATAAGTTTCAACCAGTAGTCGCGCCCGGCTTTCCAATTCCTGGAAGCGCCGGGCATTGAACAGCACGATAAGCCCGTTGAGGTCGTCTTGTGTTGGTGCTGACAATTTCATGGGTGTGCGCTGCGAGGACAAGCCCGATTGCAAATTGTCTTAGCAGCATTTCTTGATATTTTTCCACTCCCACAAGGACATGGATCGTTCCTTCCCGGTATCAAGCTTAATTTCACTTCATCGTTCCTGCTGGATTCGAAATTTACGTATATTTCTGCTTGTCATACCCGTTATAGATACCATTGGCAGCGAAGAGAAACCCTGTAAGTACCAAGTATTGCATTTCCGTATTCCACTGCGTTTCACCTCTCCCGACTCTGGAACAAAATATTTTTTCAACGCTCTGCCTCCTCCTTAACCCTCGCCCTAATGCGATGTGAGCATAGCGGGAAGCGGTGCCGGACATCTTTGTTTTGTGGTTTTCAGGTCTAACCATCCTTTATACATTTCGAAGTAGGCGTTTTCCAGAGCCAGGGCCAAGCCGCCGGCATCGCACAAAGGACTGCATGTCATTCGTTCGCGCTGGGCTAAACGAAGCGCCCTGCGCAATTCCACGCTTCGAGCGAGCGACACCACCTTGTCAACGTATTCAGTTTCAGAACGTGCTATCCATTCCGGGTGGCCGATAGCATGTAGCATGGAGGCTGCAAATCGTGATGTGGCCCGATCTCCTAAAGCGTGGATCACTGGCGCCCCCATCCAGAGCGCATCGCAAGTAATGGTGCCGCCTCCATGTCCGCCGACTGGATCGAGTGCGATATCCAACCGGTTATATTGAGACATATAATCCACCCAGTCCGATTTGCCCTCGAGTTCGATGCGACTTGAGGGGATGCCATGACCACCCAATACATCCAGAATACGCTGGCGGTTGTAGGTGTCAGCCAACTCTTTGGTTTTCAGCAACAGACGTCCTTCAGGCAGAGCATGTAATGCCTTTGCCCAAAGGGCTAGCGTTTGCGGTGTAAGTTTGCCCAGATTGTTGAAGCTGCCCAACCATACCGTACCATCGCTGGCGGGACACCAATCCGGTTCTGGCGCCTCGGCTACGGTATTATAGGAGAGCCATACCCGCGGCAACCGCCATACCTTTTCGCTAAAGTGGCCATCGGTTTCGGCAGGCGTCAGAATTTCATCACCGATCCAGTAGTCTATTTCCGTTAACCCGGTGCTGGCGAAATATCCAAGATAATGCGCCTGCACCGGTGCGGCGCGGCGCGCAAAAACGCCCAGGCGGTTGTGTTCAGTATGGCCGGACAGGTCGATTAGTACATCTATTCCATCCGCTTCGATGCGGTCGCGGACTGCCGCATCCGACATTCCCACGACAGGAATCCAGTGATCCACCAAGGCCTGCAAGCGTTCGGTAACTGCATGCCGCATACCGTGGTTTGAATACGCGAACAACTCAACCCTCGCGCGATCATGATGCGTAAAAAGCGGTTCTATAAAATAACTCATCGCGTGCTGGCGAAAGTCTCCCGACACATAGCCCACTTTCAGCCGTCGTCCGTCAAGCGGTATGCGGCTAAAAGTTCTGCTCTGCGCCGATAGTCGGTCTTGCGCGGCCAAACAGACATGTTCCCAGTTGCGGGCCTGGACAAGGTATTCATGAGGATCAAGCGAGGTAAAATAGCTGTGAATGAAGAGCAGGTTGGTATGCGCCCCGGCTAGATCCGGCTTGATTGAGATTGCCGTGCGATAGTGCCAGACCGCCTCTTCAATTTTGATTTGCGACAAAAGTGCATTTCCCAGATTGAGATGCGCCTCGGCATAATCAGGCTTGATCTCCAACGCTTTGTGGAAGCTTGTCAATGCATTGTCAATTTGTCCGAGGCCCTGCAGCACACTGCCCAGATTGCCGTGTGCTTCTGCATGATTTGGTTTTATTTCCAATGCATGATGGAAACTTGAAACAGCATCATCGAGTTGCCACAAGGCATGCAGCGTAATGCCCAAATTAAAATGCGCCTCTGCAAAATCAGGTTTGATCTCCAATGCCTTTTGGTAGCTTGCCTTTGCGTCAGCGAATTGCCCCATTTCCTGCAATACAGCACCAAGATTAAGATAGGCCACGGCAAAGTCGGCTTTGATTTCCAGAGCGCTTTGGTAGCTCAACAAAGCATTTTCAAATTGACCCAGATTTTTTAGCGCAGCCCCAAGATTGCAGTACGCCTCGGCGTAATCAGGTTTGATTTGGAGCGCCCGGCGGCAACTCGTCACCGCGTCGTCAAGATGTCCCAAGCTCCTCAGAACATTGCCGAGATTGTTATGCGCTTCGGCAAAATCCGGGTTCAGCAAGATCGCATTGCGCAAACACTCGGCAGCCGCAGCCAGATTGTCTTGTGCTTCAAGTGCCGCAGCAAGATTTAGATGGTAAAAAGAATTTGCCGAATTAACATTGATCGCCGAATTAATAAGTTCTACCGCGACATCATGTCTACCGATCTGATGGGCGACTAACCCAAGCAAATGCAGCGCATCAGGATTGTTAGGTTCAATCTGAAGTATTTCCCGATAAATAGTTTCTGCCTGAGACAATCTTCCATCTCGGTGTTGCTCGAGCGCTTCACGGATTGCGCCGGAAATATCTTTTTGCGTCAGACTATAGCTGCTTCTATCAAGCTGGCCGCCACTGGCAACATCGCCACTATTGTCAATTGGCAAAGCATTGCTGTAAGTGATTGGAGTAACCGATTTGATGGGAGTTTTTTCGGATAAATTACCGCAACAATTTTTAAATCGCAGACCGCTGCCACATGGGCAATGCTCATTGCGTGACGTTTGCATACTATTTCCTAATTAGTATCGGCGAAAATTTCATACCTGGTTGTTCAGAATTTATTAACTAGTATTGCGAGCAGTCCTGAGTTACGCCTGCAAAGGCAATTTTTGGTTTCAAACTCATTGTATTATTTCTCTTGTGGGTAGTACCGGCATGAGGGGGACGCTTTGACTAGTAAGTCTTGTAGCACTTCGGGCAAGATTTTCGAACACATTCCCGTTACAGCGGCGTCATGTGGAATTTTCCAAGTTTAGTCTGCGCTTATGGTAAAACTCAAAGATGACAAACGCATGACACCGGTTTGCCATGAACTGGCCATGGTGTTGATCTTCTTAGCAGCCTGGTCATAGACATGCGCCACCTTCGCTACGCGCTATAAACGCACCATCAAATTTCAGTAAAGATCAAAATGTACATCAGTGTTTTTTCAATAGCGCTAATCAAACTTAACGACCAAGTACGCCACAGAGTGTATTTATCTTCTCCATGTTCGGATACTTGGCAAGCAAGAGTTCGGCACTTTTCATGAATTCAGGAGGTAACGATCCGGGGTTTAATGAGTTGTGAAATAGGGGTATTTCCAGTATTTGTGCCTTAGGCTGACCGGATAGCTGCAATAATTGCAAACATAGATCGGTTCCCCAAGTATGCCAACCCAAAATAGGGTCAGGTTTTACCAAACAATCCTTGTGTAAAACAATAGCGAATTCGTCTAATGAAATGGCTCGAGTAGAACCCTCATGCCAGAATAACGCGGTTCGATCAATCACCATCCCGGAATAGCGTGCACTACCATCAGACGCAATATCCATTCCGGCGAAGCCAATAGGCACGCTTGTATTAGCAGATTTTTCAAGTTCGCCTAACTTCTTTGCCAGGGCAAATCCGGAGCCGGGCGGGAAATAAACATCCTGGTGCACCATGACACGCCAAGAATTCGTTGCACGTTGCGCACCACTGGCAAAAGCAGAAGCAGCGTTATCTGCACCTGTAACACAGATGATTTCTGCGCCGACTTCGCGCAAACCCGGCGATCTAGCAATATTGAGATCCAACTCCCACTTTCGATTGACCGGCACAATTACACTAAAGGGGGAATATGAATTCATTTCAGCATTTTTTTTCGCCGGCCATTTCACGCACACAATAATCATCTGATACGTGCAGAGGTTACGTTGGGCTGTCATGGCCGGAACCCCAAGCATATTAGCGGCTTCGATAATCTTCGAAACAAAAGGAGTTTGAGGCAAGTCGGTGTGGTAACTATCCTGCAGGTGCGGCAGCCAACCGCTGTCAAGAAATATTTTGAATGCAGACCCCGGCGAATAAAAACGTACATGCGTCTTGTCCAGTAATCCCATGTCGTCATAACTGAAATCTCCGCCCAATATTCTTTCCAACACTGAAAGATGGGCCATATTTGGAAGGCAGCAGACAATTTTTGCATCCTGCGTAGCCAAATCATAAAGTGCATCCAGCACTTTTTCCGGATTTTTTAAATGTTCGAGTAGATCTCCAATTACGATGAGATCGAAGCCTTTCTCGATAGTAGTCAGGCTGTCGCAATCGAGGTCAATCGCAAAAACCTGATCTAGATGCTGAGAGGCCGTTTCCAAGGCTTGCGCAGAAAGATCCAGGCCCCACCACGTCGAGTTTGGATTGACTTCCTTGTAAAGTTTTCCGAGATAGCCGTTCGCACAGCCTAGTTCCAAAACCTTGTGAGCATTTTTAGGCAAGGCGTTGTAAAGCTTCTGGTTGAGTCCATCGTAGTAGTTTATCGGTGTAGCCATTTGAAATATGGAAAGTTTGAAAATAAGATTTAAAGTTTCTCAGGTATTGCGTAGCAGTTCAAGTTGAAAAGTACAAACATTAAGCGTGAGCGCTTGAAAGTACCCTCACCCTCTAGGCACTCAACTTTTCGGTTACCCGCTAAACATGGTCTATCAAGCTTCGGTAACATTAAAAGCGTCAATCAACGTTTTTTCGAAAGCCCGAACAACACGAACATCGTTGTCGGCACTGCTGGCGGCAACCTTGATGGCTTGGCGTCGGATTTTGTAACTCACACGATCACGGCTTTGCGCTGCCAGAAAAGATGAAATCCTTACATAGTCATCACGCGTAGCCGCGATTGTTTCCATAATGCCGACCTTGCGCAACAACCCGCCAGCCAAACGCTGACGCATGTATTTCCCTTCCAGCGTCACCACCGGAATCCCGCAGTGAAGCGCTTGCCAAGCCGTCGTGTATCCGGAAAATGATGGACAATCAAGATAGACGTCGCACAGTTCAAGCAGAGCGTAAAACTTCTCCCTGGATAACCATGGAATAAGTTTCAAATGGTCTTCTGCTATCAGACCACGCTCACGAAACGCTTGGCTAAGCCTTGCAAACACACGCTCCGTCGCCCAGGGAAACTGGGTCGAACGCAGAAGAATAAAAGTGCTGTCGCCCACCCTTTCGGCGATGCGCGAGTAGAGTGCATCATCGGATGGATCAAACTTAAAGGGCATTTGCGAAATAATAAAGCGCGGCCCGGAACGCAAAGCGAGTTCAGTTTCAAATTCAGCCAACGCTGCAGGCAGTACCACCAATGGTGTTGTGCAACAGCCTGTACCGGGTAATCGAACGAGACGTTCCCGGTAATGTACGTCAGCCTCCGCGGGCTCGATTAATTCGCCGGAGAAGTAAAGGTCAATCGTTGGCAAACCGCTGGTAATCGGGTGCCCCCAACTTGCGGCCTGAAGTGTGGCAAGGCGGCATCCGGCCAACTGGAGCGCAACGGGATCCATCCCCAATTCAGGGTATAAAATCACATCCGGGGCATCTGTAACCATTGCGCCTTGCCAACCGCCGTAACGACCAACCGATTTGACATCGCGCCAAACGTCAGCCAAAGACTTGGCCACGGCGGTCTCACGATCTTCAAAATACCCAGTATAATAAACAACAATCTCGAACGTTTGCCGGTCAAGGTGAGTCAATAGTCCTTTGATGATGATGTGCCATACTGACTGGTCGTGTATATGGCGCGACACAATTGCGAGTCTCAGTTTTCTTTTCTTGGTATGCTCTGCCATTTTCAAATCGCGCCCTTTGCGTTCTGCCACGAGATTTCCATAAGATGACAATAGTTCCACGTGGTTGCCATCACGGTAGGCGAGATAAAACGGCGTATGTGATGAAATTGACTTATGAAAACTCTTTGGTTTGGAATCCAGAGAGGCTAGCCAATCGGTCAAATTTCTCAGGGCACGACTAAAATTGCCGGGGACTGCAACAGACTCAAGCTCCGTGTTTGGCAAAATCAATATTGAAAGTATCGCCAGCGCAACTTGCGCCTCGGCGTAATCCGGTTTAACCTCAAGTGCACGTCGGTAGAAGGTCTCTGCTTCATCGAACCTGCCTAATTCTTTGAGGGAATTTCCCAAATTCAAATGTGCCTCGGCGATATACGGATTGAGTTGAAGTGCGCGCCGGTAACAAGCCTCGGCCTCGTCGAGTTTGCCCTTTTCCTTGAGGGTATTGCCCAAATTCAAATGTGCCTCCGCAAAATTCGGATTGATCCTCAGGGCTTCTCGGTTGCAGACTTCAGCCTCATCAAACCGGCCAAGTTCCTTGATGGTATTGCCAAGATTGCTATGTGCTTCGGCGATGTCGGGTTTGATCTGAAGCGCGCGCCGGTAACTGGCTTCGGCCCCAACGAGGTGGCCTTGGTCATGCAGGCTTAAACCAAGGTTACTGTGCGCCTCGGCGTAAATCGGGTTGATCTGAAGTGCTCGCAGGTAGCAGGCTGCGGCCTCATCGGGGCGGCCTAGTTTCTTGATTACCAAACCAAGGTTGTTATGAATTTCTGCATCGTTTGGCTCAATGTCAGAGGCCCTCTGGTAGCAGATCTCGGCTTCATCGAGTCGGTTCATGTCGTAGAAGAGATTGCCCAGATTGTAATGCGCAGCCATCACATCCGGCTTTATTTGCAAAACCTGTCGGTAAATGGCTGCAGCTTCATCGAGCCGTTTAGCATTCTTCAGGACTTTCGCAAGGGTGAAGTATATCAAGATATCATTGGGATTAATCTTCACAGCCCGTCGATAGCATGCCACGGCATCATCTATGCGCCCGAGTGCATTCTGCACATTACCCAGGTTGTACTGCGCTTCTGCATCATCGGGTAATAATTGCGCCGCCTGTTGCATGGCAAACAGAGCATCTTTGCCTTGCGACAACAGCGTAACACCCAACAGTTTCCAGATAAATCCGGATGCCGGG
>CAIRAO010000016.1 GCA_903876625.1 uncultured Gallionellaceae bacterium | reverse complement strand
TGTTCTGCTGCTGAATAACGACCTTCAAAGAAAGCAGTCAATGCTTCCATCATCGCGGAACGTCCTTTGCTTTTAGCACGGTCTTCACGGAAAGCGCGCACGTACGAAGGCAGTTTCAATGCGGCAAGTAGCAAACGAATCATCATGTAGCCGACTATAAACAACGCCAACAAACTTAGCACAAACAAAGTGAGCGACATTTCGACACGATAAGGCGGATAAGCAAGTTGCACATAACCGGGATTATGCGCGGCCAACGTAAGCGCAACTGCGATAGCAAAAAGCGCCAGAAACCAGAGCAGGAATTTCATCGCAGCCCTTTCTCGTGCGAGATACGGAAATTACGCACGGCTTCCAAACTAGCGCTGATATCGGGCAGGTCGATATTGATATTAGAGGCGGACAGCTTTTGCAATGCAAGAAGTGCCGATGAACCCTCTTTGGATCTGATGTCGAAATATGACGAAATCCACTCTTGTGCGGTTTTGAGGTCGCGCTTAAAGCTTAATTCATCCCGCGACAACAAAGCCAGCCGGGAAGAAAGCAAGCGTATCTTCAAATTTTCTCTAAGAAAAAATGTTTGAGTAGGTGACAGTAGCGGCAGTTCGCGTTTATCCGTGTTTTCAATTCGAATAAGTTGTTTAGTCTCTTGCCAAAATTCTCGCCAAAACTTTTTCCAGGCGCTTTCTTCAACCAATGATGCAGGTAAAGGTTGTTCGGATTGCTTTCTTATATCTTGCGCCAAAGGCAAGGTATCAACGGCAGCAACTAAATTGTCTATTCGCAGATTGATACCCGCAATGTCAATGCTTGGTAAAGCCCGAAGTTTGTCGATGTCCTGACCGATCGATTTGCGCAAACCACTTAGCGCTGGGCGATCAAGTCGTTGCAGTCGGTTGTCGGCATGTTGCATGGCAATCAAGGCAGCTTTAATGTTGGCTGAGAGTTGCAGTTGTTGTCCAGCAATCATCAACGTTTGTTCAACATCAGCCAGTGCTGTCTGATCACGGCTGCTGGACATTTCCTGATAAAGTGCCTCAAGCGCTGCACGCTGGTTTTGAGCTTCCGCATATTTGCTTTCCAGCAGGCTCAATTTGCCGCCGAGTTCGCGTACTACTTCCTGATTCTGGGTGAGTAAAGTTTGATTGGCTTTGTTTGTGCCATCCATCTCGGCCAGCCGTTTGGCCAATTCTTGCTGCATTTGATTGATCTGATAATGTCCATCCAGCCATTGCCACACGAAAACAAGCACAAAAACAGTGAGTGCAATCTGAGTCAGGTTGAGATGTGAAAACATATTTGCCAACGCATGTCGACCCGAGGCCTTGGGCAAGTCGATGGTTGCGGAAATGCTCTGCCCAACTTTATCTTGGGTCAATGGTTGTTCAGTTTGTGATTGCTCGCTCATAATTTAATCCCGATTAAGCTGTCGTTTCTGCCCATGCTACCAAACCCGACACGATTCCGTCATCTCCGCGGTCAGTTTGAATGATTTTGTGCCACCCTTGCTTATGCGCTTTTTCGGCGATACGCGGGTGCGAGACAAACAAGGGTACAGATGATATTTGTTTGCGGCCTGCATCATCGAACATTTCCCAGAGATAAACCAGTGCTTCACTGCTGCTTAAAGTGATCGCGTCAAGTCTGTGTGAAAGCAATGTACCCACATCTTGAGCTGGTTTGCTACGCTGATAACAGGTGATGTACTCAACGTCGGCGCCACGCGCTTTAAGAGTCTCTCCTAAAAGTTCACGCCCGCCATCTCCTCGAAAAATAACAATTTTCCATCCACTAACATTTGTCAACAGTGGCAGTGCCAGCAACGCTTCACTATCGCTGCCTTCTGTTGGTACGATGACTCCTGTTACGCCAACATCGAGTAAAGCCTGCGCACTACCCATTCCGACCGTGGCGATCTTTAAGCCATCAGGCAGTATACCGGTTGAGTGTATCGCTGCCATGCCATAACGGACCGCGTTAGGACTAATAAAAATAGCGAGGTCGAAAGCAGGCAAACGGGTGACCAAATTTTGCAAAAGCGTTGAATCAGGTACCGGCCTGATTTCCAATAACGGAAAAAGGATGGCATTGCCACCGAGTGAGCCGATTCGTTGTGCTAGTCCTGCAGCCTGCTCGCGTGGACGTGTGACCACGATATTGAGTCCGGCAAGTGGTGCGTCAGCCATTCAGCGCGGCGAGGATTTCCCCTGCGCCTTGTTTGAGCAAATCGTCAGCTACATCATTGCCAAGTTCCTCCGGTGAGGAGAGGCTGCCAACTTGTTCAGCACGTAATATCTTGCTTCCATTCGGGGTGGCAACAAAGCCACGCATACGCAATTTGTCACCTTGAACTTCGGCAAAACCACCTAGAGGAACTTGGCAGCTACCGGCTAGTGCGCGACTCATTGCGCGTTCGGCCAACACACAAGCGGCAGTATCGGCATGATGCAGCGGGGCTAGCAAGGCTTTTAAATCAGGACAGTCAGCGCGTGTTTCGATACCCAGCGCACCTTGACCCACAGCAGGTAGACTGTCATCGCTAGCAATGACAGCACGTATTCGATCACCCAAGCCAAGGCGTTTTAAACCAGCTGCAGCAAGAATGATGGCAGCATATTGGCCTTCATCCAATTTACGCAAACGCGTTTGAACATTGCCGCGCAGAGGTTGAATATCCAGATGGCGAAAACGGGCCCTTAACTGGCTTTCGCGGCGCAAACTGGAGGTGCCAACCACGCTACCGGAAGGCAACGAGGCGAGATTGTCGAACTTATTGGAAACAAATGCATCCAGCGGGTCTTCACGTTCGCCGATGCAAGCGAGCACAAAACCTTCCGGCAAATGCATCGGGACATCCTTGAGGGAATGAACGGCTATATCCGCGCTACCATTTTCCAGGGCAGTTTCCAATTCCTTGACGAAAAGACCTTTGCCTCCGATCTTGGAGAGCGTCACATCGAGAATTTGATCACCTTGAGTCGTCATGCCGAATATACTTATCGCAGTTTGTGGATATAATAAACGCAGTCGATCCCGGATATGTTCAGCTTGCCACATTGCCAGCGCGCTTTCACGCGAAGCGATGACGAGTTTGGCAGGGACTGTGTATGACTTGGATACCTGATTCATCATGTTTCCTGAATATTTTGTTAATTAATTTGCGGCACATTCTAACATGAGCCGCCCACTCACCATGTTTAAGAAGAACGTCATGAACCTACTGTCTGCCCCGGTTGACCTTTCCAGCAAAGATGTTCCGTTGCGCGATGATATACGCCTGCTCGGGCGGATTCTCGGCGACACATTACGCGAACAGGAGGGAGAAGAAGCGTATGCGCTGATCGAAAATGTGCGCCGTATTGCTGTTAGATTCAGAAAGACACAAGATGACCGGGATCGCGCCGAACTCGAAAAGGTGCTGGATGAGCTTTCGCCTGATGAAACGCTGAGAGTAGTTCGTGCTTTTAGCACTTTTTCACAACTTTCCAATATTGCCGAAGATCTGCATCACAATCGCCGCCGCCGAGCTCATCTTAAAGCGGGTTCGCCTCCGCAAGAGGGCAGTTTTCAATTGGTATTGGAACGCGCTAAAGAGAAAAATATCGATGCTGTCGCCCTGCAGGAGTTTTTTAACAAGGCACTGATCTCGCCCGTTCTCACTGCTCATCCGACAGAGGTGCAGCGCAAGAGCACTTTGAATTGCCATCTCATTATTTCCAGTTTGCTGTCTGATCGTGATCGCCTCGATATGACCCCGGAAGAACTAGAAAACAATGAAGAAACACTACACCGGTTCATTTTGATCTTGTGGCATACGCGCTTGTTAAGAACAACAAAACTGACCGTACAAGATGAAGTGAAAAATGGATTATCGTTCTACGATTACACTTTTCTAAGAGAAATTCCCAAGCTGTATTCCGGGTTAGAAAAAATTACAGAACAAAGCTACGGGCATCGCTTCAAAATACCATCATTCCTGCGAGTAGGGAGTTGGATAGGCGGTGACCGGGACGGCAATCCTTTTGTAACGCATAAGGTCATGCTGGATGCGGCAGAGAGGCATTCGTCGGCAGCGCTGGAATATTATTTGGCTGAGACGGAATTGCTCAGTGAACGTTTAAGTCTGACCACACGCCTTGTCGAAGTGAGTGCTGACCTTGAAACACTTGCCAAAAATTGCCCCGATAACACAGTTGGCCGCGAAGATGAACCGTATCGCCTAGTTTTGCTGGGGATCTACGCAAGGCTAGTCGCTACTGCCGAACGCCTTGGGCATCACGTGGCGCATTTGCGTCCGGTGAGCAAATCGGTATTACCTTACGCAAATGCGGATGAGTTTATTGCCGAGCTCGATATCATTATCAATTCTTTGGAACACCATCATGCGATCTATCTTGCGCGGGGTCGAATGGCTGATTTGCGTCGTGCGGCAGAAGTATTCGGCTTTCATCTTGCACCGATTGACATGCGCCAACATAGCGGTATGCACGAACAAGTTGTAAGCGAATTGCTGGCCACGACCGGCGTTGAAAACTATGCGCAACTGGACGAAATTGCACGTCAAAAAATATTGTTGAACTCATTGCAGGACGGAAAACTTTTTGCGGTAAACCTGCAAAAGTATTCTGAAGCCGTGCGTGGCGAACTGCAGTTGATGCAGGCCGCAGCCGAGATTCATCAGCGTTTCGGGCGCGCCGCACTGCCCAACTATATTATTTCAATGACCAAAGCCGTTAGCGATATGCTCGAGGTGGCGCTGATGGTGCAACAAACCGGTTTACTCGAAGTAACTAATGCACCGGTTCTGCATATCAACATTATTCCTCTATTCGAAACCATTGCCGACTTACAGGGATGCGGCCCGATTATGGATGGGCTTTTCTCAATCCCTTTTTACCGCGAACTGTTGAAGAGTCGCAACAATACTCAGGAAGTCATGCTGGGCTATTCAGACAGCAACAAAGACGGCGGTTATCTCACGGCCAATTGGGAGCTGTATAAGGCGGAAGTTGAACTGGTAAAAGTATTCGAGAAGCATGGTGTCGAATTGCGACTGTTCCACGGGCGCGGAGGTACTGTCGGACGTGGCGGTGGTCCCAGCTACCAGGCTATCCTGGCTCAGCCCCCGGGTAGCGTAAATGCCCAGATACGCATTACCGAGCAAGGTGAAGTGATCTCCAGTAAATATTCCGATCCGGAGATTGGACGGCGTAATCTGGAAATTCTTGTCGCCGCCACGATGGAAGCAACACTGGTTCATCACCACGGTGATGATTCAACCATGCCGGAATTTCACCGGATCATGGAAGTATTGAGCGGCAACGCATTCTCCGCGTATCGCAAACTGGTTTACGAAACACCCGGTTTCAACGAGTATTTCTTTGCTGCTACACCCATACTCGAAATCGCCGAACTCAACATCGGCAGCCGCCCTTCGGCGCGTCGTGCCAGTAACAAAATAGAAGATCTGCGCGCCATTCCCTGGGTATTTAGTTGGGGTTTGAATCGCGCCATTCTGCCGGGCTGGTATGGCTTTGGTAGTGCAACTCAAAAGTTTATCGAGAGTGAAGGTGAAGCAGGGCTTAAGCAACTCCAGGCGATGAACAAAAACTGGGCGTTCTTTCGCGGGCTGCTTTCCAATATGGATATGGTGCTTTCCAAGACCGACATGGGTATAGCCTCCCGATATGCAGAGTTGGTACATGATGAGGAATTGCGAAACAAAATATTTGGCGAGATCGAAGCCGAATGGCAACGCACTGTCGAGATGTTATTTGCCGTCACTGGAGCATCAACTTTGCTGGAGGATAATCCGACTCTGGCACGAAGCCTAACCACCCGCACGCCCTACATCGATCCGCTTAACCACTTGCAAGTTGCTCTTCTTCATCGTCATCGTGCAGGGGATGCAAATGAGAAGGTAAAAAGAGCCATTCATCTCACGATAAACGGAATTGCAGCGGGGTTAAGAAATAGCGGCTAAATGCTAAAAGGCTCTCGGTTCGTTATTCAAAGTGCTGCAAGAAAATTTCTAAGGAAACACCGAATAAGTCCGTTCGTGGTGATTGTTTCCTGTATGCACCCCCCGATACACCTTGCTTCCCTCGATATGGCTTCACCCACTCGGGACGAACGGATATAAGTCACTCGGGTCGAACGGGAAATGTATCGAACAATGGTTTAGTACATATTTGGTGTTTCCCTAAAACAAAAAATCGTCAGTACTGTTCGATGATGAACTAGGCAAGATTGATTGAGCTAGAGAAGTAGCATTCTCAGGAACGATGAATTTTTGCACTATATTTTTCAAAGTTTCGGCAGCCAAAGCAATTTTTTCGATTTCTATTGAAGTATTTTTTGAACTGAAATCGGTTTGTTCTGCCACATGGCTGATGTTCAAAATGGTTTCGTTAATTTTCGTGGCTATTAAACCCTGCGCCTCAACAGAATCGGCGATATGAATATTCACTTCGCGTATTTTTCCGATTGATTGAATGATGTTTTCAAGAGAAACATTGGTTCGGTTGATTTGTACAACGCTGTCATCGGCTTTCTGGCTTCCGGTTGTCATAACGAGCGTAGCTTCAGTAACCCCGTTGCGCACAGCCTCTATTTTTTTCTGTATCTCTTGAGTGGCATCTTGTGTCCTTTGGGCAAGTTTGCGCACTTCGTCGGCTACTACAGCAAATCCCCGGCCCTGCTCTCCGGCACGTGCGGCTTCAATTGCTGCATTGAGTGCCAGTAGATTAGTTTGATTGGCTATTTCATTAATGATCTTTGTTACATCCCCGATTGCCGCACTTTCTTTCTGTAAAACCTGAATAACGACTGTTGCAGCTTTTACATCATTGGCGAGTGCGTGAACGGAAGTGATCGTATCTGCCACCACTCCTTTTGCAATTTCTGCCTGGTCAAATATGTTTTCAGCAATAGAGACCGCATTCTTTGAACCTTCAACGGATTGATTCAGAGAGGTGGCGATTTGTGTAACTGCTTCGCTGGCATGAGTGGTTTCTTCTTTTTGTGCATTGATTCCCTGGCTTGTCATCGAAGAAACCATGGAAACCCGCTTGGCTGTATCCGCAAGCTGAATGGATGCAAATTTAACGTTGCCGATCAATTCTCCGAGCTCTTCATTTACTTGAACCACCGATCGGGCAATCGCGGTTAACTCATCGTCATTACTCACTTGAATGTTACCGGTAAAGTCACCATTACCAAGTTTCAATAGATCATGTTTTAATTGAATTGCAGGTTGAAGAGTGCGTGAAATAAGCCAATTCAATAAAAAATATAAAACGATAAGTAACAAAATAATCGCACTCCAAAGTACATAGCTACTTTGACGGATAAGCGCTACCTCATGAGTTAAATCCATGGTGATGCTGGTGCCGCCATTCACTGTTCCTTCCGGTACTTGGTGGCATGTTAGACAATTGGTTCCACGGAAATCTTTTTGAGCGATAAAAGGTATGACAACCCTGAGTGCCGGCTTGCCATTCAATTCAAACATACGGGATTTTGTACGACCGCTTTGCAAAACTTGCCGATCCATGTCATCGATTGGTTGCTCGGCAGGCAATCCCTTGCCAAACATATCTTGCATCGACTTGTCACGGAAAACACGTAATTCCAACAGGTCAGATGAGGAGGCCATTTTCTTTACCAGCAAAGCCCGTTGATCTGGATTGCTGATAATGCCGTTTATCATCAGCATATTCAAGCCATTTAGTAGCCCGTCGGCAGAAAGTGCTGCTTTATCCTGGGCTTCATCCAGAACAAAATCTTGAAATACCTTCTGGATCGCCTGCTGAGCGGAAAGCATGATGAGCAACAAGACCGCCATGATGGGGATAAGCAATTTTTTTGACAGAGGAAGCCTGCCCCACCAGTTTTTCATGAATACTTTCCGTTTATGGAAGATGTAGTTACGGTTGGGAAAATAATAACAGGGTTTAACTGAACGCCAAAGGAAAAACAAAAGGGTTTACAGGCATCATTTAACCGCTTGTGAGATAAAAAATAAAAAAATTATGCGAAGCATGTTGACGCCGAGCTAAAATAGTTTATAGTCTCAACTACTAAATGTAGTAATTCTTCGCTGTTTAGCAACTAGATATAGTGTAGAGTAGGCGAATTAAGGAGCGGCTGGTTTTCTTTTCCGTAATATTATTTTTTCCGCTTAAAATTCAGCAAAATCAAACAGGGTTAGAGGTGTTGTGCCTCAAAGCGCACAACTGTTAATAATTAAAGTCCGGCAGTTATGTGCCTGATATTTTTATCAAAAGGGAATTATGTTAAATTTTGAAGACGACATGACGCCTGCAGCCGTATCGGCTGGTGTGCGTATGGCATCCATGGGAATGGATGCCAACACAAATAAAGACAAAGATGAGCATGGCTATACCATTGCTTCAGTTTCTACCGGACGCATCAAAGTAGAAGACAAGCGCATCATTAATAGCACTGCCGATGTGAATCAACTGGTTCCGTTCAAGTACAAGTGGGCTTGGGAAAAGTACCTGGCTGCGTGCGCCAATCATTGGATGCCACAAGAGATCAATATGTCCGCCGATATCGCTTTGTGGAAAAATCCCAATGGTTTGACGGAAGACGAGCGTCGCTTGGTCATGCGCAATTTAGGATTTTTTAGCACTGCCGATAGTTTGGCTGCAAATAATATCTCACTCGGCACTTATCGCCACATCAGCAACCCTGAGTGCCGGCAATATCTGTTGCGTCAGGCATTTGAAGAAGCGATCCATACCCATTCTTACCAATACATAGTGGAAAGTCTGGGAATGGATGAGGGTGAAATATTCAACATGTACCACGAAGTGCCCAGCATTCGTGACAAGGACGAGTTTCTGTTGCCTTTCATCGACGTGCTTACCAATCCTGAATTCAAGACCGGAACGCCGGAAAATGATCAGAAGTTGCTGCGTAGCTTGATCGTGTTCGCTTGCATCATGGAAGGACTTTTCTTCTATGTGGGTTTCGTGCAAATTTTGGCGCTAGGCCGTCAAAATAAAATGACCGGTGCAGCTGAACAATATCAATACATCTTGCGTGATGAGTCTATGCACCTTAATTTTGGTGTGGACGTCATCAACCAGATCAAATTGGAAAACCCACACCTGTGGACTCCGGCATTCCGTGAGGAGATCCGTGGCCTGATACAAAAAGGGGTGGAGTTGGAATACCGCTATGCTGAAGATACCATGCCGCGTGGCGTGCTTGGTTTGAACGCTGGCATGTTTAAAGAATATCTGCGTTTCATTGCCAACCGCCGTTGCCAACAGATCGGTGTTGACGTGTTGTATCAGGGCGCAACAAACCCATTCCCTTGGATGGCCGAAATGATCGATCTCAAAAAAGAAAAGAACTTCTTTGAAACCCGCGTAACAGAATATCAAACGGGTGGTGCCTTGTCTTGGGATTGAAGCCTAGCTGCGCGTTTACGGACACATAAGTAAAAAAGCCGCCAATCCCCGTTATGGGACAGCGGCTTGGTTTATGCATAAAATGCAACTGAATATGAATCCCTGTTTTATGGATTAGATTACGACAATGCTCTGCGTAACAATCCGGCATTGGCAATGGCTATTTCCTTGAATGTATCAGACACATTTTCATGTGTAGAAACGCGATTCCAAAATGAATATGCCAGTTCGCCTGCTTTGCCATACTCAGTCACCAAAGGCAAATTGAATACGCGATGAACAACCGCGCTTTTTTCAGGTGCATAGAACATAGGCAACATGTCATATAGCGGAGCGAGTCTAAATCGTTCTGAATGACTAGATGGAGCAACCCAATAAAACGACAGGTTGCCAAAGTGCATATCTGTATTTGCAATGCAACGTCCAAACAGCTCAACCAGTCTGATTTGCTCCTCGCAATCACGATCAATCATTCCATTAGACCGTAAAACATTAGCCGATGCGGCCCATGTCCTGTGAGAACCGATAAAAGCATTATCTATCGCATCAAATGAAACTGTTGCAATTCGACCTTTTAATCCAACTCTGTCAAATCGTTCAGATTCAAAATAACACCTTTTGCCGGAAATAATAATCCTGGTTTGAGGCACATCTAACCCATATGCTTTCAGTGTTTCTAAAGCCAAGTGCTCCGCAATTAAAAGATCCTTCCAGCGCACAGCAACCGTTGAGCCATCAAGAAGAGGAGAAAACTTAACGATCACATTTCTGACATTATCTACTTCAATATGTCTGGCAATAAATTTGGGATGTTCACCAGCGCCAGCGGAACCCGGTACGGCCCCAAGCACCGCAGTATCAACCATTGAGTCGTAGTAATCAATCAAACCATCAGCTGATAAACGAATTTCTTGATTCGATGTCAAGAACTGTTGCCACGCGACATTGCCGACAATTAAATTGCCGGGCGAATCTTCACCAAACATGGACAATGCATATATAACATCATCATCAGACCATTCGGAAAGAGAGTTACACAAGCCCAACTTATCCGAATGTGCATGACAGAATGCCCTGCCAATATAACCTTGTGGCCTCATATCTTGAAGGAACCAAGGAAGGCTCTCGAGAAGTGCACTTCGATTGTCATCACCAATAAAGATATATCCACCACCTTCCAAGGCGGTCAAGGTTCCAAATAAAGCGGCACTTGAAATGCCTTCGTGTGTTATCTGGTGAATCGGAACAACGGCTGGCAAAGAACGAATCTGTTTAGTTATAGCGTAAACGATACTCCGACCATTGTGATGAGTGACTAACCGCCCTGTTATTTTGGCAATTTCACTTAAGGCGCGCGATATTACCGGCTGACTTAATTTTGCACGAGCACAAAGTTAGCCAGCGGATCGATGACCGGAAGTGATCAGAATGCCATAAAGAAGATTGGCGTTATTCCCTAACATGATTAACTTTATGAATAGAACTCTAATGTATTAACTATATGTAATTATGAATAAATTAGGTTTACCAGAATATAATATTGAATAGAAATATATATTTGCTGAACGGCCAACATATTATTGTCTATTCATCTGCATCTTTATCTTATAAATTTCTGGAATGAGAACTGAAGTTCAACCAAGAAGATCTCTACAAATACCATCACTTGTCATCAGTGCGCCATACATTACCGGTCTGCGATCACGAAACAAACCCCAGTTCTCTCGAGCACGCCTGCATTTTTCAAGGTCAAATTCATGCATGATGATAGTCTCATCGGCATTTCCGGCTTCGGCTACCTTGTCACCCGTCCCGTCAGCTATGAAACTTCTGCCATGGAAGGTTACGCTGAGTGGCGAATGAGCCACATTGCCTTTGCCTGTTTCCGTGCCAATGCGATTCGCGCACACCAACGGTAACATGTTAGCTGCGGCATGTCCCTGCATGGTGCGTTGCCAATGTCCCGAGCAATCGAGATCCGGAAACACCGGGTCGCTACCAATGATCGTGGGAAAGCATAATACTTCAGCGCCCATCAAGGCCATGGCTCGTGCCGTTTCCGGAAACCACTGATCCCAACAAATTCCAACGCCAATGCGCCCAAAGCGGGTTGTCCATACTTTGAAGCCGGTATCGCCCGGAGTGAAATAAAATTTTTCAGAATATCCCGGGTTGTCCGGAATATGCGTCTTGCGGTAAATGCCCAAACGGGTTCCGTCAGCATCAAACACCACAATCGAATTATAGAAAACTTTTCCGGCTCTTTCGAAAAAACCGACCGGCAGGACAACGCCAAGTTCCGCCGCCAATCGACCGAAACGTTCCAGCTTGGCATTTCCTTCAAGAGGTTCTGCCAGATCAAAATAATCACTATTTTCGTCAACGCAGAAATAGGGACACATGAAAAGTTCAGGACAAAGAATCAGATTCGCACCTTTGATTGCAGCCTGACGAATTAATCTTTCCGCACGGTCTGTATTATTATCCAGTTGCCAGTCCCCGGAAGCCATTTGGACAGCAGCAACTTTAATTAAACGGGTTGTCATGGTGTTAATCTCCTTGAATAAGAAAGTTAGACAAGCGGTTGTTGCTGCGTCACGCAATGTACTGCACCACCTTCTTCATTGAGCGAAAGTGCTGGAATACCGACTATTTTGCGACCCGGAAAATGCTCTGCCAAAATGTCCTTGGCTCGTTCATCTTCTGCGCAACCAAACACGGGCACAACCACCAGCTCATTGGTCACCAGATAATTGGTGTAGGAGGCATCGGTCAGTCGCCCGGGTTTTTGGGAAGCATCGGACATATTCTGAATCCCGATAGACGCGATTCCGGTCGAATACATTTTGGGCGTGGGCAAAGGAATTAAATCGAAGGGCTTTCCTTTTGCATTGACTGCGCCTTCAAGTTCAGCTCGATGCCGATTCAGGTATGGATAACGTGCATCAGATTGATCATTCGCGTCGCAGTACAAGATCGCTCCATTTGGCGTAAAACGGGCCGCGATATCAATATGGTAATCTGTGCAGTCTCCGAGCTTTTCACACACCTCAGGGGGAGCGCCGGACAGCCAGATAAATTGTTCTACGCCAAGAAGATTGCGGAACACTTTTTCTGCCTCTGCCTGGTCAAGTTTAGGGTTGCGATTTGCATTGAGAATTGAACTTCGTGTCGCCATGAAGGTTCCCTGTCCGTCCACTTCCATCGCTCCGCCTTCGGCGATGAAGGGTGCGGTTACCAACGGCAGGCCAAGCATGGAGGCCGCAGTCTTGGCAACGCCTGTGTCACGAGCAGAAGGGCTGCGTCCTCCCCAGCCGTTGAAATTCCAACTGGTCACTGCCAATTTTCCGGCGGAATCGAAAACAAATATCGGGCCATTATCTCGTGCCCAAACGTCATCATGAGGAATGACAAATATCTCAATATTGGATGAATCTAAACCGAAATGACTGAATTGCAATAGTAGGCGATCACGTTGCGGCTCACCCCCTACGACAATACGCACTTTGACATGCTCATGCATGACACGCGTCATCTCAAGCCAGGTGGATTCAAGTTTGACTCCATAGCCGGGATAGTCGCGCATTGATTCGTCCGGCCATTGCAACCACACCGCTGCGTGCGGAGCCCATTCGGCAGGCATACGATA
>CAIRAO010000015.1 GCA_903876625.1 uncultured Gallionellaceae bacterium | reverse complement strand
TCACTATTTGCCGGTGTGAAATATCAAACAACTTAATCGCAATAAATCTGGAGTAACTTTGCAGAAAATCTCAATTTCGATAGTAAGCCATTTGCAATCCAGTCTTGTAAAGTTGCTGCTGTCTGATATCGACAGTTTTTGCAGTAATAGCAATATTGAAGTGATACTCACACTCAATCTTCCCGAAAAGATTTCATTTACAGAGCAACACTATTTTTTTCCGATAATAACAATCAAGAACCCAATGCCACTGGGATTTGCCGCGAATCACAATCAGGCATTTGCTCGAGCATCAGGGCAGTATTTTTGTGTGATGAATCCGGATATTCGCCTTAATAATGACCCCTTTCAGCCACTGATAGCCTGTCTGCAAGATTCAACTATTGGTGTAGCAGCTCCGCTTGTTCTAAACGAGAATGGTCAGCAGGAAGATAGCGCACGTTGTTTTCCAACGCCCCTCAAAATAATGTGCAAAGCATTCGGGGGATGCAAAGGCAGCGACTATGTGGTGAAGGAAGAGACTGTATTTCCTGATTGGATTGCCGGAATGTTTATGCTGTTTCCTAGAGAGGTATTTGAGAGATTGAGCGGATTTAATCAGCGTTACTTTCTTTATTACGAAGATGTTGATCTGTGTGGCAGACTGGCACTGCAAGGCTACAAGGTTGCGTTATCTCCGGAAGCACAAGTGGTTCATTTGGCACGCCGTGAAAGTAGACGGAATGCAAAATATCTGAAGTGGCATTTAGTCAGCATGCTGAAGTTTTTTGTTTCAAGCGTATTCCTGAAAATACTTTGGGGGCGTTTGATTAAAAAGCACTCATGAAAATCAGTGGGTAGTAAATTCACCAATTGTTCGGCACAACGAAATTATTAAAATCAAGAATGGGTAATAGACTCATAATTCCTTTGTGTGTCGATTCCATCCGGCCTTTGGCTAGCTAAGGATTTCCTGCCTTTGGTGCGCCACACCTGCTTCAAGGTGAATTTGTCATCTCGGTGATGATTTCTTCAATCCGAAGTGCTACTATATGCGCATTCAATTTGATTTCAAGGGTGATATCATGGCAACGATGAGTATTCGTGGGCTCGATGACAAAGCACTGACAAGGCTTAAGAGCCAAGCAGAACAAGAAGGTAGCAGCCTCAATAGTTTGGTTTTGCGCTTATTGCAGGATACAGGTTCCCCAACTCATTTGAACACATTAAAAAAGTTTGATGATCTAAATACGTTGGCAGGTACTTGGAGTGCGAAAGAAGTGCAAGCATTTGAGCGCAACACAGACGCTTTTACCAAGATTGATGAAACGCAGTGGAAGTAAGCGATGAGACCCATCGCACTGGATACCAACGCTTACACTGCCTTCAAGCATGGTAATGAGCAAATAGTCTCGGTGCTACAGCACGCACCCATCATTATCGTGAGCGTTACTGTTTTGGGCGAATTGCTGGGTGGCTTCGCTGCGGGTCAACGGGAAAGCAATAATCGTAGCGAGTTGACGCAATTTCTCAATACACCGCGGGTGAAAGTCGTTTCCGGCACGACAGCCACGGCCGACCTGTATGCGCTGGTCTATGCCGCACTGCGCCGAAAAGGGCAACCCATTCCCACCAATGACCTGTGGATTGCAGCCAGTAGCCTAGAGCACGGTGCCGCACTGTTGACGCTCGACGCGCATTTTAAACACATTGATGGACTGAGGGCGGGTACTCATCTTGATAATTTTATTCCTTGATGCCGAAGGACACAAACCTTGTAGTGAGTTACACCAGAATACGTACTTTTAATCCCCCAACCTCAATAAACATTCTTTCCAACAAACGAATTTAGACACCAAATTCATATAGCCAAGTAAGGCCATTACATCAATTACTGCCGAGCCACGGGTTGACCACTGGGACCGTTAAGTCATCAAAGTGACGAGTATTGCGAGTAGCCAGCGTGGCACGTCGCGCCAAAGCGATGCCGGCAATGAAAGTATCGCGCATATCAACAGGCCGTCCTTGTACTTTGCGCTCGGCAGCCAACTGGGCGGCAAGGGTAGCCGCATTGTCGTCGAAAAGTAATACACGATTTTTCAGATCATCCTGCAAAAACTGATTAAAACGTTCGTGAAGAATGGTTTTGCGTTGGCCCGACGCCAGCAGCGCTAATCCGTAGCGGGCTTCAAAC
>CAIRAO010000014.1 GCA_903876625.1 uncultured Gallionellaceae bacterium | reverse complement strand
ATTTTCCTTGTCTAGTTGGTAATTAAAATATGCGCTGTCGAAATATTCTCGAGCTTCACGCAATGGCAAGTCTAAAGGCAAAGGAATCATTCTCATGCCATCTTTGTTGTTAGCTTCTATTGGCGTTACAACCACTTTTTTTTGCAACGAAGTTGTTGTATTTTTTTGTATTGCTGTAACCACCGTTTTTAATAACTTTTGCAGCGCAATTGGTTTTTCCAGGAAGTCTATTGCACCCACTCTTATCGCCTCCAATGCTGTCTCAATTGTTCCATGGCCAGACATCATTACCACTGGCATAGTTAATAATTGCTGTCCTGACCACTCTTTAAGCAACGTGAGCCCGTCCATATCGGGCATCCAAATATCGAGCAAAACAAGATCTGGAGAATGGTTCATTCTAAATTCTCTTGCCTGCTCGGCATTTTCTGCCAAATGGACGTTGTAACCTTCATCAAACAATATCTCAGAAAGCAACTCTCTAATTCCAACCTCATCATCTACCACCAGTATATCTTTGGTCGACATTAAGCCACCTCCATATCGAAAGACAGTGGAAGACTTATGCTTACTTTAGTTCCACCTGAATTTTTATTTTCAATTGTTATCCTGCCCCCATGTTCTTCAACTATTTTCTTTACAATCGGCAATCCCAATCCTGTTCCTTTTATCTTGGTCGTCATATAAGGTTCAAATATTCTTGTTAGTATTTGTTCCGGTATCCCACTTCCATTATCACTTACCTCCAACAAAAACTCGGTTGAAGAACTTTTAGTTGCAACAAGTATTTGTGGATGCTTCGTATTCTGTAGTGCATCGTGAGCATTGTGAAGTAAGTTATGAACTATCTGTCTTAATCGTGTTGGATCACCATAAAGCAATGCATGACTGGCATTTAGTTGGAGTTGAATTGGACTGCTGTTAGCTTCATACAACCCCATAACTTCATTCAATAGTTGATGCATGTTTAGTGGCAGTAATTTCGCCGCTGGAGCTCGTGCATAATCCGCAAAATCAGCCACCATGTTCTTCATGGCGGCTACCTGGCTTACAATTGTTTGTGTTGCACGATGCAATAATTGGGCATCTTGTTCGCTTAATTTTTTACTCAATTTATGTTGCATGCGTTCTGCCGATAACTGTATTGGAGTAAGTGGATTTTTAATCTCATGTGCTAAACGGCGTGCTACCTCTCCCCATGCGGCATGCCTCTCTGCTTGCAGTAATGGCGTGATGTCATCGAAAACTATTGCGTATCCACTTTCCATTGCTGTTGTTAAGCGAGAACCTCTGAGTAACAGAATTTGATCTCCATTTTTGCTTATCCGTTCTATTTGCCTTTGCCAATCGTTCCCTGCAGAATCTTTCGCTGCAGACATTATTGAATTTGCAAATGGTCCAAGTAAGACATTTTTAGATACTATTTCTGCAATCGAATTGTTTTTTTTATCGCGCAAAGAAACTCCCAGTATAGTTTCGGCACTTGTATTGGCTAGTTGTAATTTGAATTCATCATCTACAACAATTACTCCTGAAGATAGATGCGTTAATATGTTTTCCAAATAACCTTTAGCATTTTCTACTTCGCTTTGTTGTTGTTCACTTAATATTTTTGCATCCGATAGTTGTGCAGTCATTTGGTTGAACAATCCCGTTAATGCACCCAACTCGTCTCTGCTTTGCACCGGGTAATTTCCTGAAAAGTTTCCTTGGGCTACTGCACGGGTTCCTTCAGCAAGCGCTGCCAGCGGAGAGCTTAGTCGTCCACTTAAAATGAACGCGGCTGAAACTGCGCTTAGTAAAACGATCAACAAAGTCAAAGTAAGTGTAATTCCGTATAAACGTTTTAGACCGAGGCGTGACAGAGTCAGTTCCTGGTAATCCCGATATACTTCTTGTACTGTTTCTGCGTCAGTCGAAAATTGTTGAGGAACATGACGTATTAGCTCGAGTACCAATCTATTTTCCGTTTGTTGACTCTGTTTTATTGGAACTAATACATGCCAGATAAGCAAATTATCTGCGAGTACATCTACAAAACTGTATTCCCCCTTTTGAATTGCCTCCTTGAGCATTTGTTGATCGGGGGTCTTAATCGGATGATTAAGTGCTTTTGAACTTGAAACAACTAATTTGCTATTCTCATCGTATACCGTAATTTCTTGCGCTTCATTTTTGGCATCTTGTTGTTCGATGATTCCCTTGTAATTATTTCTTGGTTGATTTGCCAGGAGCAATGCTAGTAGTTGGCTCTGTTTTCCAACTTCTTTTAATCCGTTTTCCAGAGAATTTCGTCCAAGGTTCAATCCACCTTCCAGTGCTTGCTCAACTCTGATGTCAAACCACGATTCAATACTTTTTCCCAGAAACTGAACTGAGACTGAGTACACTAATAAACCTGGTAAAATTGCAATCAATGAAAAAAATAGCGTTAGCCGCAACATTAGTTTTGCGCCAAATACTTTTTCTTTTAGTTTGATGCGTAATTGCCACAATTGGAGACCTACAAGTGCGCACAAGCCCAATGCCAATAGGCCCGTTACGATGAACAAGCTGGAATAATTGCGGGAAAATAGTTCTGTATTTGCACTTGCACTTGTCAGAAGATAAAGTAACGTTGCACCAGCAACTCCACCTATTATTATGAGATACTTCATAATTAATTCTTCCCTTCGGTTTTTAGAACTTCCGGGTGAATGATCCATGAGTGCTTTTCTGACTCTAAATTCCAGTCACTATTTGTTAGCGCGTTTACTTGTAGTGGTTTCGGCAGTTGCGATTTATCTAACCGCATCTGTGCATATGCGGAAAACTTAGTTTCACTTTTAAGTAGTTTTGCAATGTATCCGTTTCCACCGCCAAAAGATGTAATTGAAACCGGTTGAGATGTTTGGTGACCTAGCACATGCAGGGCGCTTTCCAAATTCGGAAAGCTTTGAAAAAGGGTTCCTCTAGATATCCTGAATTGCTGTGTCAGTGCGTTGTATGTCAGTTTGGATTGTTGTTCGGTTTGAATTACTTCCGAATCTAGCCAATACCACCTGGAGCGAGAATAAAAAATTCGGGCGGTTTAAAAAATCGACAATAATATAGGCAACCGCTTTGGCATTTTCCTGTTTTAGAATCGGAAAGACATCGGTATACAAATCCATGTAACCATCATCAAAACTTAGAATGATTGGTTTTTTGGGAAAATGCTTCGCTCTGCCGTTAAGCGCCAAAGTTAACTAAGACCGAGTAATGAAGGTATAGCCGGCAGATTTAAGCGTTTTAATTTGCGCTTCCAATACATTTGGCGTGGTGGTCAATTCCGCTCTGAT
>CAIRAO010000013.1 GCA_903876625.1 uncultured Gallionellaceae bacterium | reverse complement strand
GGAAGTTCGCTTGGTTCTGTTTTACATTCCATATTTTGGTTTAAGCCCGTTGATAAATATCAAGATGATTTCTTGAATCAGTTTTTATCCTGATTTTAATTTACTCATTAGCGGCTTAAATTGGCTGTCAATAAATAGTAGCGTCACCCTATTAACTTCATAAATTGTTGAATTATCAAAGTCGCTCGGACTTGATACAATCGAATAAAATGAAGGAAATCCGCATGGTTGGTGAAACTAAAATACTATTTCCTGGCATAGGGAAAAAGTCAGGTGAAATGCTACAAGCTGCTGGAATTACCTCCTTGGCGCAACTTAGAGAATTTGGCTCGATCGCTGCGTATATCATGGTAAAGCGTGCTGCCAAAATCAACACAAGCCTGAACCTTAAGCCGAGCCTAAACTTTCTTTGGGGATTGGAGAGTCTTCTTACTGGCATACATTGGCGAGATATCGTAAAAAACCATAGAACGAGTTTGTTGCTTGCGCTTGAAGATGCAGAAAAGAATTCGCCTTGTATAGTTATGAAGTTCGGATATCCTATTGTAAATTCATGAAGCCACCATCTTTCACATCAACTTATACGGAGTTGACTATTCTTGAGGGGGACGGTTTTGTATTTAACCCATGATTGAGACATGATGTAAAACATAGCTGAGAATAAAGAATGCTAATTGACCAATGACTAGACAGCTCGAACAACTAAACATTAATTCAAACAATGTTAACAGAGTTTTTTATATCAGGGGCGACAGTGTGGGCGACCGCTTGGTTGTTCAGCAGATATTAGCGAATCAAGACTACAACCTGAATAATTTTGTTCAGAACAATTTACTTAATGCGTATTTCCAGTCATTAATTAACTCAAATAAGAAGCCACTAATAATCGATGCAGGAGCCAACATTGGGGCAAGTGCAGTTTATTTTTCTGCGATATATCCACAATGCAAAATACTAGCAATTGAGCCTGAAAAAAATAATTGCAATATACTCAGGAAAAATTGTCATGGCATTGATTTATCTTTATTAGAAGGGGGTATAAGTAGCTCTAATGGTTATCTTTACCTTTATGATCCCGGTTGCAGTGACTGTGGATTCAGACTTGGCGAAAGCGGTGACTATCAAGTGCCTGTTTACTCGGCAACCGATTTGATAAGGCAATTTGTAGAGCAAGGATGTACCCCATTTATCTTTAAAGTAGATATTGAAGGCGGCGAATCTGAATTATTTAAAGAAAATTTTGCGTGGTTGAAAAACATACCATTACTGATCATCGAACTGCATGATTGGCTTATACCGTGGCAGTCTAATTCACAAAATTTTTTACGCGCGATTTCTTCTTATAATTTTGATTTCGTCTATAAGGGTGAGAATATCTTTTGTTTTAATAAAGACCTGCTTTTAGACGGAGTTTAATTAGATGACTAACTCAACTCATGAACATGATAAAGAACTCTTTATAAATTGGATTAGAGTAGCTAATGAAAAAAGCTAATCCTATAGGATGATCACAATTCAAAATTACAACAAAATCAATTTCTCAAATCAAAGGGATTTCATTACTTGAGCCGAATTCTATTAGCGTGGGAGCTAGGTGATAACCTTGGCCACTTCAGTGCGATCATCCCTTTGGCTTACGAGCTTCGTAAGCGCGGCCATGAACCTGTCCTTTGCTTACGCGATCTTTCCCGCGTGGCAACTTTGGTGAAGGAAGCGGAGTTTCCGCTACTGCAAGCACCCGTTTGGCCGGAAACACCCAGTACCACTCCACCGTTAACCTATGCAGAGATACTGCTCAGTTTTGGTTTCAATGATGCAGAGGCTTTACGCAGCATGATCAATGCCTGGCGTAATTTGCTGATCTTGACAACACCTGATCTGATGATCTTTGATCATTCTCCCACAGCATTGCTTGCCTCAACGGAATTGCCGTTTCCTCGCGCTTTGATCGGGACGGGTTTTTTTTCTCCGCCGAGAATTTCACCGTTTCCTGCTATGCGTTGGTGGTTACAGCACTCACATCAACAAATAGTAGAAAGCGAAGCACGCATTCTCGCAACAGTGAATATCGCACTCACCCGGCATGGCATGAAAACGTTAAATCATCTCTATGAGATTTTTAATGTTGAAGAAGATTTCTTGTGTACCTACCCAGCATTCGATCCTTATCCGCAACGTGATAAAAATTCGCAATATTGGAGAGGAAAATATCTAGTTGGAAATGGCGCCGAACCCATATGGCCTTCAGGTAATTCAAAACGAGTTTTCGTCTATCTCGATAAAAACTACAATGACTTGGAGAGGGTGTTGCAAAAACTCGCAGAATCATCATTGCGAATATTGGTTTATGCACCAAGTCTCTTTCAACAACTGGTGACTCGCTATCAGTCCGAAACAATGTTTTTCGCTACTGAGAGAATTGATCTTGGCAAACTTGCCGGATTATGTGATGTCGGTATTTGTCACGCCAATCACGGTACAACATCTGCGCTGTTGATGGCAGGTATTCCACTATTACTCTTGCCGATCCAGTTGGAACATTTTCTGACTGCGGTAAACATTCAAAAGATGGGAGCTGGTCTGGTGGTACATCCTGAGGCACCCGCTAAAGATTATGTGCTGCCTCTAAATCGTTTGTTGAACGAACCGGAGTTTGCAATAAATGCACAGAAGTTTGCGGCAAAATATGCGCAGGAGTCACAGCAGGAACAGATAAGCAAGATCGCTGACCGCTGTGAAGAGTTGATAACCCGGAAAATTTAGTTTTTTCGCCAAGTATTTCTGGGTGCGATTCAAACTGATGTAGAGAAGTCGACCAGCACCCCCTCCCCAACCCCTCCCCCGGAGGGAGAGGGAGCCAAACCTTCCATTTTCACTTGGAACGGGGTATGTCCCTCTCCCACCGGGGGAGGGGTTGGGGAGGGGGTATTTGAGTTATTAGCATGAGTTTGAATCGCACCCAGTATTTCTATTAAGTTTGAAATAGACCTCCATGAGGAGTAGCATAGCCGGAAATTCAAGAAGAAGAAATTTCAAAGTTGCGTGTGTGACTTTTTAAGGGTTGGGGGCAAGGGGGTAGCATGCAATCTCTAAATCACGTCTATCGAACAATCTGGTCCGAGGCCTTGGGCGCTTGGATCGCGGTTTCTGAAATTACCAGATCTAAAGGTAAGCGTTCTGCATCAAGTCTTATTCGTTCGATACGAATAGTTAACCCAAGTAAAGAAGCAAGCAGTTTTAATTTAAAACTCAAGCCGCTTTTATTTGCTGTTGCTGTTTGCTTTGGGTCTAATGCGCAGGCTAATCCCATCGGTGGCGCTGTAACTAACGGGCAAGCCACCTTCGCGACAAACGGTAATACGCTTACCGTAACCAACACACCCGGCACGATCATCAACTGGCAAGGATTCTCGATCAATACCAACGAAGTCACCAACTTTGCCCAGCAAAGTGCATCTTCTTCAGTTTTGAATCGTGTGACCAGTGGCAACCCAAGCAACATCCTGGGTACTTTGCAATCAAACGGACGCGTATTTCTGGTCAATCCGAATGGCATCGTCTTCGGTGCAGGCGCCACTGTCAATGTAGGTGGGTTGGTTGCGACATCGCTCAACTTGAGTGATGCAGATTTCTTGTCGGGTAATCATCACTTCACGTCAGCACCGGCGGCACAAAACATCACAAATTCGGGAAGCATTACTGCGCAAGATGGCGGGCAGATTTATCTGATCGCCCCGAACGTTGAAAACAGCGGCATCATCACCTCACCCAACGGTGAAATTCTTCTCGTGGCAGGCAATAACGTCGACCTTGTCAATTCAAACAACCCAAACATGCGCGTGAACATCACTGCACCGGCAGGTAATGCCACCAATGTTGGGAAACTGGTTGTTAACTCAGGTAGCTTGGGCATGTTTGGCACGATCGTGCAAAACACGGGTGAAGTCGATGCAAATAGTGCTGTCATGCAAGGCGGCAAAATTGTATTCAAGGCCAGCCAGACGACTGAGATTTCTGGCACCGTGAGTGCAAATGGCACAACGGGTGGAGCCATCGCAGCACTGGGACCACAAGTCGGTATCTTGGATGGCGCAACTATCAGTGCAAATGGCACACAAGGCGGTGGCACTGTGCTGATAGGTGGAGATGCGCATGGCGCGAATCATGATGTGCCCAATGCACAACTTACCTATGTCGCTGCAACTGCCAATATTAGTGCTGATGGTTTACAAAATGGCAATGGCGGAAAAGTTGTTGTTTGGGCTGACCAAGCAACTCAGTTTAATGGCTATATTTCCGCTAAGGGCGGTGCGCATTCAGGCAATGGCGGCTGGGTAGAAACTTCAGGCAAGCAGAAGCTGGGGTTTAATGGATTGGTTGATACAACGGCGGCAAATGGCATTATTGGAACGCTACTGCTTGATCCAACTGACATCACAATCAGTACCGCTATCGATACGACCTCCATGACATGGAATGCAACAGGCGCAAATACATTCACTGATACTGTTACCACACCATCCAATCTCAACGTCACAACATTACAAAATCAGTTGGCAGTTTCTGCCGTAACAGTGGACACGACCTCAGGTTCGGGTGGAACGGGCAATATCACTGTTCAAAATGCTATTACGTGGTCCAATGCCACTAATACGCTGACGCTGAAGGCGACTGGGCTGGGATCAATCGTGACCAATGCAGGGGCGACAATAACCAATACCAGCACGGGCGGATTGATCATGCAGACAGCGGGAGGTTCAATCACTTTGAATGGTGGTGTATCGATCTCAGGCGGCACATTTACAGCGAATGCTGCAGGTGCAACCAGCGATATTTTAATTAACGCACCGGTAGCGTCCGGTGGCGGTGGGATCGTCCTTACCGCAGGCCGTGCTATTTCCGAAGGTGCGAATGGAACGTTAAACACTAGTAGCGTGCTGAATACTAGCTCAGTTGCCGGTACAACATTAAATGGAGCAAATACAGTAACAAGCTATACAGCAACAAACACAGGAAGCGGCAATATCGCATTAACCAATAATGCTGCATTCAATGTCGCATATGGGGGAGTCATCAACAGTGCACCGGGGGGAAGTATCTCCCTGACGGATACTGCTGTAAATACGTTGCTCACCGATACGATTTATGCGATCACTACAAGCAATGGGGCTATCACATTGACAGCTGACAAGATGTCTTTGTGGACTGGCACTGGGGCATCGATCAGTGCAGGGGCAGGTAACGTGACCCTACAAAATTTTACTACCACAGATGCGATCAATATTAATACCACCTCAAAACCGGGTGCAGCAAATACGTTAGAACTTATTCAGTCCGATCTTAACTTCATCTCAACGAGTGGACAATTGATCATCGGTTCAACGGCCAATAGCGGTGCACTCACGGTACAGACAGCGTTAAACTTGCCTACCAACATTGCTAGCATAGCGCTAGTGAATGGAGCAGGCGGCATTGCCATTAATGGAGCAATCAACACAGGAACCGGCAAAAATCTGACACTCAGCACTTCAGGTATTGGCACACAAACAGCAACAATTACCGCTACGGGGCTTGAGCTTTTGGGTACGGGTTCTTATACGCTCAATTCAGCCAACAGCATTACAACAGTTGCCGGAAACACGGGATCGGTCAGCCTGACCGGAAATGCTTTGTCCGTTGGAACAGTGAACACTGTAGGCTTAACGGCTACTGGAAATATTTCTTTGACCTCTAGCTCGACTATCGGTCAAACAGCGGGGATCAGCACACCGGGTTTACTGACTACTAATTCCGCATCTGGACAAACGTTGACTGGATCGAACACGGTTGGCAGTTTGAACGCTACTAACGGTGCTAGTGGCGGTGGCATTTCGTTTGCCAACACCGCTAATCCATTGGTTATAACCGGAATCAGCAACGCTTACGGTGGTTCCGGAGTGGGTATCAGTGTAACCAATACTGGACCAATTAGCATCACCGGTACTATTTCAGGGGCATTCACCGACGCGATTACTTTGACAAGTAATGCGGGAACAATTATAGAAAGTGGATCGGGTCTGATTACTACAAATACCGCAGCGCTTACAACCAGTTCTACAGCCGGAACAACGCTAAACGGTGCGAATATTGTCACAAGCTTTTCTGGAACAAATAGTCTCAGCGGCGATATTGCCTTCACGAATAATGCTGCATTTACCGCCCTTGTTATCACCAACAGTGCAGCTGGTGGGGGAATATCTTTGACTGATTCTGCAGCCAATACCATGCTCACTGATAACTCTAGTGCGATCAGCACAAACAATGGAACGATTACTCTGACAGCCGACAAGATTACTTTAGTGAGCGTGAGCTTACAGGGGTTCCCAGTGGCATCGATCAATGCGGGCACGGGTAATGTTATTCTTCAAAATTTTACTACCTCTAATTCAATCGATATTGGCAGCACATTAAAAACAACACCGAACACTTTAGAACTTTCCCAGACCGATCTTAACGCCATTCCCTCGACTAGTAATACAGGACAATTGATCATCGGTTCGACGTCCAACACCGGGGCTATTACCGTGTCGGCGCCAATGAACTTTACCAATAACACAGCGCTATTAAACGGAACCGGCGGCATTGCAATCAACGGGGCGATCACCGCTAGCGGCAATCTGTCGCTCAACACTTCAGGTAGTGGCACTCAAACAGCAGCAATTACTGCCACAGGACTAGAGCTTTTAGGAACAGGTTCCTATGTGCTCAACGCTGCAAACAGTTTTACCACCTTAGCCGGTAATACAGGTTCTGTCAGTTTGACAGATAGCGCGGCGTTATCAGTGGGCACGGTCAACACGGCAGGTTTGACGGCGACTGGAGCAATCTCTTTAACTTCTAGCTCAACTAGCGTTAACGGCACCATCACAGCAGCTGGGACGCTCACCCTGCAATCAGATACAGATATAATATTTGGCGCGAGTGGTGCAATTACCGGAACCGGAACACCTTTAAATGTAATTCTGAATTCCAACTTTTTGAATGCAGGTGGTGCAATCTCGATGGCAGCTGGATCGTCGATTTTCAGCAATGGTGGCAATATCACTTTGGGAGGGGGAAGTAACTTGGCTACTGGTTACGCCACGGGTGATGCAACCTACGTGAACGGCGTTGAGATGGTCAATGCGATGCTGAATTCCGGCGGAGGCAACATCATTGTGCGCGGCGAGAGTTACGCTGGCGGAATAAGTACACCTTATGTTGGGGCATGGGTCAACGCTACCACCATTAACAGCGGTGTCGGCACAATTACGATCGAAGGCGTCAGCCAAGGCAGTGGGGCTGCCAATGCTCAGGGTTTTATTACTTCGGGGACAATCACTTCGGCAAATAAATCCGCCAATGCCATCAACTTGACGGGTACCTATACCGGAACAACAACGGCAGAGGCTGATGGCGTCAACATTACCGGAACCATTCAGACTACCAACGGAGGCGGAATAAATATCGTTGGTACGGGGGGAACGACGACATCGGCTGGGGCAGCGACTGGCATAGTTATTGGTGGAAGTGCTGCAAATACTCAAATATCTTCCAATAACGGAACCATCAGCCTGGCAGGAATGGCAGGGACCGCAGGAAGTGCGGGCATCATCGAGATGACTTACGGCGGTTTCACTCCTAATATTAATACTGCTGGATTGTTGGCAACAAGCTCTGTTGGCGGAACAATTTTAGCTGGAGCCAATACGGTGGCTAGTTTCAATGCCACAAATACGGGAAGTGGCGACATTGCGTTAACCAATACCTACGCCCCTTTTACAATTAGTGCGCTTACTAATACAGGAACGGCTGGTAACGTAATCATCGATAATACCGGTGCCATCGTTGTAAATGGCGCATTAAGTACGCAAGGCTCTTTTGCCATGACTGCGCATAGCCCGATTACGATCAATACAGGTGCATCAATTGCTGCTGGTGGCGGTGTCACTCTCACTGCCGGCTCGGCAGCGTCGTCTTTGTTGACGGACAGCATTTTCATCAATGGAACCATAACGGGCAATCCTGTTACGTTAGCCGCATCGCGCGTGTATGGCAATATCCCGGCTGGCGCTATTTTGCTAACTAATAATGCATTCACACTTGCACCCACAGTCTTGGACGCCTTGGCAGCAGTAGTGGCAACTCTAGGAAGCATGTCAGGGGATTCTGCTTTAGATCAAGAACGTTGGGAAGAAGCAGCTAAACTGGCGGCAGGTAAAGTAATACTCAAAACTGCCGATTCACCAACGGCGAAACCCTTGCCGGTTTGCAATTGATTTATGAATACTATTTTCTTTAAACAAAGAATGCTCTTACTTGCAGGGATTATCCTTGCACTTTGCGAGATACAAGTTGCAGATGCAGCCGATGCCGCATCTAATCAGGCTCCAATGTCAGAAGATACCGTACTGAGCTTTGAGATTCGAAAATATACGCTGGATGGTGCAACGCTTCTGAGCAAAGACGAAATTTCAAATACCGTTGCTCCCTATATCGGCAAGAACAAAGATTTCTCGGATGTGGAAAGAGCCTTGGAGGCAATCGAAGCGCTCTATGCAAAGAAGGGATTCACTACTGTTCATATTTCCTTGCCGGAACAAGAACTGGAAAAGGGTGATGTGCATTTCCATGTGATTGAGACTCGCTTTGGAAAGGTAACGGTCAAACACAATAAATTTATCAAATTTGTCACTGATGAAAATGCCTTGAATGCATTGCCATCAGTAAAGACAGGTTACATACCGGTTACCAAAGAAATCGCAAGAGAACTTAAACTGGCGAACGAAAATCCCGCCCGGCAACTTGATGTTGTGTTAAAGGCAGGGAAAAATAAAGATGAAGTGGATGCCAATGTCATTGTGACCGATGCCAAGCCAAGTGCCTGGGGAGTTAACTACGATAACAGTGGAACTGTGGAAACGGGGAGAAGTCGGATCGGGCTATCTTACCGCTACGCCAACCTGTTTGATAAAGATCATATCGCCAGTTTTCAAACTCAAATATCGCCTGAGCACACTGATCGTGTAAGGATATTTAGTGGTAATTACAAGATTCCCCTATACTCAAGAGGCGACAGTATGGAATTTTCTGCAGCCTACTCCAACGTTAATTCTCTGGTTGGCGGATTAAACAATTTTCAGGGTGGCGGGGAGATATTCGGCTATCGGTACAATCATGCATTGGACAAGATTGGTCCATTTGATCCGCGTCTCTCTTATGGGTTGGAACTGCGCGACTTTAAGCCCGTGCAGCAAACCACAGCACCTGTAACGGTGTTGTATAACGAGATCGTTGTAACACCGGCTAGCCTGGCAATAAGCCTGCAGGGCAAAGTGGGCGATTCCGATGTGGGCTTGAATGCTTCGGCAGCAGCCAACTTTCCCTGGATGAGCAAAGGGAAATCGGCTGATTTTGCGCAATATGACCAAATTAATTCTAGCAATCCCAAGGCAAGTTACAAAGTGGTTCGCTTTGGTGGAAACTATCTGCAACCCTTGGGTGGGGATTGGCAATTTCGGTTGGCCTTCAGCGGGCAATGGAGTGGCGATGAACTGATTCAAGGCGAACAAATACGTTTGGGTGGAATGGATGGAGTGCGCGGTTTCTCCGAGGGCAGCGAAGGCGGCGATAAGGGTATTCGGGGAAATCTGGAGTTTTATGCACCAGTCTATCTCTCAGGTAAACTTAATCTGCGTGGCTTGGTTTTTTATGATGCAGGGCAAGCGAGTACTAACCCAATGTCTGGTTTACCTGCAGCCACCGGCAGTAATGTATCGATAGCGAGCTACGGTGTTGGTCTAAGATCGGCCTATTCCGACTCTGTCTCATTCAGAGTGGATGCAGGCCGTATTGCGAAAGAGGGAGCAGATCCCGAACAGGTAAAAGGTGATTGGCGTGTACACCTTGTTTTGTCGGCGGCCTTTTAAAGTGACATGTGACGTGAGCAAACTTACCTCAACCCTCCTAAGCTTCATCGTCTTGGCAGTCATGCTTGCGACGCCAGCTTCAGCAGTCGAAGTTGCAGGCAAGATTGGTTATATGAGCGGTAGCTTGGTTGTCAAACATGCTGATGGCACCGTTAAGATCATGGTGCCTAAAGCCGTGGTTCAAATTGGCGACGATTTGGAAACGGCCAAGGATAGTTACGCTCAAGTGCTCATGAACGATGGCACTCAGATGACGTTACGGCCCAATTCCAACCTCAAGATCGAAAACTATAAATTCAAAAAAGACACACCGCATGAAGACAATGCTGTTTTCAGATTATTCAAGGGTGGTTTTCGTACGATCAGCGGCTTGATCGGAAAACGCGGAAACCAGGATGCTTACCAATTGAAAGTAAAAGCCGCAACGATCGGGATTCGCGGTACGGACTTTTCGACTCGCCTTTGCAAAGAGCAGGATTGTGATGATGATAGCAATGCGCAACCACAGTCCGAGCCAGAGCCGATTACTGTGGGGCGTGTCATGCTTGTTCAAGGCGAATTGACTGCCAAGAATCAAACGGGCAAAGTGCGCAAGTTAGTGATTGGTTCTTCAGTCTTTGAAGGTGATCTTCTTGCTACAGCCAAAGCATCGCATGCGGTTGTGGCATTTCGGGATGAAGGTCGCGTCAGTTTGCAAGAAGAGACGATCTTCCATGTAGAGAAATTCCAATATAAAAGTCAACAAGCTCAAAGTTCAGATCAAGATAATGCGGCACTTAGACTGATCAAAGGTGGCGTTCGAGTCGTAACGGGGTTGATCGGGCGCCTCAATCACGACAATTACCATTTTAATTTAACCACCGCCACCATCGGAATACGTGGTACGGGATTTGATGCATGGTGCAATGGAGGTTGTGCTACTGCCGGAGAAAAAGGCGCGACTCAGGAGGCACCTTTACAGGGTGCGGGTGTGTATGTGTGGGCGGGGCAAGTGGCTTTGACTACACCGGGCGCTACCCAGCTTGTGGGAGTTGGACAGGCGGCCATTCTCGGACAAAATTTAAAACCGGTCCCAGTAACGATCATTCCGCCCGGTATTACGCAAAACAAAACGCCAAAGCCTGATAGCGTGAAAGTGGATATGCAGAAGGAATTTGAAAATGAAAACAAACCTGCACCTCAAAGTCCAAATTCTTCAACACCGAAATCGAAAGGTAAAGCTGAGCCTGGGGTATACGTGACAGTGCATGATGGTCAGGTAAATGTAAAACATGAAAATGGCAAAAGCATTGATATAGGTGTTGGGCAAACAGGTTATGCAAACGACAAATTACTTGCCCGTCTACCCTCAACGCCAAAATTCATGAGTGGTGAGAAGCTGCCCGATGCAAACGATAGCGGGGAAGGCAGAAAAAATATATCTGAAAACGGTTCAACGCAAACCGGGTGTCAAGTGAAATAGCCACAAAAAAAAGTATTTTGATGATGTTACCTGGTTGCCACAGACCCACTCCCTAACCCTCCCCCGATGGTGAGGGGACAGAATCCTCCAGCAATGTGAGAAAAGACGCTTCATTCGAAGGGTGAGGAAACAGAACCCTCTCCCCTCGGGGGAGGGCAGGGAGGGAGGGAGGGTAAAGCTGTCACCTATTGTTGAATTTCAATGAGTAGCACATGCGAGCGGTTATGGATGTGGTTTCACAATTAACTCTTGCGTTCCATCACGGCAGCAAAGAATCCATCGGTGCCATGTTGCTGCGGCAACAATTGCAGATAGTCGCCCGTATCCAATGATATTTTTTGTTGGGCTAGTGCTTCACTCGCTGGTATCAATACAAAATCGGTGTGCGCTGCTAAAAACGCCTCAACGATGCCCTGGTTTTCTTCATGCAATAAACTGCATGTGGCATAGACCAAACGTCCTCCAACCTTGAGCAACCTGCTTGCCGAGGCGAGTATGGATGTTTGTTTTTGAGTAAGTTCAGCCACGCTTTGTTCTGATTGACGAAATTTTAGATCGGGGTTGCGTCGTAAGGTACCAAGCCCGCTACAAGGTGCATCAACCAGTACACGATCGATCTTGCCTGCGAGTCGTTTGATCTTGTTGTCGTTCTCATGCGCGATGAGTTGGGGTTGCACATTGCTTAAACCGGAACGCGCCAATCGCGGTTTCAAATTAGCCAGACGTTTTTCGGAAATATCCCAGGCATATAAGCGACCTTGTGAATTCATCATCGCGCCAAGCATTAGCGTTTTACCACCAGCACCGGCGCAAAAGTCCACCACCATATCATTGCGTTTTGGTGCGAGTAAAAGACTCAATAATTGACTGC
>CAIRAO010000012.1 GCA_903876625.1 uncultured Gallionellaceae bacterium | reverse complement strand
TCTACCGATTTTGGTGGAACAGTATTTGATTCAAGAGCGGTAACTTGCTGACTAATTTCACCAATATGTAGAGTACCAGTAGATCGATCAAGTAAAACTACGTCTCCGGGATAAATCCAGTGCGGGTCTTTGATAGTATCTCTATTAAAACCCCATATTTGCTGCCACTTCCACGGATCCTTGAAGAAAGTAGAGGAAATATCCCACAAAGTGTCGCCCTTGACAACAATGTGGCGGTCAGGAGCATTTTCGCGAATATCCAAAGGATCGGCTAAGGTGACAATCGGTAACAAAACACAAATCAGCGATATAATCTTACGCATGAAAAATCCCAACAAAGTAAATAAAGTGCAGCACGGACTTGGTACAAGAGATTAAATTCTGCATCTAGTTACTTAAATAAGCAAGCGTATATGTCGATTCTACCTATTCTTCAATATCCTGATGAGCGTTTACACAAAATAGCAAAGAAGGTGGATGCAATTACAGATGAAGTGGAAAAACTGATATTTGACATGTCTGAAACGATGTACACAGCTCCAGGAGTTGGCTTGGCAGCGACACAGGTCAATGTACACTTACAAATCATTGTAGTTGACGTTTCAGAAACACATGACGAATTACTGGTTCTAATAAATCCGGAATTGATTACAAGTGAAGGAAAAAATAAATTTGAAGAAGGATGCTTATCTGTTCCTGGAATATACGACAAAGTTAAAAGAGCTGAAAAAATAACTGTAAAAGCATTGAATGCAAGGGGAGAAGAATTTAATGTAACTGCTGAAGGTCTGCTAGCAGTGTGTATCCAGCACGAAATGGATCACCTTCTTGGCAAAGTATTTGTTGAATATCTCTCTCATTTAAAACAAGTAAGAATTCGAGCAAAACTAAAAAAAAGGCTGAGAGAAACATTCTAAGGATAAGAGTTTGAAAATAATTTTTGCTGGGACCCCCTATTTTGCAGAACAAGCATTAGAAAGGTTGATTGAAAAAAAACTAGAGGTTGTCGCAGTATTAACGCAGCCAGACAGACCTTCTGGGAGGGGCTTGCAATTTAAAGCAAGTCCCGTTAAACAACTTGCGTTAAAACACGGACTTGACGTATTACAGCCTCAATCTCTTAAAAATGAAGAAGTTCAATTACAGTTAAAGAAATTGCAAGCTGATCTAATGGTTGTAGCAGCATACGGATTGATTTTACCTAAGCCAGTTTTGCAAATTCCTTTACAAGGATGTTTGAATATTCATGCCTCCATATTGCCACGTTGGCGGGGAGCAGCACCTATTCAACGTGCAATTCTGGCTGGAGATGAACAAACCGGAATAACCATAATGCAAATGGATGAAGGTCTAGATACTGGAGATATGTTGCTTAAAAAATATTGTCAAATACAAGTAAAAGAAACAACTGAAACACTACATAACAAATTAGCGTTGCTTGGAGCAGAAGCAATTTCCGAAGCACTAGAATTGCTTATTCAAAAAAAATTAATACCAATAAGACAAGATAACGAGCAGGCTACATATGCTTCAAAAATTACAAAAGAAGAAGCTCATTTAGATTGGAATCAATCGGCGACACAATTAGAGAGAAATATAAGAGGTTACAACCCATATCCGGGAGCAAGTGCCAAAATTAATGACACATTCTTAAAAATTTGGCAGGCAAGTGTTAATCAGGAGATTAATGGAGAGGCTGGAGTTGTAACAAAAATTGGAAATGAATCAATTACGGTGTCCTGTGGGGTTGATGCACTAAATTTGGAAGTGATACAAAGACCAAACTCAAAGGCTATACCAGTAGGGCAATTTCTGCAGGGGTACAAAATCAAAGTGGGTGACAGATTTGTCACAACAAAATGCATGTAGTTCAACAACTGGCAGCATATGTAGTCAGTGAAGTATTGAATGGAAGGAATTTAAATCAGGTATTAACTGAATCATTTAACAAAAATCCTTTACTGGAACCTCAACAGCGGGGAGCATTGCAGGACATATGTTATGGTAAGTTGAGATTTTACGGTC
>CAIRAO010000011.1 GCA_903876625.1 uncultured Gallionellaceae bacterium | reverse complement strand
GTTCTTGTAGTGGCGCTTGATGGCTATGTTTACTTGGTGCCTTACGTTGAAGAGTCGGATTACTATTTTTTAAAGACAGTGATTCCAAGCAGGAAGGCAACCAGAGACTACTTATTGAGGAGCACCCCAGATGAAAAAAATTGATGCATTTGAGAAAGATATATTGGACGCCTATGAGAAGGGCGAACTCAAGACCACCGCCCCTTCAAAAGCAAGATTGGCAAAATTCAAAGCCTCGGCTACCGCAACTATTCTTAAGGAAAAGCGAATCAATATCCGTCTGTCCGCCCCGGATTTAATGGATATTCAAGCGCGGGCACTCGAAGAAGGCATGCCATATCAGACGTTAATCGCCAGTGTCCTTCATAAATTTGTGTCTGGTCGTCTTGTAGAGCTATCGTCAAGTCTAACCTCACGTTCAAGTGGGACGCGCCAGAAGAGGCGCGCCCCTTAACTTAACGTTAGAGGCAAACCCCACCACTTGTATTTCCACCAATAATGGTATATTTTCTATACCGTGATTACTTTTGAATTTAATGAACAGAAAAGCCAAGCCAATCTTTTGAAGCACGGCATCAACTTTATTGATGCACAGGCTTTGTGGGATGACCCAAGATTATTGGAAATTCCCGCAAAAACAGAAGATGAACCACGGTACTTACTGATAGGTCTGATTAACGGGAAGCACTGGTCAGCCGTGATCACTTATAGAAATGAAAGTGTCCGACTAATTTCTGTTCGTCGTTCACGGCCTGAGGAGGTTGCCTTATATGAAAGCTAAAATTTTTGACCAACAGTTTGACAAGGGTGTTGACATCACCGGCTCACTGGACTTATCCAAATCGAAGCGCGTGCTGCAAGAGCAAAAGCGCGTTAATGTTGATTTCCCTACGTGGATGATCGAATCATTAGATCGTGAAGCGAAAAAGCTTGGCGTAACCCGGCAGTCCATTATTAAGGTATGGCTTGCCGAGCGTCTCGAAGCGTTGCCTCTAACCCTACGCTCAAGCGGGACTGCGCAAAAGCGCGCAGCCCCTTAGCTCCACGTTGACGCTGTAGAAAAACCCATTTTCAGCGATTTTTGAGCACAGATTTTTCGCCTGAAACGTTTCTGTTTTTACTTCAAATTCTAGTGGTGATTTTTTACTGCGGTGAGCGTGAGAAATTTCTTCGCTGGAGACATGAAGCCGAAGGCGTATCAGAGGTTTTTTTACCTCTTTTACTGCGCATATCCGTGATGCGCTAATTTTTCAATGTTTTGTACCAGGCAGTAAAGTTTCCACTGCGCATCTACCTTCTTCTGCCCTCTGAGCGTGAAGCGGTTGAGTTGTTTGTTGTGACGCAGATTACCGAAAACAGGTTCTACAGTGGCGAAGCGTCTGCCGTATTGGATGCGACCCTCCGGGCTGTCGATGCGCGCTTTCATTTTGTCGGTATAGCTCACGCTGCCATCCGCTTTGCGGTGGAAGAGTGCGACTTGTCTTACTTTGGCTTTCTGCGGGGTGAGCAAGCAACGATCTCGATGAGCGCACGGTACGCAGTCGCGTTGTGCGACTTTGAATCTGATTGCGGCATGCCCACCGATAACACAACCGCTCCCATCGCCGTAGAGCTGTTTACCCACAGGACAGAAACACGTTCCTGCTTGCGGATCTAGTCGAAGTCTTTAGGCTGGTAGCGTGCGGCCTTTTTGGGTTTGCCTCCCTTGTCATGGATCGGGTCGGGCAGTGCCTTGTATTTGTCTTGTCCGGCAAAGCGCTCATCTCGGCTACGCATGTTGTTATCAGCGATGAGGGCATCAACTTCCAGTGTCGATAGTTTCTTGAGGTTGGCCTCGGAATGATATCCGGCATCGGCGGTGACGCGGGCGTTGCCGGTAATGAGCGGGCTTTTGATCTGGGTGGCTTTGATGGCTTTGACCACGGGTATGAGCAACTCCTGTTCGCTGCCCGTGCCGTGCGCCTGCGCTTCGACGATGATCTGGTGTTTCGCATCAACTGCGGCCACGCCGGTGTAGCCCTGAATGACGCCTTTGGATGTTGCCATTTTCGCCGACTCGGTGTCGGTGCGGCTGCTCTTGCGAATCGCTCCCTTGCTGCCCTTGTGGTCTTCCGGGTGGGTAGCCAGCCATTTTCGGAGTTGTGTTGCATCGTTTTGCAGACGGTTGATGCGTTGAATTTCTTTGGCTTTAAGATCGGGTTCAAAGGTGCGCTGGTCTTCTTCGCGATGCCGTTCGAGCATGACACGGGCTGCGGTTTCCAGCTTCGCCGCTTGGCGCTCAAAATCAGCTGGTGTGCCGCTCTTGGCTTTGGATGCGTTGCTCGGTAATTTCACCCCGTCGATGGCAAACGTCTCGCGCCCAATGAGTCCTTGCTTGTCGCAGATGAAAAGTATCTGGGTGAAGATGCGGGCGATGTCGTCACCAAGCGATGAAACAAATCCGGCGATGGTAGTGAAATGCGGTTGGCTATCGCCAGAGAGTGCTATGAAAGTGACGTGCTCGCGGCAGGCGCACTCGATATTGCGACTGCTGATGATGCCTTGGCTGTAGGCGAACAAAGTGACTTTGAGCAGCAAGGCAGGCGGAAATGCCGATGCCCCTGTTACATCATTGTTGAAGCGGGAATCAAAACCTTACAGATCCAATTCGTGGTCGAGCAGGTGCTTCAATGCGTATTCAAAAGTGCCCGGCAGAAGTTGCCGTTGCAAGTCCACAGCAAGAAACCTCGGGCTGGTGTCAATGTGTTTGTAACGCGCCATTTACTTCTCCAAAATATCTTCCTCCACTTTGACATTGATATTTAATTTGGTTCACGGCACGATGCGCTTTATGATTAGACTTTTTCTACAGCCTCGTTAGGCAACATCATGGATTGTGCCCAAGATTCAATAATTCCGGTGATTGTAAAAAGTGACATTGTGGTGGGTCTCCTCTGGCTTATATTGCGCGGGTATTTGCAACGCAAGATTGATTCTAAGTTTGAGTGTTTTCGCTTCGGCGGTCATGGTGGTTACATCACAATTAAGCAACTAAAGGGTCAGCATCGCATTACTTTCGAGAAGCAACTCCATTTAATTTCTAAACGCACAGATAAAGAAGCCAATATTAAATTATGAATCTTGATAAAAACATTGTTCTGAGTGTGCGCGAATTCAACTCAGTGGCAAAACAAGTAATCGAGGCCGGTTTGCCGCTATTGTGGGTGCGCGGCGAAATTTCCAATTTTGTGAATGCGGCTTCAGGGCATTGGTATTTTTCTCTGAAAGATGCGCAGGCGCAGGTGCGCTGTGTGATGTTCCGCCATAAAAGCCAGTATTTGGATTTCAAACCGGCTAACGGAATGCAGGTCGAGGTTTTGGCATTGCCGACACTGTACGAGGCCCGTGGTGATTTTCAATTGACTTTGGAGAAGATGCGCCCTGCGGGTTTGGGCGCGCTGTATGAAGCTTTCGAAAAGCTCAAGACCAAGTTGGAATTGGAAGGTTTGTTTGATGCTGAGCGTAAGCGAGCTTTGCCATTCTTACCACATCAGATCGGCATTGTGACTTCTCCGCAAGCAGCCGCTTTGCGCGATGTGTTGCGAACATTGGCGAATCGTATGCCGGGGATTCCCGTGCTGCTTTATCCGACTCCGGTGCAGGGAAGCGATGCCGCGCAGAAGATTGCCGCAGCTATCCGCGAGGCGAACGAACGCGGCGAATGCGATACGTTAATCGTTTGTCGGGGTGGCGGCAGCATTGAAGATTTGTGGGCGTTTAACGAAGAAGTAGTGGCGAGGGCGATTTCAACCAGCCGAATACCGGTAGTGAGCGGAGTAGGGCACGAGACCGATTTTACCATTGCCGATTTTGTTGCCGATCTGCGTGCTGCAACGCCAACTGCTGCCGCGCAAGCTGCTGTGCCTGATGCTGAGGAATTAAAACAACGCCTGCAACTAAGCGCACGACATTTGGCGCGTGCCATATCGCGCAGTTTCGAGAAGCACATGCAGCAATTGGATTATTTGCAGCGGCGTTTGATTCATCCGGCGCAGCGCATGCAACAGCAACGACAGTATTTGGTGCAATTGCAGCAACGCTTGCATCGCGCTCAATCCTATGGGCTGCAACAGCGCCAATGGCGCTGGCAGTCATTCTGCCAAAGGATGCAAGCAATTCGTCCCGATGTGGAGGCATTGCAGACAAAGCAAACTGGATATCTGCGTCGCTTGCAGGAAGTGATGACACGTAATTTGGAACGTCATGATGCCAAGCTCAATTTATTGCAACAGCATTTGCAGCATCTCGATCCCACTCAAGTGTTCGCGCGAGGTTACAGCATGGTGCTTGATGCGAATGGCAAGATTATTGTCGATAGCGCGCAAGTCTCAAAGGGTGAGATGCTGGAGGTGACGTTTGCGCGCGGCTGGGTCCGTACCGAGGTGAAAGAAAAGGACAGCCATTGAACGTGGAGTTTTGCGATAGAATTCGCGCCGTCCTTCAATCATTAAGGAATACAAAGTTGAATCATGCGAAAAGTGGTTAACTTGAATGTTGCTCCTACAATCCTCTATGCACGATTTCTTTAAACGATTAACTCCATTACAAGCCACGTTGCTGCTGATCGCGGCGTGTACGCTTTTGCGTTTGGTTGCTGCTCGTAATGCTGGCTTGAGTGTAGACGAGGCGCACTACGCGCTTTATGGCTTTCATTTTGATTGGAGTTATTTCGATCATCCGCCGATGATCGGCTGGTTGCAGGCTATCGCTTTGCAATTTTCCTCATCCGATCTGGCAATGCGGGTGTTGCCGATACTGATGTTCGCAGCGACAAGCTGGGTGATGTATCGCGTGACACGCACTTTATTTCCAAAAGAAACGCCTTGGCTTGGATTTGTCAGCGTGGCCTTGCTGCAGTCTGGATTGATGTTCCAATTGATTGGTATTGCGATGTTGCCAGATACGCCTTTGCTATTGCTGGGGTTGCTACTGCTATGGGTGCTGCACGGCATAGTAATTGAAGGTCGGGTTCGCAATTGGTTGTGGCTGGGTGTGCTCTTAGGGATGGCGGCACTATCTAAATATACTTCCATCACTTTGCTAGTTACCGTGGTGTTGACGATGACTTTGGGAAAGCAATGGAGACAACTGCTTACACGGTGGCCTTGGCTGGCGATTGTTGTCGGCAGCATACTGATATTGCCTATTCTGTATTGGAACTATCGCCATGACTGGATTTCGTTCCTTTATCAATTGCATCATGGAACAGGTAATTCAGGTTGGGATTGGTTACGGTTTATTGAATCTGAAGGAGCGCAGTTGCTGGCTTATGGGCCGGGTGTGTTTATCTTCGGGTTGATTGCGCTGGTGGCGGGTTTAAGAAATTGGCGAGAAAGCGGCACATGGTTGTGTTTGTCATTTGCCATTCCTGTGTTGCTGTTGTTTGGCATGGGTGCGGGTTATGAGATGACACTGCCGCATTGGGCTTCGCTGGGATGGGCCGGACTGGCCCCGCTCACTGCTTATTGGTTGAATCACAATTGGCAATCTGTATGGGTACGCATCGGCACACGCTGTGCAATTATTTATTCAGTTGTAGTAGCTGCAATTATCTTTAGTGAATTGATCTCACCCTGGATTCCTTTCGGCGACAATGATAATCCGTTGAAAGATCTATATGGATGGAAGCAAGCTGCGCAGCATGCTGAACAATTGCGCGAGCAGTTGAGTACCGGAAAAAAATCCAATCTACCGCTGTTGTTCACAGAAAACTGGACTTATGCCAGCCGCCTTGCTTGGTACGCAAAACCAACTCCGGTTCAAGTGACCGATAAACGCTATGACCAATTCGATATTTGGTTTGGTTCGCCGCAAAACGATGCTCAAGGAATTATGGTGTTATGGCCGGATCAGGATACAAATATAGCAACTGGCGGTGCGGGTCAGTTTACCTCATGTAAACTGCTCGAAAAGCTGCCAGTAAGTAATCATGCGCACCTGATTTCAACTTTCACTTTTTATGGCTGCTATGGATTTAGAAACTAAATTGGTTAAGTTGGATTCTGATTCGACGTTGCAAGGGTCTACGTTTGTCTGGATGTGGGGTGTGCCGCTGTTTGCCGTGCTCGCATTCGCGATTTTGCTGGTAACCAACAGCAATAGAGCAGTGTTTGAATTTCTAAACCATCACATGGCGCAAACCGGGGATTTATGGTGGGGTGATCTCACACTACTAGGCGATACCGCCATTGCATTGATGTTTGTTTTGCCATTATTCGGGCGGCGTCCCAAGCTGGTCTGGCAGTTTTTTTTGGCTGCATTATTTGCCACACTTTGGGCCCAGGGAGTAAAGGCTTTGGTTTCTTCGATGCGCCCACCGGCAGTATTGCCCGGGGGAAGTTTTCACCTTATCGGACCTTTACTTGAACAACATTCTTTTCCTTCAGGGCATACGACGACGATATTTCTTTTGGCTGGTCTGTGTTGTTTGCAGTATCTGGATAAGCGGATCAAATTTTCGGTGTTGTTGCTCGCCCTGTTGGTGGGCCTTTCACGTATCGCCTGTGGTGTGCACTGGCCCGTGGATGTATTAGGAGGAATGTTTGGGGGATGGCTATCTGCCTTAGCGGGTTTTTGGTTGAGTATGCGCTGGCAGGGGGGATTGAATATCTGGTTTCAGCGTGTGTTAGCACTGCTTATTACTTTCACGGCAGGTTGGTCTATCTTCTTTTATGACAATGGAATACATGGCACTCGTTTGTTTCAGATCATCATCACTGTAATGTGTTTGATGCTGTCAGTTAAAGGGATATGCCGGATATTTAAAAATCCGGAATAATTTTTCGCTTGGTCTATACGGATTGTCGCTTGTAAAAAAACTATGCAATTAGCTCTTAAAATCGATGTTGAAACATATCGGGGAACCCGTGAAGGAGTGCCACGTTTGCTTGAAGTGCTTAAACGTGAGGACGCACAAGCAAGTTTCTTTTTTGCTCTGGGGCCGGATCGAACCGGTCGCGCAATCAACCGATTTTTCCGGCGCGGTTTTTTAGGCAACGGTGCACGCATTCCACTGATCCAGCATTACGGTATCAAGTCGTTACTGTATGGAACTCTTTTGCCCGCACCGGATATTGGACGAAATTGTGCTGATATTTTGCGCAAAGTACGAGACCAAGGTTTCGAGGTTGGCATTCACTGTTATGAAAATAGTCGTTGGCAACAAAATGCTTCGCATGAAGATGCCAAATGGACCCTGCATGAGATGCAACTCGCAGTTGATCGGTTTATCGAGATTTTCGGCGAATCGCCTAAAGCGTTTGCGGCGGCAGGATGGAAATTGAACCGCAATTCGTTGCGTCAGACCCAGCGTATGGGTTTTGATTACGCTTCGGATACACGTGGCATGCACCCTTTCATTCCAACCTGGGATGCGGAAATAATTGTTTGCCCGCAATTGCCTACTACTTTGCCTACATTGGATGAGATCGTCGGACGTGATGGCATCACCACTCAAAATGTAGTAACTCACTTGATGAAATTAACGGAGAATCCTCCTGCAAGTGGACATATTTTCAACCTGAGGGCAGAATTAGAGGGTGGCAAATGGTTGTCAATCCTGGAGCAACTTTTGCAAGGGTGGAGAGTGCAGGGTTACGATTTAATTTCTCTGCGGCATTATTTGCAAAACATAGAAGGCACTTTACCCCGCCATGAGGTTAGAATGGGCGAATTAAGTGGTCGAAGCGGGAAGGTGGCAATCCAGATTTGAACGTTGCAAGTTTATGTTGAGCAATGCCAAGGGTGTCTACTGATATGCTCTGTTGAGAGGTTTTATGGTACAAGACATAAAAGGATTGGAGCAGTGGGTTGGTTACCTTACCCGTGCTGAACTGCCGGTGCTGAAGCAAACGGCACGCGATCTTGCCACGCTGCTTGAAGACCCAAACAGGCTCAGTGCCCGCGGTGTGGCGCAAGTGATTGCTGTCGACCCGATGCTGACAGTCAAGGTGTTGAGGTATTTGCAATTACATAAACATCGCAGTCAGCAAAGTGAAGTGGTTCAAGTCGAGCAGGCACTCATCATGATGGGTGTAGAAGCATTCTTTTCAAAAATTCCTCCTCAACCTTTAGTTCAGGACGTGATGCAGGGTCACACGGAAGCGCTGATTCAGTTGTTGCATGTGATACACCGCGCTCACCGTGCTTCAGCGTATGCCTACGATTGGGCTGTGCGCTTGACTGATTTGCACTTTGAAGAGATCCGTATCGCAGCTTTATTGCATGATCTTGCAGAAATGCTCATGTGGTGTTTTGCGCCTAAAGAAATGCTAGAAATCAGAGCGATGCAGCAAAAAGATAAAACCTTGCGTACACGCGCAGTGCAAGAAGAGGTGTTTGGCTTCAATCTGCTGGATATGCAAAAACAATTGGTAAAGAACTGGCAATTGCCCGAGCTTTTGTTAAATTTGATGGATGATGAATTTACAAATCATCAACGAGTTCGCAATGTTGTTCTGGCAGTTAACCTGGCAAGGCATTCTGCCAATGGATGGGACGATGCCGCATTACCCGATGATTACAGCGATATTGCCCAACTCCTGCGTATGAAACCGGAACAAGTAATGCTGATGATAGGCGTAGAGGCCGGTACCATTTGTGATCTGAATAAACCACATTTGTCAGGTAAAGAATCCTGAATTTATTAAGTAAAAAGTCACACCAATTAATTAACGATTGAATGACGCATCTTGCGATTGATGATTTCGTCGAAATAGCTAATCTTTGTAACGTTTAGATATTTCTAGAAATTTTTGATTGATTTCAAGAAAGGCATCGACGATATCCGGGTCGAAATGGTTGTCACGCCATTCGGTAATGAGTTCAACCGCGTGATCATGTGTAAATTTATCCTTATAAATTCGCCGGCTGATGAGCGCATCGTAAACATCCGCAACTGCCATTAATCTCGCCGCAACAGGTATTTCTTGTTTTCTCAGTCCTTTTGGATAACCCGTGCCATCCCACTTTTCATGGTGCCCGGTTGCTATCTGATGTGCGAGTATTAAAAATTTATTGTCATGTAACTGGTAACTCTCTTTGGAGAAATCAATCGCTTTTCCACCCAGTGTGGTGTGAGTTTTCATGATCTCAAATTCTTCCGGGGTGAGTTTGCCGGGTTTGAGCAATATGGCATCCGGAATACCTACCTTGCCAATGTCATGCAGTGGGGCGACTTTATAAAGTATTTCAATGATTTCATCACTTAGAAAATTGTTGAAGCTAGGATGAGATTGCAAATGGATGGCTAATTCGCGAACGTAATTCTGGGTGCGCTTTATATGGTTACCGGTTTCGTTGTCCCGTGCTTCAGAAAGAGAGCACATAGCCAGCCTAAATAAATATATGATGACGACATTTTTCATTAGCGTGAATTGTGTTTACTACGGATTGAAATGTTGTATGAATTGGGAAAACACGAAAAACAAGTGCAGATCTAAGTTGCAAATGCCATAACATTGAAAGCGCGAAACT
>CAIRAO010000010.1 GCA_903876625.1 uncultured Gallionellaceae bacterium | reverse complement strand
TCATCCAGCAAACCATCCGCTTCAATAGCAAGTGCTATTTCCTCGAACGAGATGCTGCGTTCAATTTTCAGCGTCTCATTTTTTTCAGGATTCCAACGAAATGGTTTCATGTCACCAGTTTATCTTAATGTGTGCCTATTGTCACCATTTTGGTGATGCGGTCTAACGTTAAATTGAGGGGCAGGCCGCTTCTGGCCTGTCCCTCTCGAATGTTAGGTTAGGCTTTTTAACTTTACTCTGACCCCAGTTAATTCTCCGAATTTCCGAATTTTTAATAGAAAAAAACCATAGCGCTCAAGTGAAGGAAGGATGCTACTTTCGATTTGGGGTGGAAAATTTTGTAGCCGCTCGAAACAAGTCTGCCTCAGCAAGTTGAACTTCTTTCTCCAAACGCGCTATCTCGGCATCCTTATTCATAGTCGTTGATTTTAATGCCGCAATTTCACTGAAAGTTTTCGCAAGCTTTTCCTGTTCTTGGCGCAATCTACCGTTGATTTCGTCCAGAGCGACCTGATGACTTTTCTTAAGTTTTTCTTCTGCCAAGAAGTAATGTTCAGTGTCGGCAATGACTTTATTTTTCAAGTCTATTGCTGGATTGGTGATAATGTTTAGATATGTATTTTGTAATGATTGTAAATCTGAACTAATCTGGCTACGCAGGTCCTCCCAGCGACATCTTTCAGCATCAATTGAAGAGAATGAGCTGTTGGCACGATCCATTGCTGAATCAAGTTGGTCGACTAGTCCCATTTTACTTCTGCTCCTGAAGTTATTGGTTACACGAGGCGATAATACAGAATGTCTCACCCTACATCCATGCCCCTTCCAGCAAGGACTATTGTTCCCATAGTGCCCTAACGTTAAGTTAAGGGGCGCGCCGCCTCTGGCGCGTCCCGCTTGAACGTGAGGTTAGGCTGGTCTGTGGTTCTACAAGACGACCTGTGACATATTTGTGAAGGACGCTAGCCATTAACGTCTGATAAGGAATCGCTTCTTCAGCGGCCTTTGCTTGAAGGTCGTCCAGGTCTCGGGAAGAGATGCGAATGTTGACTCGCTTGTCTTTAGTCAGAGATGCAGAAGCCATTGCCGCAAAACGTGCGATTTCACTTTTGTTTTTTGGAACGGGTTGCCATTCGCCTCTTTCAAACGAGGCCAGAATTTCTTCTTCAAGTTTAGTTTCTTTGTCCATTTCAATGCTCCTCATCAAGATAGATACGAGTGGCTTTCCGACTCGGAATGATCGTTTTAAGGAAGACTTCTTGCTTCGTCTCCACAAACGGCACCAAATAGGCATAACCGCGAATACGAACCACAAACAGGCGTTGGTTCGGATATGGAACTGTGTTTTGATGGTCTAGCACGACAAGAAGGCCACCATTCGACATGGCCGACACGACCTCCTCAAAAGATACGCCGCGCTCAGCCTTGAGGCGGATATTTTTCTCAGTGTTCCAGTTCACAGGTTTCATGCTGCGAATAATACACCTGTGTGCCTTATGGCATCAAGATGCCTAACGTTAAGGTAAGGGGCTGCGCGAGGGTGTATTCGCGCAGTCCCTCTTGACCGTAAGGTTAGGCATTGCCGAATTTCTTATTGAAATCACTTTCGCTCATGACCAACAGGAGAATACCCTCAATGAAGCCAATTATTGCTGGAATAAATGTCCAACAGAACAGCAGATACACGATGCCCTGCCAAACGCTGCCGAGGTAGAACTTATGAATGCCTATGCCGCCCAGCAACAACGCAAATAATGCGGCAGCTAATTTGCTTTTGCCATTTGGTGCCACGGCAGCAAGGCTGTTTGGTGGTGCGGACTGGCGAACGCCACATTTGGGACATATTTCAGCTTTAGCTTTGATGATGGCTCCGCATTCCGAACAGAATTTTTCATCAGCAGCTTTTTGAACGACTTCAGTCATTGGTTTCTCCCTTAGAAATGCCTAACGTCAAGTTGAGGGGCTGACGCGGGCTGCTTCGCGGCAGTCCCGCTCGAACGTTAGGTTAGGCTCTGGCAAGCCAAATGGCAGGATCTCTGCTGCCATGAAATACTGCCAAGACAACAATGCGATGTGGCTCCGCACGGAAATAAACGCTGTATGGAAAACGATTGGAGATGACACGCCGAATGTCTTCGCGAACAACGGCAAACTGGAGAGGATTTTTAGATGCCAGCGATATGCAACGGTCAATTTCAGCAATGAACTCAAGCGCAAGGCCAAGTCGCTTGCCCTCATACCATGCACTTGCTTCGATGAACTCCGCACTTGCGGCGCGATGAAAAGTGATGGGCAGGCTCATTGCCTAATTTTGGCAAGAGCGGCTGCTTTTACTTCACTCCATGAAACGACATCGTTAGGATTCGCCAGATGGTCGGCGAGGCGACGGTCAAGTTCCGTTTTTTGTGCTTCAGTCAACGATGGCGCGGCACCACGGCTAACGATACCATCCCAGATGGCTTCGACCAGTTCGATCTGCTCGTCAATGTCGAGTACACGAGCTTGCTGTAAGAGTTGTGTGTTCATGATCTGGACTCCATTCAAGGCTAACAATGCAATTTTAGCGCGCTTCACCACCCTATGTCGAACGTATACCTAACGTTGAGGTAAGGGGCGGGCGGCTTTTCGCCCGTCCCTCTTGACCGTAAGGTTAGGGTGTCTTCTCGTTATGATCAATTGCCTGTGTAACTATTGCGAGAATTTCCTCCCCGTATTTTTGTGTTCGCTTTTCACCAAATCCTTTTATAGTCAACAGATCCGCCGTGCATGTGACTGGCAAAGCAACCATTCGTTTCATCTGGGAATTGTGCAAGATCATGAAGCTAGCAAATCCTTCTTCATGTGCTTTTTTACTTCGCCATTGCTTCAGTTGTTCGTAAGTGATCTTCTGCTGCGGCGTTAGCTCAATTTCTTCTTCATTGCTCACAGGCCGAATTGGCTTTTCCCGATGAGCATCCAGCGTACTAAGAGCTGTGAATAACGCCCGAATTGTTTCTGGGTGCTGATACGGGCTGTTATCTGGAAATACCTCGCCAGTTTGCGGATTAATACCGTCAGCCAAAGCATGAATGATCTGGATAGTTTTCGTTAATTCCATATTAGAGTCCTCCAATGTAGTGTCGCCGTACCGACCAAGTCGCCAATGTGATTTCACTCCCCACACAACTGGTGGAGAGATATTGAGACGCTTTGCAATTTCGTTGGACGGTACATCTTTTCGCAGCAGATAAATAATTTCATCAACTTTTGCTGAGGTAGCCATTGGATATGAACCGCCTAATGTCCAAGCTCAAGTGTACGACGCGGCCTTATAGCGCTGCGCGCCTTAAACTGAATGTTAGCCGTGGTGCTGAATTGCAGGTAGATCATGGGCCGGGCTTGTACAGCTTGTAGAGAACATTTTCGAAACTCTGGACGAGTAATGGGGCAAGCAAACCTTCCTGAAGCCATTCAAGCATTGTCATTCGAGCAAGAAGTTGATCTTCGAAAAGCTGCGGCACAAGTTCAGGTTGTTTGAAAAAGTTAAGCGCAATTGAAAGCGCAAGATCGTGTGTGGAATATGGAATTGGCCCATCATTCAAGGCGATCGCTTGATTGCTAATCTCCTTCTCGCCAATGATGCCCATGAGTAACTCGTTAGCCATGCCGACTGCTTGACCGACGTTAGCACGCTTGGGTGGCGGTGGATTGCCGTAAATGGCAAAAATGAATTCATCGAGTGCGTTCTGCGGCTTTTTTTTCTTGTTGAATAGTCCGAACATAATGTTTTCCTTTCTGGTGAAATATCAAGTAACCCTAACGTGGAGCTAAGGGGCTGCGCGCTTTTGCGCAGTCCCGCTTGAGCGTAGGGTTAGGCGAGATTGCTGATACTACGCGGCCTTTGCACAACCAGCAGGATTGTAAATGCGCTCGGTTGAGGCGGGGTGTGCCGCAAGCTTGCTGACGGGACGCCTTGGTCTTACAACAAGCTCGCCGCCACAATTGGGGCATTTGCCGTGGAGCACGGACTCCGCACACGATACACAGAAAGTACACTCGAACGAACATATGCGCGCCTCGGTGGATTCAGGCGGAAGTGCCTTATCGCAGCACTCACAGGAAGGACGAAGTTGAAGCATGTAGTCTCCTTTGGGTATATCGCCTAACGTTAAGTTGAGGGGCTGACGCGGGCTGCTTCGCGGCAGTCCCGCTCGAACGTTAGGTTAGGCAGCTATTTCAAGATACTCAACGATGCTCGCTGGGCGCGGAATAGGCAAGCCATCTTCGACAAGGCCCTCGATGTGAAACTCGATAGCCTCACGCATTTCGCGCTCGGTTTCTTCGACGGTGAAGCCAGTGGCAACGCAGCCAGGTAAGTCTGGAGCGTAGGCGGAGTAATTATTTTCGGCTTTTTCGACAACGATAGCGTAACGCATATTTTAGCCCTTTAACTGTGCTTGTTTAAGAATGCTATTCAATGTGCCGGGCGCTAAATCATCGCTTGGTTTTCCGGGCACTGTGACACGACCACTCTTGACGAGATGCTTGAACTGTCGATGGCTACCACGCGTTGTGGCAAGATACCAACCATCCGCTTTTAGCATAAGCAAAACTTCATTTACTTTCATGTGCCAAGGATAGCAGATTGCTACACTGTTGCCAAAGATGCCTAACGT
>CAIRAO010000009.1 GCA_903876625.1 uncultured Gallionellaceae bacterium | reverse complement strand
TGGTGAGCATCGTAATCACAGCAAAACTGCCAACCACTTCGGCGAACACCGGCATGGCAATGTGCCATAAATAATCCAGCACTTTTCCGCCCGGCGAAAGCTGGGCCCAATTATCCGAGGTCAACCCGCGCAGGGGAAACCACTGCAAGAAACTGCCGCCACCGAACAGCACCAGCAATAAAACGCCCAGCACAAAACTCGGTACCGCATAGCCGCTCATGATGATAAAGCTGGTCGCGGTATCAAAGCGCGAACCGTCGCGCACCGCTTTGGCGATGCCCATTGGAATCGAAATTAAATAAGTTATTACCAGCGTCCACAATCCCAATGAGATCGACACCGGCATCTTTTCTTTGATCAGTTCCCACACCGATTTCTGGTGAAAGAAACTCGTTCCCAAATCAAACGTGGCAAACCCCTTGAGCATGATCCAGAAACGTTCCGGTGCGGGTTTATCAAAACCGTACAACACTTTGATCTCGGCCAAACGCTCCGCATCAATCCCCTGCTGCCCGCGATACAACGCCTGCTGATTGCCGCCCGCCTCACCCCCGCCAGCACCCTTGCCGCGCATCAAACTGACCATCTGCTCGACCGGTCCGCCCGGCACAAATTGAATGACGACGAAAGTTAAAAAAAGTACGCCCAGTAAAGTGGGAATCATCAACAGCAAGCGCTTGCCTATGTAGCGAATCATTTGGAACCTTCCTTAGCTTCAGGTTTTTTCCACCAGGCTTTCACAGCCCATTCTTCAATGGTGTAGTAGCGCGGCAACACCGTCGGCTGCGCCAAAGTTCGGCGGTAAGAAACGCGGTGGGCGTTGCTGTAGAAGTGCGGCACCATGTAATAGCCCAAGCGTAACACACGATCAAGCACACGCACCAGCGTCACCAAGTCTTCACGCTTCTCAGCCTGAATGATACGATTGATCAGCGCATCGACCACAGGATCAGCCACGCCCATTACATTATTGGAACCGACTTGGTCGCGACTGGCCGAACCGAAATAGTCGAATAATTCATTACCCGGACTTTGCGAACCGCCCATCATTCCCCATACCATATCATAGTCAAAATTCTCTTCTTTGCGTTGCGCCAGTGCGGCATCAAAAACACGGTAATCCATGTGAATGCCGAGCTTCTCAAGATTGCGCGCATAGGCGGCTGAAACGCGTTCTTCAAAACGCTCGTGCAGCATCATTTCAAATTTGAATGGTTCACCTTGCGCATTACGCAAAGCCCCATCGCGATACGTCCAGCCAGCCTGGGTCAATAACTCACGTGCCTGGCGCAGATTTTCGCGCAGCGAATGCGGCGGCGCCGTGGTGGGTGGCGGCGGAATTTCATCGAAAATTTCTGCCGGTAACTTGTCGCCAAAATTAGTCTGCAATTCGCGCAACACTTTTTGCTCGCGTTCATCCGGACGACCAATTGCCGCCAACTCGGTATTGCTAAAATAGCTGGGGCTGCGGGTATATAGATTGAAAAATAACTGATGGTTCATCACCTAAGAATGCAAAGTGGCGATACTCATCAAGGTAATGGCGTGCTGCCTTGTT
>CAIRAO010000008.1 GCA_903876625.1 uncultured Gallionellaceae bacterium | reverse complement strand
CCCTTCACTTTCATTGCAACCGGCGAAATGATTGCTCTGCTTGGGGCTGTTCCCGTATTTGTCGATATTGATCCGCGCACCTATAACATCGACCCATCAAAAATTGAATCGGCGATTTCTCCAAGGACCAAAGCCATCATGCCGGTGTCGCTTTACGGGCAATGTGCCGATATGGATGCGATCAATGTTATTGCTAACAAGTACGGACTGCCTGTAATTGAGGATGCGGCGCAATCTTTTGGTGCTACCTACAAAGGTAAAAAATCCTGCGGGCTTTCAACCATTGGTAGCACCAGTTTTTTCCCATCGAAGCCGCTGGGATGCTATGGTGATGGCGGGGCATTATTCACTGATGACGACGCTCTCGCCAAAACCATGCGCGAAATACGCCTGCACGGACAAGATCGCCGCTACCACCACCCCATCATCGGAATCAATGGCCGCATGGACACCTTGCAAGCTGCCATCGTGTTGGCGAAGCTGGACATATTCGACGAAGAAGTTAAAGCCCGCGCCGAGATTGGTGCGCGTTATACAGAACTTCTCAACACACCGCGCCCGCAAGAGGGTGATGGATTGGCTGGGAGGGCAATCGTCACACCCTACATCGAGCACCACAACACTAGCGTCTATGCCCAATACTCCGTATTGCTCGATAACCGCGAGGCAGTTCAGAAAAAACTTAACGAGGCTGGTATTCCCACCGCAGTGCATTACCCCATTACGCTCAACCTGCAACCGGCTTTTGCACATCTCAACAAACCAGCAGGCAGCTTTCCAATAGCAGAAGAGATGGCTAGGCGCGTCCTGAGCTTGCCGGTATCCCCTGCATTAACGCTCAAAGAACAACAACGTGTGTTTGATATGCTTTGCTCGTTGGAAATCGAGAATTAGTACAAAATATTTTTGAGGAATATTTGAATGAGTAAACCTATATACGTTACACAGCCTTATCTGCCTCCACTGGAAGAGTTTATCCCGTACCTAGAGAAGATTTGGGAAAACAAAATACTCACCAATGGAGGTCCATTTCATCAACAGTTAGAAAAGGCACTCTGTGAATATTTGGGCTTAGAGCACATCGCCCTGTTTACCAATGGCACCTTGGCCTTGGTTACGGCTTTACAGGCCTTGCGTATTACCGGCGAAGTGATTACCAGCCCTTATTCGTTTGTCGCCACCTCACATTCCCTGCTGTGGAACGGTATCAAGCCAGTGTTCGCTGATATCGACCCAAAAACGCTCAACCTTGATCCCTCGAAGATTGAGGCAGCCATCACACCGCAGACCACGGCCATCATGCCGGTGCACTGCTATGGTCATCCTTGTGATGTCGAGGCTTTCCAGAAAATTGCCGACAACTACAACCTTAAAATAATCTACGATGCAGCGCATTCTTTTGGAGTTAAAGATGGGCAAGGCAGCATTCTTCGGCATGGTGACCTGTCGGTGCTGAGCTTTCATGCAACAAAAGTGTTCAACACCTTCGAAGGTGGTGCAATTGTTTG
>CAIRAO010000007.1 GCA_903876625.1 uncultured Gallionellaceae bacterium | reverse complement strand
ATTGTTTCAAGTTACCCGAATTGGGAAATCGTGCGTCCCGGTCGACTTACCAACGGCGCAATGAAAGGTCACTATCACGTAATGGAATCCCTGTTCAAGGGAATGAAAGTGAGTGCATTTTCACGCGCTGACGTGGCACATTTCATGGTGTCGCAAGCCGAGAATCCAACCTACCTGGGCAAATGTGTCGCACTCGGTTACGGAATTGATCGTCGCGAATTAAAATTGAAACAATAATGCTGGATCAAAACTCAAAATCCCGACTTTTACTTCAATACCCGATGCTGGGACAAATTCCTATTGCACTTCAAAATCAGTTACTCGCGTCAGCAAGTATGATGCAAATCCCCGCAGGCACGGTTGTTTTTGATGAGCAGCAAATTTGTCAGGGTTTCCCGATGTTGTTGTCGGGGACTATTCGAGTATTCAAAGCCTCTCCGAATGGACGGGAACTGCAGCTATATCGAGTCATACCGGGTGAAAGCTGCATTCTCACCAGCGGATGCCTGCTTGGCAAAAATCGCTATCAGGCAAGTGGGGTTGCCGAAGACGATCTGGAAATGGTGTTACTTCCGGCCAGTTCGTTTTACCAACTCATTGCAAACCACGAAAATTTTCGCTTGTATATTTTTAATTTATTCTCAGAGAGACTCACTGATCTGATGCAATTAGTTTCTGCAGTGGCATTCCAAAAACTCGATCAGCGTTTAGCCACACTTCTCATTGGCAAACCGGTTCCTATTCAAATTACGCATCAAGCTTTAGCAGATGAGCTTGGCAGTGTGCGCGAGATCATCAGTCGTCTACTAAAAAACTTTTCAGAACAGGGCTGGATAAAATTAGGACGGGAACAAATAGACATCATCGATCCGACAGCGCTGAAAAGATTTACTGAACTTTAAAAACCGTTTTTGCATAGGGGTTTATTGCTATGTAACTTTTGTTACATACATTCCGGTTGAAATCGATTAAATTACAACCTCCGAAAAACACTTCACAGGAGAATCAAATGAAAGCAAACGCAGGTACTATTGATCGTGCATTACGTGTAATAGCTGGTTTAGTCTTAGTCGGGCTGGCGGTATCAGGAACAATCGGTATGTGGGGTTGGATTGGCGTAGTTCCTCTTGTTACCGGTTTGATTGGCTTTTGTCCTGCCTATACAATTTTGGGCATATCGACATGCTCGATGAAAAACAGCTAAGGCACACTTTATTATGCTTTCAAGGGGCAATACACCTTGTCCCGTTTAAAGTTTCAATCATGACGGCATTCATCCTGACAACGGGAGAATGCCGTATCTATTTTTCGTGACCTTTTATAATTCTCGATCATTCATCTTTGATCATTGAGATTAGTTGGAATATCGTAATAAAATTCAATTAGACTCATTAATTTTACTGCGAGGTATAGATATGCTTGATCTTCCGGAAGTCATACCCACTGACGAACTCCACACGGCTGTCATTCACATTACTGTTCCACGTGAGGAAATCCAAAGCGTGATGGAACCTGCGATCAAGCAGATACTGTCCACCTTGAATGCACAAGGCATCCCTCCCTCCGGGTCACTTTTTTCTTATCACCTCAAACGGCCTTCGGATATTTTTGATTTCGAAGTGGGTTTTCCTGTTAACGCAATAATTTCTCCCGAAGGTAGAGTAAAGCCAGGCAAATTGCCGTCAGCCCGAGTTGTGAGAACAAACTATCATGGCGGTTACGAAGGCCTCGGCGCTGCCTGGGGGGAATTATTTAACTGGATCAAGACGAACGAACTGGAAGTTCAAGATAGCCTTTGGGAGTGCTATAAAATTGGTCCCGAGTCAAGCCCTGATCCAGCCAATTGGATAACTGAACTTAATTCACCACTAGCCTGACGCAAGCAGGGCGAATGAATTGGATATCATTCCCATGAGCAAATATATTGAAATAAAGAATACGGTTGCTTTCCATCTACTCCAGCGTTTTCTTATTCAAAGGATATTCAACGTGAACCAAATATTTTTCATATTTGTTGGTTGGCTGATTACTTGTTCCACTAATGTATTTGCTATTGAAACTGAAGAGCTGCGCAGTACCATGCAAGATCAGCAGAAAGTTGCGGTCACCATCTACAACGACAATCTGGCACTGATAAAAGATCAGCGCAAATCCCAGTTAAAGAATGGTCAGTTTACACTGGCTTTTCGCGACGTAAGCGCGCAGATTCGCCCCGAAACCGCCTTGCTCCGCAGCCTCGGCAATAATGGCAAACTTTCAGTCACCGAACAAAACTTTGATTACGACCTGCTGACTCCGGCGAAGCTGCTCGAAAAATATGTCGGCAGATCGGTCACGATCATTCGCACCAACCCTGCAACTGGAACAGAGTCTATCGAGCAAGCCCAGGTTCTCTCGGTTAACAACGGTGTCGTGTTAAAAATTGGCGACCGTATTGAAACCGGGATACCCGGCCGCATCGTCTATGCAGATGTGCCCGCCAATTTGCGCGACCGGCCAACACTCGTCATGTCGCTTAGTAACACGGGTAACTCGCAACAGGAAATCGAATTGTCCTATCTAACAGGAGGACTTGGCTGGAAAGCCGATTACGTTGCTGAACTAAGCTCAAGTGATGACAAGCTGGACCTCTCGGGTTGGGTAACGTTAACCAATACCAGCGGCGCAACTTATCGAAATGCCCAACTGCAATTGGTAGCAGGGGACGTCAATCAGGTTCGTCCTGAAATGCACCAACCCGCTCGAATGGCCGGTTACGCTATGGCAAAAGCCGCTGCAGCACCCAGAATGGAAGAAGAGTCTTTGCTGGAATATCACCTGTACACACTTGACCATCTTACTACGCTGGCCGAAAACCAGACAAAACAGGTTTCACTACTTGCCGCTGCCAATGTACCGGTACGCAAGGAACTCCTGTTACGCGGAGCCGATTACTACTATCAAAGCAGCTATGGCGAGCTTGGACAAAAAATGAAAGTTGGTGTATTCGTTGAATTTGAAAACAAGGAAAGCGCACATCTGGGCTTGCCTTTACCCAAAGGCATCATTCGTGTTTACAAAAAGGACAACTCGGGAAATGCCCAGTTCGTAGGTGAAGACCGCATCGATCACACGCCTAAAAATGAAAAAGTCCGTCTTAAGTTAGGCGACTCATTTGATGTGACAGCAGATAAAAAACAAACCGACTTTAAAAAATTACCTGCCCCATCCAAGGGAAATTATCTATACGAAAGCGCTTATGAAATTGTTCTAAAAAATGCCAAGAAAGAAGCAATCAATGTCACCGTTCAGGAACCCATTCCCGGAGACTGGAGTGTACTTCAGGAAAGTTCTACGCATGAGAAATTTGCCAGCAATACTGCAGTCTGGAATATAAGCGTTCCGGCAGAGGGTAAAGCCACCTTAACTTACCGGGTACTGGTTCGGAATTAGACTCTCTCCGGTCACGTCAGACGTTAAACAAAAAATTCATCACGTCGCCATCATGAACCACGTATTCTTTGCCTTCGACTCGCATCTTGCCTTTTTCCTTTGCACCTGACTCACCACCGCAGGCAATGAAATCGGCGTAGGCAATAGTTTGCGCGCGAATGAAACCTTTTTCGAAATCGGTGTGAATGACACCTGCCGCTTGCGGTGCAGTATCACCTTTGTGAATTGTCCACGCTCGCACTTCTTTCACTCCTGCAGTAAAGTAAGTTTGCAGACCGAGCAGATCGTAACCTGTACGAATTAATCGATTTAATCCGGGCTCTTCCAGCCCGAGCGAAGCAAGAAATTCCAGCTTGTCGGCATCCTCAAGGTCAGCGAGTTCCGCTTCGATCTTGGCACACAACGCGACGACAGGAGAGCCCTCTTTCGCCGCGTGTTCACGCAGACGATCCAGATGCGGATTGTTTTCAAAACCATCTTCCAACACATTACCGACATACATTGCCGGTTTAATGGTAAGCAGGCACAGTTGCTTGATGATCAGCTTTTCGTCTTCGCTTAAATTAAATGTACGAGCGGGTTTCCCCTCATTCAGATGCGGAAGTAGTTTATCCAATATTGCAATCAACTTAATCGCATCTTTATCGCCGGATTTAGCTTTTTTTCCATCACGATGAATTGTTCGTTCTACCACTGCAAGATCGGCCAGCGCCAACTCAGTAATAATCACCTCGATGTCGGATAGCGGATCAACTTTACCCGCTACATGAACCACATTCTCATCATCGAAACAGCGCACGACATTCACAATCGCATCTGTCTCCCGAATGTTGGCCAGAAACTGGTTGCCCAATCCTTCACCTTTTGAAGCTCCTGCAACCAAACCCGCGATGTCTACAAACTCGACAATTGCCGGTTGCATTCGTTGCGGATTGACGATCTTTGCCAACGCAGCCATGCGAGGATCGGGAACTTCGACAATTCCCACGTTCGGCTCGATTGTGCAGAAAGGATAGTTCTCAGCGGCTATACCCGCCTTTGTAAGTGCGTTAAACAGCGTTGATTTTCCAACGTTAGGCAGACCGACGATACCGCATTTGAGACTCATGGTTTTTCCTTTGAATTTAAGCTCGATGCAACTTCTGCATCGCGGCTTCCAATTTTCCTTCAATGATCAGCGGCACAATTTCTTGTGCACGCCGCATTGCTTCGTCTATTAATTCTTGCTCTTCTTTGCGCGGCGCATTCAGTACAAAATTGACCACTTCATTACGATCACCCGGATGACCAATACCAACGCGCAAGCGCCAAAATTCTTTGGTGCTTAAATGCGCGATGATATCTTTCAAACCATTGTGCCCGCCATGACCTCCACCCAACTTAAGTTTTGCACTTCCCGGCGGCAGATCGAGTTCGTCATGCACGACCAGTATTTGCGCCGGCTCGATCTTGTAAAATTGTGCCAAGGCACCGACAGATCTTCCGCTGACGTTCATAAAAGTCTGCGGTTTGAGCAGATGCACTTCATGTCCGTGCAAAGTCGCTCGTGCGATAAGTCCATGAAATTTGTTATCTGCCTTGAAACTTATTTTATTAATGTGCGCGAGCTCGTTCACCCACCAAAAACCGGCGTTGTGACGCGTGGCCTCATATTCCCTTCCGGGATTTCCCAGCCCGACAATTAATTTTATTTCGCTCATATTGGAAAAAGCTCGCCATGCTTATTATTTTGCATGACGAGCTTTTCAGAAATTAACGTTCATGGCAAGTGTATCAACCCTGATAATGAAATTTGCCATGAACGTTTCCCCCTCCCCAACCCTCCCCCGCTGGGAGAGGGGGCGACCGAATCGCTAAGCGAATTTTAAGTTAAGACCGCCTAAGCGACGATTATTTTTTTGCCGCAGGCTTTGCAGCTGGTTTAGCGTCGGCAGCCTTGGCATCAGCAGCCGGTGCCGCAGCCGTAGCTGCTGGAGCAGCGACTTCAGTTGCTGCAGCTTCGATTGCTCCACGCGGTATTTGTACCGTCGCCACGGCATCGCCGGCGTGATGATGGCCTGCAACGGCAACACCCTTGGGCAACTTGATGTCGGAGACGTGAACCGAATGACCCAAACTCAGCGTCGCCAAATCCACCTGAATAGAAGCAGGCAGGTCAGCCGGCAAACAAGAGATCAGCAAATCGTTCAGCACGTGGCTGATAATACCACCGCCTTCTTTGACCCCCGGCGCGATGTCGGCATTGATAAAGTGCAAAGGCACTTTCATGTTGATTTTCTTTTTCGCATCGACGCGTTGAAAGTCGATGTGTTGCACTTGCTGGCGGAAAGGGTGCATCTGGAAATCACGCAACAATACGGCTTGCTTTTTCCCGTCCAGATCCATCGACAAAATCGAAGCATGAAACGCTTCGTTACGCAGTGCGTAATACAGTGTGTTGTGATCGATATCGATCAGGGTTGCTTCGCCTGCTCCGTAAACAATTCCGGGAACGCGATTTGTTTTACGCAGACGGCGGCTCGCACCCGTTCCTTGCGTTTTGCGAGTTGTTGCCGAGATTTCGATTGCCATTTTACTTCTCCACTTCAAATATGGAATCTTCCGCGACCAGAAGATTCCGGGTTACGCAATGACCAACACGGTCACTGCAAAAATTTATTCCATAAACAGCGAGCTGACCGATTCTTCCGCGTTGATCCGGCGCATGGTTTCAGCCATCAGTTCAGCCACGCTCAATTGGCGAATTCGTTTGCAGTTGCGTGCTTCTTCGCGCAAAGGAATTGTATCCGTCACAACCAATTCATCGATCGCAGACTTTTCAATTCGCTCGATCGCCGGTCCGGACAATACCGGATGCGTACAATAAGCTATGACGCGCTCTGCACCTTTTTCTTTAAGCGCATTAGCCGCCTCGCACAACGTATTCGCGGTATCCACCATGTCATCCATAATGATGCAGGTGCGTCCGGCCACGTCACCGATAATATTCATCACTTTCGCCACATTCGGTTTGGGACGGCGTTTGTCGATGATCGCCAAATCAGATTCCAGACGTTTTGCCAGCGCTCGGGCACGCACCACACCACCCACGTCGGGTGAAACCACAATCAAATTCTGATAATTCTGTTTCCACACATCCGACAGAAGAATCGGTGCCGCATAAATATTATCGACCGGGATTGAAAAGAATCCCTGAATCTGATCGGAGTGCAAATCCATCGTCAACAACCGGTCAACTCCCACACCCACCAGCATGTCTGCAACTACTTTGGCGGTGATCGCAACACGCGCTGAACGCGGGCGACGGTCCTGGCGCGCATAGCCAAAATAAGGCAGCGCAGCGGTAATCCGTCCAGCAGAAGCCCGTTTCAGCGCATCTACCATCACCATCACTTCCATCAAACTATCGTTCGTTGGTGAACTGGTCGATTGCAAAATAAATACATCTCTGCCGCGCACATGCTCAAGAATCTCAACCATCACTTCGCCATCGGAGAATTTGCTTACCGTGGCGCGCCCAAGATGGACATTGAGATGCTTCGCCACTTTTTCGGCGAGTTTAGGGTTGGCATTACCGGTAAACACCATCAAGTTGTCGTGAGAAGAAGACACGTTGAACCCCTCAAATTAAAGCGGGCGCAAGCACCCGGCGATTTGGCTGGGGAGGCAGGGATCGAACCTACGAATGCCGGAATCAAAATGTTCCCTTCGGGCAGTCGACTGTCGCCTCCTCCGGTGCCGTAACCAATCTAAACCAATTACACAACCGGTTTTTAAGAGCCGCGCATTATCTATGAACAGGGTATATTTTGCAATCAAAAACCCAGTTTTGAAGGTTTTATTGAGTATGGAGTGTGTATTTTGATAAACAGTTTGACGAAAACTGTTACTGCGTCTATTGAAGACAGATAAAACCGTAGATCACTCTACGGTTTTTCCGGGTTAAGTCTTGACGATTTCAAAAACTGTAGGTTCCGGCCAAGTAATAATTATCGGGAGTGTCCGAACCTGTGTTGTTACTCAAATTATAGCTGTTGACCCCTGCCTTCACGTCAAAACTTTTACTAAGCTTGAATTTCATACCTGCCCCCAAAAGAAAGCCCGATTCCGCTGCTGAAGTGGATCCTCCATTGGCATTAATGACAACATTCATTTTTGCATAACCTGCGCGTCCAAAGATCGAAATCTGACTGGACAGAGGATAGTCATAAACACCGGCAAGTTCATATCCGCTGATTGAAGCTGTCGCTGCCCCTCCACCTAGTGGCGGACTGCTAAGACTGGCATTATTGGCCAGTGACAAGTACCCCGCCTCTGCAGAAATAGCCGTCTTAAATTTATAGCCAACCAATACACCGTATGAGATCGCAGTATTCAAATTCTGCTCGTTGCTCGCCCCGAGCACCCCTGTTACATAGCCTCCATTATCAGCGGCAAGAACAGGGGTTGCAGTCAATGCGCTCAGGGCAACCCCTAAAAGTATCTTCTTCATTCAAAACTCCTAATGTGTGAGTACTATTAGTACAATTGAACTGAGCCGCCTGCCGCCACTCCCACCCCCGATGCTGCTGTCGCATTTGCATGTCCTGCAGGGACTGGATTGGCAAAGATACCATTTCCATATTGTCCAGTGCTTGTCGTATAGACCGCACCCGGGTAAGTATAGGTAATATACACACCACTGGCCGGTAGATTAGTATTTGTGATCGCAGGTGTAATAACCAGACTCGATCCGGTTACGATTGCGGTTGCAGACGCAGTTCCAGAAGCTGCACCTACAGCAGACGCCGCCCCGCCTGGGGGTGTGTAGTATAGCGCTGCAGCCCAGCTGGAAGTTGCATCCAGGGTAAACGGTTGGTTGAATATTACATTCAAAATTCCAGAGGCCAGTGGTGGTGTTTTACCAACTACGAACGACCTACCCACTTCAGTTAGGGCAGCCCCGCTCAAAACGGTCATCGAAAGAGTTTGATTTTGGGGAGAGGTCCCCGCGATAATCGCAGTTCCAGTTGCCGTTGCCAAATTAAAGCCGTTTGCAGACATTCCAAGTGCAACCGGAACATATTCAGCCCCAAGAGCAATATCTCCATTTGCACCACCGGGGAAAGTTGCGGCACCGGTTAGATCTGTAACCGCGGTTGCCACCGCACCGGTCAATCCAGCGGTAGAGGGCAAGATATTTGGCGAAACACCACCAGCAACACCAGATACAGCGATCGAAGAATTCGCAGCAATGTATTGCAAAAGCTCCACAGTTGCTCCGGAAACAATCCTGCCATAACCATCTCGAACATGGATTACGATTGGAGCTGCAGTTGCACTGACTGGATAAAGGTAAACATCACCGATTTTGCTGTAGTAAGGCGCTGAGCCGCTAGGCTGTGTTGTAATTTGCCCAATGGTTGCGCCAAAAGCAAATTCTGACTCAAATGGTTGATATCCCGGTTTATTAACAATCAGCTTAAACTGATTACCAGCCGCAGTTGCTTCAACGGGGATATTGGCAAAACCATAATCTCCCGCTGCCGGATCAGTCGATGAAGTTATCAGCGTATCAGGAGTACGAATTGTAGAACCCTGAATTAGCTCAACTGTCAAACCTACACCGCTAATAGGTAAACCCGTGGTTGCATCGAATATTTGCCCGCTCAACTGCCCAGGATAAATTTGTGTTGCAGGGAAAGACAAATTGCTACTTCCGCTACCAACGATGCATCCAGTCAGACCCAAAGCAATGCCAATAACAAAAAGTGCAATTAAGTTTTTTATAGATTTGCCCATTTTCATAAAATTCCCCGATATATAAATTTGTAAAATTGATCAGAACATCAACCCTGCATGAATACAATATTCCAACATAATTAGAATTAAATCAACTAGGCCAAACGGCCTAGATATTTTTTCCAAGTACTAGATAATTTCCAGTTTTATGTTTTTGGTCAGAATATCAAGTCGACCTTGAAGATGCGTTGAGAGTGGGCGCTAACATTAATTATAGAACGGTGAAGTGCGGCTGGTGACTGGCTGCCGCCCTTTGACCTCAAACAATTGAAGTCAAAAAGCGGAGCAATGGGATGGGTAGCAAACGAGGCTAATGTGTCAATGACATCTCAACTTCATGACTTTGATCTTCAACACTGGAAGTACCTCTTCTATCCATATCATCCTTCTGGCTTTTTGTGTCTTTTCTGGTCTTGCCACAATGGATACAAAGTGGATTTCTGCGTTCAAATCTGCTGTATTTATGTCCCTTAACAATACAAAAAATGGAATCGAGTAGTTTCATTTAAATTTTCCTTTTTATTTAAAAATACGCACACCCTTTAAGGGGTGTGCAGAAGGAGGAGATACATAACAACTTACAAAAGGGGTTGAAGTTGTTGTGAACATTTTACAAAGCATCAATTGAAATTTCATCGTAGTTTTCTACTGAAATTCTAGGACAAATGTCCTTATTTCGGTCCGGGGTAAGTTTAAGCAGTTGAATTACTAAGGATGGATATAGCTTTGGTTTGGCAGGGAGACAATCAACATGAAAAAATAACGAATTGCTTTAATTGGCTGGGGAGGTAGGGATCGAACCTACGAATGCCGGAATCAAAATCCGGTGCCTTACCACTTGGCGACTCCCCAATAAACTTTTAGAAATTGTTCAACCTCTTGGGTTTGCCAGGTTTTAAACAATTTCCGATACTGCAAAATCTTTTAGCGGATGCTGTTGCAGGCCGCGCGCGACAAAACCGCGCATATTTTCAGGCAACTGCTTAATTACCGCTTCTGCTTCTGCTTCCGTCGCAAACTCGGCGAATACACAGGCACCTGAACCTGTCATCAAAGCCGGCGCAAATTGTGCAAGCCAAGCCAGATGCTGCCCGATTTCCGGATACAAATTACAGGCTATTTGCTGTAGATCGTTACCGAAAAGCCCTGTTTTAAAATCACACCCGTTCGGAAGGGCGCGAATTGTGATGGAAATCGTATTTCGTGTCAATTCCGGATGGGTGAAAATTCTTGCCGTCGGGACATGCACCGGCGGGGTTAACACCACATACCAGGCATTCGGCAATGCGTAAGCCTGTAAACGCTCACCCACTCCTTCGGCAAAGGCATTTTCGCCAAACACAAAAACCGGCACATCCGCGCCTAACTTCAACCCAAGCTGCATCAGGCGTTCTCGCGACAAATTTAATTCCCATAACCGATTGAGCGCCAATAAGGTCGTGGCTGCATCTGAGCTGCCGCCGCCTAGCCCCCCACCCATCGGAATGCGTTTTTCGAGCTCGATATCCACTCCCCGTTTGCAACCGGTTTCCAGTTGCAGCAATCTGGCAGCGCGCAAACACAAATCCTGTTCCGGTGGTACGCCGTCCAAAGAATTGATACGATGCGTCTGACTATCAGTGCGCAGGGTAAACCGCAACGTATCATTCAGATCAATGAAGCGAAACAGGGTTTGCAGCAAGTGGTATCCATCGGCCCT
>CAIRAO010000006.1 GCA_903876625.1 uncultured Gallionellaceae bacterium | reverse complement strand
CATCAGCCAAATTTATTGTAACGCCCTGCCCGATCAAAGCTGAGATTTAAGACTCCACTTGAATTACAGAATGAAAGTACATTTGCTAAAAATCATCTTCGGAAAAGTAGTCGACTTTGCTATCTTGATTGTCATGACAGGAGCAAATTTTAATGACAACAAATGATACATATCCGAAATTCGAATAGAGGCAAGAGATGAATAGCAACATCATCAAATTAGTCGATGACTTTGCTGAATTCCACAGTATGAATTCATTTTTAATTCAGGCGATGACTTCAGTAATGTCTAGCCACGAACCCGTGGGAGAAGATATCAAGCAAGGTGCAAAGATTTTCGCACTTACGCTCCAAGATAAATCGAATGAACTGAAATTGGCGCTGAGCCATTTTAAAGAAAACAGATCATCGTCGAGCAAATAACCAAGGACATTATTTATGTTATCTGATGCAATGGGTTTTTTATTGGGAGTCATTTTTATTGCTGCCGTCATCATGTCGAATATGGGGAAAAAAGATGATGAAACTGAAGTCATTAAGCCTCGGCGCACTGACGATTTATTGACTGATCCGGCGTATAGTTTTTTATCAATGAATATTTATCATACAGACGATGATACTCATATCCACATCTGTGATGATGATTGGAAATATTAAACGCGATAAGGCAGTTAGAAATACAAAGAGACCAATTGATATTAGCTATCTACAACTTAGAAAAGTAGTATCAATATTTATTCATCTTGCTGAATTATAAAGCAGTGAATTAGACAAATTATGTAAAGGAGAAATAAATGTCAAAGTTGTTTACCGCTGTATCGCTTTTTGTTGTGTCTTTTGGTTTATCTGTCAATGCGCATGCTTGGTCTTTTTGGGAGATCAGTGGTGCCAAAATGAATATTAATGGCAAGGATGTGCGAATTGCATCAGTGAATAAGCGAACCGATGGTCATATCTATCATAGCAATGAAGACGCTGTTAAAAAAGGCGTGTATTTGGTTGCTGTTGGGGACACTTCAGATAATCCTCAACGACATGTGGTGCTGCCAAACACAACCAAACTGATTAGAGAGTATTTAAAAACGCGTGGCTTGAATGTCGTTGATAAGCTAGAAGGGGCTGGTTTGGCTTGGCGAATATCCGTCGCCAATCTTGCGATCGATGATGCAAATGCACTGCTCACTGAAGTTAGCACACCTGCTGGTTCATTAGGTGAACATGTGGCTTCGGTTGGCGCGGATGTTGCCACTCAGGAAGTTCTAAAAAAGACAATTTTACCGAATGCAGTTGTGATGCCAGGTTCATATAGCGGTTTAACGAGTGGTGGCGGTCACTACAATGGTACTGAGCTAACTTTTACCAGTTTTGCCATTTCTAATCCAACAGATGAAAAGCTGTTAAATCTTGAAGATATAACTGAAGATCATCTCGATGAAATTACTGCTTTGACTGCGGTTAAAGATTCCGATCCAAATACCACTAAAGCCGATTTGCTTACCGTGCTGACTAAGGCGTGGGCAGATATCTATTTTGTTAAAGACTGAGTTTTCCATTATGCACGGAAGGATCTAATGAACTACACAGTTTCATAAACTGCCACATACTGAATTTAGAGAACTCCATGCCTGAGCCGATACTAATGGAATTTCTAGGTAGTGAAAGGGATGTAAGCCACAAGTAATTAATTACCAATAAATGTTTTTTATGGAGAAATCTAGAATGAAAATGTCGTTTTACATATTAGTAATATTCGTATCTATTTTGGCAAATTATTCTGCATATGCAGAACCTAACACAACAGACCTTTCTGAAGACTTCAAATCAGGCAATTTTCGACTAAAGGATACATTTTGCGGATTTTCATTTGGTTACAACGAAAAGAAAATGAAAGATCTATACGAAATGCAAGAATGGACATCCTTGGTAAAAAAAGTAATGGATGTTAATTGTTCTTCAAATTTAATGTATTTCTATCTCGGCAGAAGTGCAGAAGGAATGGGCCTAGATTCAGCGGCAAATATTTATTTCAAGCTAGGAAAAAGTAGTCGCGAATGCATTAGTGACCATTGTGGAGGATTGAATTTCCCTACAGCGATTGACAGGGAGCTTCAACATGCTGAACGAAAAAAATTGGATGAACAAGAACGACAAAAAGCTCAACTCGCATCTGAGGCAGATAATAAGGCTGAAAGTGGTGATGCCAATGCCAAATTTGAACGTGGGCAAGCATACCAAAATGGAATTGAAGTTCATGTTAATTTAGATGCGGCAAAGAAATGGTATAAGAAGGCATCTGATGCCGGCAGCTCTATTGCGGCATATTCTCTTGGTAATATTTTAATGGAGCAGGGAGCAGAATCAGAGGCTATCCAACAATGGAAGGTTGCTGCAAAAGCGGGGAATGCTGATGCTAATCTTGCCATAAATAAATATGAGGAAGAACAAAAACAAGCAAAGCAAAATGCATTCGCCCAGGAAGCAACCAAGGCAGCTCAGGCCAAAGTAGAAGCTGCGCGTTTAGCCAAAGAACGACAACAAGCTGCAGCTTTCAGAAAATCTTTTAAACAAGGTGATGAAACTAGTTGCGGTCTAGTTATTGAAAAGAAAGGTAATCTTGCAAAATTACAGCTTACTTCATCAAACACGGAAAAATGGGTGAAGCTAGAAGATATTTATCCAGTAAGTCAAGTTTGTCCACTTAACACAAATATCTCAAACACTGGAAATAGCAAAAACGATGCGATTGTGGGTCAAAAAGTTTGTCGCCAGATAGGTATAAAGCAGATAGTGAACTACACTATTGTGGGTCAAAAGCCTATCTATAACACGGACCAACGGTACGCAAACATAACAGGGTTTGTTGAAAATAAGGCAGGATCAAAATTGCAGATTCGTATCTCTGGCATGCAAGTTAATGGCAGTAATGTTAGTCACATCGACGGTGATGTGGTTTACGAAAATGGTTCAATAATTTGGGATGAAGCAGCTAGTTGGAATAGTTGTATCTAACTGCAAATATTATTACAAGGTATTTCCAAAAATACATTATTCTTGAAAGATGGTTTACACGAATGTTTATTTCAGGTGACAAGTTGCACAACCGAACGACGCTTCCGGTTGTAGACAATCTGCTGAGTTGTTCGTTTTGAGCAATCCTAACGACAGCAAATAAAACAGGAGCAGACTTGGTTGATAAGTGCCAATACATGCGACCAAGACGACAGTGTTTTAACATCGGCTGCTTGCGCCTTGTCCATTTTGGAGTGATCAGGTCAAATGCCCTGACTAGAAATAGTTGGGGTTTTTTGTTTGTGAGTCCGTCTAATAACTGTTAGGCTTTTGCGCGTGAACACTCTACTTTACATTCTGATCGCAGGGGGCTTTGGCTTTGCTATTGGTCGTCTTTGGGTTCATTCTATCCGTCCTATCCAAAACAGCGGTGAGGCTCTGCTGGCGCGTCAACTGCTGGCGAACTTTCCTGCGCCCGACTACCACCTTATGAACAACGTCACATTGAGAGTAGAAGATGGCACAACTCAAGTAGACCACATACTGGTGTCCAAGTACGGCGTCTTCGTTTTTGAGACAAAGGACTACAAGGGCTGGATTTTTGCTAACCCAAACAATGCGTCGTGGACTCAGGTCATCTTTAGACGCAACTACAAATTTCAGAATCCCATTTATCAGAACTACAAACACGTCCGTGCCGTTCAGTCACTGCTCGACTTTCTTCCTACTGAGGCAGTAGTCTCAGCCGTTGTCTTCACGGGCGAAGCTGAGTTCAACCGACATTTTCCATTGGGAAATAATCAGGGCGAATAAACTGGGGTAAATTTGGCAGGCAAATCGAAGGAATTCGATGCATCCCACAAACCTTGCATCCAAGTCCGCTGCTGCATTGCCAAAGCCAGATTCAAGATTGTTTTTCGGCTCTCAGTGGTGAGGTAGGCTGGTTTAGCGAAGAGCTTGTAGCGCAAGGTTTGCAGTGTGTGTTGCACGGTATTGGATGAGTGTTTGATCGCACTGCTTTTGAGCAACACCTGACGCATCAAACTCATGAGGTTGTAAGCCAACATCACCGTATTCAATGCGGCCTCGGTAGCCCAGAAGTCTTTCATATTAAAGCTGTCCGCAGCGAAGTCGTATTTCAGTTCCTTGATCCGATTCTCGCAATCTGCACGTCCGCGATAGGTGCGCCAAACTG
>CAIRAO010000005.1 GCA_903876625.1 uncultured Gallionellaceae bacterium | reverse complement strand
TGTCTTTCGTGGTTGAGTGACGGGTATCTAAGTACTGTTCGAACCATTAAGGTTGGAATTGACTGGCAGGAAAAATTAACTGAAATCATTGACCGGGAAACCTACCTTTCGGAAATGGACACGAGCACGAAAGAAATTTATCTGATGTCATTTGACGAAAAGAAATTAGAGATACCGAAAAATGCGGATTGGAAGATTTACAAGATCAATCCGGAAATTCCGTTGGGCTTGTTCGAGCATTATGATGAACGGTTTGCGTTGGCGATGTGCGAATGACTCAGATGAATAAACTACGTCTTGATTATCAAAAAGTATCCCCTTTCCCCTGGTTAGGGGCGTGTTTAAGCGCTTTGGTACTAATCATTCTGATTATGCTGGCCATGTATTTTGTAAAGCTACGCCATCAGGTTGATGAGATGCAAAACAATATTGAACGCTCTGCATTGAAAAAAGTTTCTCATCCTGTGAGCGCTCCCACGAGTGAAAAGGGCCGGCAGGAGCAAACACTTGAAATCAAAAATGCGAATGAGGTGCTGCATCATTTGGGTGTACCTTGGGAAATTTTGTTCAAGGCGGTAGAGTCATCAAGCGGAAGCCACATAACATTACTGGCATTGGAACCCGATTTCGATAAAAAACAAGTCAAAATAAGCGGTGAGGCGAATAGTTATAATTCGCTGATGAACTATATTACGCAACTTCAGGGGCAGGAAGTTTTCGATTCTGCCTATTTGCAAAACCATGAAATTATGGTTGAGGATCCCGACAAGCCCGTTAGATTTACACTGGTAGCAAATTGGCGGGACTTGATATGACAATCAAATCGAACGCATTAGCGGATACTTTTTCGCGGTTGCTCGGGCGCAATGCCCAGTTCTCAACTGCTGATGATTTTAATGAGCGTTTACGTTGGAAAACCAACCGGTTGTTACCGTTGTTGGGTTGGCCCGGCATTCTGGCTATCGGGTTGCTGGTGATGTGTCTACCTTTTTATTTTTCGACGATTCGTCCGATGCAGGTTAGTTTGGAAGCCATGCAGGAGGAATTGAATTCAAGTCGTGAACATTCTTTAAATCGCGAGGCTATCGATCATAGTTTGGATACACCAGGCGAGCAGCTGGCCGAGTTTTATAAATTTTTTCCTCCAGAAAAAACTTCACCGCACTGGCTTGGTCTGATGGTTGAAATCGCGAATAAAAAAGGATTGGCATTAAATCATGGGGAGTACACTATGGTAAGTGATTCTGTCGGCCAGCTCAGGCGCTTTAAAATCACTTTGCCAGTGGAGGGGACTTATCCGCAAATTCGTCAGTATTTGGCATCCTTAATTGAGGCCGTGCCGAGTATGTCATTGGAAAACGTCCAGTTCGAACGAAAAGAAATTTCAGATACCGACCTGCAGGCCAAAATTAAATTGGTACTTTATTTGAGGCATGCATCATGACCTTGAAACGATGGCATTGGATTGCAATATTACTGGTGACGGCAGGACTGGTGGTGATGGCTCCGTCTGATGAAGGAGAGGTCGCCAAAAAGGGAGTGCGAACTGATAAAGCTGTTCCAAAGGGATCTGCGAATACAGCTTCTATTTCTTCTTCCGACCGTCAAGCTGTTGGCGAAAACGGGCGAGTCGAGTTGGAATTGTTGTCGAGGATTGAAATTCAACACAAAGCAAAGGGAAGGGTGAGCGATGTATTTAATCAAACTTCCTGGTTTGTTCCTCCAACGCCGCAACCAAAATCTTTGGAACCGCCACCTCCGCTCCCTTCTTATTCCTCGCCAACTGCTCCGCAATTACCTTTTACTTATCTGGGACGCTATGGGGATACTGCTATTCGTACGGTTATACTTTCAAAAGGCGAGAAGGTTTATACGGTTACAGTTGGAGAGGTTATTGAGAATACCTATAGGGTAGAAAAATTTACACCGGGAATTGTTAGTTTAACTTACCTGCCTTTGAATATCGTGCAGTCATTGCGCACAGGCGAAGCTTTATGACGGTTTCCCTATTTACGGAACACTTAAATTTGAAATTGAGGGGCGAAAGCTATGCTGAAATATAAGACTAATCTCAGAAATGGCGCAGCGTTAGCTGGCTGTGCATTGGCGCTTTTTCTGGGCGGCTGCTCTAATCAAAAATTACACAATGAGGGTATCGATCTTGTTCAAGAAGGTCGGTTGGAGGATGGCATTCAGAAACTGGAGCAGGCCAGCAAATCCGAACCGGAGAATTTGCCCTATCGCAATGATTTTTTGCGCAGCAAAAGTCAGGCAATCAATATTCTTTTGACTGAGGCAACGACCGAGCGATCGAGGGATCATATAGATGCGGCCAAGAAAATCTATGAGCGCATTCTAAAGTTGGACTCGGGCAACCGGAACGCCAAACAATCGCTTGAGTTTATTGATATGGATAAGCGCCATAGTGTGATTCTTGATGAGGCGCTTGCCTTGTTTAACAAGGGCGAATTGGAAGAAGCACGTGCTGCACTTAAACCGGTTTTAATTGAGAATTCATCAAATGCGGCAGCCGGAGCATTAATTCGAAAGATAGATGAACAGGAAGCCAAAGTGCAGTCTGCGGAACCGCTGTTAATGGGGAAGTTTCAAACCCCGATCAGTTTGCAATTCAGGGATGCAAATATAAAGATGGTTTTTGAGGCACTGTCGCGTATCAGCGGAATAAATGTGCTGTTGGATAAAGACGTCAAAGGAGATATCAAAACTTCGATATTCGTTAAAGATGTTTCTGTCGCCGACGCAATCGATCTGATCCTGATGCAGGCACAGCTGGAAAAGAAAATACTCAGTAACAATACAATCTATGTTTATCCAAATACCTCAGCCAAATTAAAAGATTTGAAGGATTTGAAAGTCAGAAGTTTCCATCTGATTTATGCGGATGCGAAGCAGATGATGACACTGATCAAGACGTTGCTGAAGACCAAAGATGTATTTGTCCATGAGAAGACGAACTCTTTGATTATGAGAGATACGCCCGAAGCGATTCATCTGGCAGAGAAATTGATCTCCGACCAGGATATTGCCGACCCGGAAGTGATGCTTGAGGTCGAAGTACTTGAAATAACCCGTGCGCGTGCGCGTGATCTTGGATTGCAGTACCCGACTCAAATGGCCTTTACAGCAATACCACCGGCCACATCGACTTCGACTTCTTTAGTCTTGAACGATTTGAAACATATCAACAATGACACGATTTCAGTAACAACACCTTCGATAACGCTTAACGCGATGCTGGAAGATAGTGATACCAATATTCTTTCAAGTCCGCGCTTGAGAGTAAAAAATCATGAGAAAGCTAAAATAATGATCGGGGAGCGCGTGCCAATCATTACCAACTCGGTGACGCCTGTCACAGGAGGAACTGGTTCTGTCGTGACGGGATCTGTGTCTTACCAGGACGTGGGTTTAAAATTCGATGTGGAACCCGAAATCCATCTGGACAATGAAGTGACGATCAAGCTGGGTTTGGAAGTAAGTTCTTTAGGTGCCGCGGTTACCACGACTTCAGGATCTTCGGTGTATATTGTTTCAACACGTAACACGTCTACTTCACTTCGTCTTCATGACGGCGAAACTCAAATTCTTGCCGGTTTGATAACCGATAATGACACGAGTACTGTTGACAAGGTTCCCCTGTTGGGTCAGATACCGCTTTTGGGACACCTCTTCGCCAATGACAAGGGAAATAAAACGAAGACCGAAATTATTCTTTCAATAACGCCGCATATCGTTGGCAACAAGAAGATTCCCGATGCGAGGGAGATGGAGTATTGGTCCGGAACCGACTCAGAATTGCGTAGTGATCAATTAGTGCTTAAACCTTATGGAGAGGTCTCACTGACAAGTTCTGCTCCCGGGCTTTCTGCATCTCCAACCCCGTCAGCACCAGCTTTGATGCCTGCACAAAAAGCACCCCTTGCATCGACACTGCTACCTCCACCGGCTAATCCAGCATTAGCCTCAACAATAGCACCTTCTTCGCCTAAGCCGAAGTCAGCTCCGGTTGCTGCGGCTTCAGTTTTTGAGGCTAGTCCGACTGAAAATACAGCTAACACGCCAACTGACTTTTCTTGGCAGGGACCTGCACAGGCAAAGGTGGGTGACAAGATAAGTTTGACACTTAATACGCAAACACTTGCGGGAGTGAAGACTCTTAATTTACATGTTGGCTTCGATCCGAGCGTATTAAAAGCTGTCGATGTCATCGAGGGTAATTCGATGAAGCAAAATAATTCTTCCTCTACGTTTGCTAAAGTGATTGATCAGGCTGGAGGCGATATTTCGGTTGATTTGAATGGTAGTGGCTCGAATAAAGGCGGAAGTGTCGTCACATTGATTTTTGAGGTTACTACTGCGGCACAAGAAACAACGGTAACCATCAACTCTTTGGGTGGAAACTCGAGTAACGGAGAAGCTTATGCGCCAGCTGCGCCAGCGCCTTATGCTATTACCGTTACACAATGATGTTGGGGCGCATTGAGTGAAAGCTAAGGGGTTTACCCTTATTGAGTTGATCATGACGGTGGCGATCATCGGATTGATGGCGTCCATAGTATTGCCGTTGGCTGAGTTGTCCGTACAGCGTACAAAAGAGCAGGATCTTCGCGTTGCTTTGCGTGAAATAAGGGGCGGTTTGGATGCTTATAAGAAGGCAGTGGATGATGGGAAAGTGGTGGTTGCTGCGGGTATGTCTGGTTATCCGGAATCATTACAAGTATTAGTGGATGGCGTGAAAGATATCAAAAATTCTACCAGCAACAGCATGATGTATTTTTTACGCCGAATTCCAAGAGATCCGATGGCGACTGATTCTGCCCAATCAAACGAAGATACATGGGGCAAGAGAAGTTATGAAAGCAGCGCAGATGATCCGCAAGAAGGGAAAGATGTCTACGATGTTTATTCGTTGTCACCAGATACTGGTCTGAACGGTATCCCGTATAAAAAATGGTAGTCCGGTGAAATTGCATGTTAAAAAAGATAAATGGTGGTTTTACTCTTATTGAATTGCTGGTGGTGATGGCCATCATTGCAGTCTTGCTCACCATTGCTGCCCCCAGGTATTTTCATAGTGTGGACAAGTCCAAGGAAGCAGTGCTTCAACAAAATCTCGAATTGACACGACAGGCAATTGACAAATATTTTAGTGATAACGGCAAATATCCGGATGCACTCGACGATCTCGTTAAAAATAAATATTTGCGTGCTCTTCCTTATGATCCGATCGCTGAAAGTAATTCAACATGGATACTGGTTTCTCCGTCTTCAACGGATAAGGGAGTACTCTATGACATCAAGAGCGGTGCGGCCGGTGTAGGTATAAACGGGACTGAGTATAAGGATTGGTGATGCGACAGTCTTGTTTTCTTAATTACGCATACAGAAAACAATTATGCAGTAATGCATTGCGACCAATGGGAGGATTTACATTCCTTGGTTTGTTGATGATCATTGCGATCATGAGTATTGGATTGCTTGTGGTAAGTGAAGCATGGAGTTTCGCCAGAAAGCGTGAAAAAGAACAGGAGCTAATTTACGTTGGACACCAATTTAGGCAGGCTATCAAGTTGTATTGCACACGCGGCCCGAGAGGGAGCCAAATTCAGATCTACCCGATGTATCTTGAAGACATGCTCAAGGATCCAAGATATCCGAACACACGCAGATATCTTCGAAAAATCTATACAGATCCTCTCACGGGATCAAACGAGTGGGGACTTTTGAAAAATCCTAATGGCAGTATTTACGGTGTGTACAGCCTGTCTGAAGATTCCACGATTAAGCGCGATAATTTTGATTTGGACGATGCCAGTTTCAAAGATAAGCAGAATTATTCAGATTGGAAATTTATTTACATCCCAACTTTGGCAGCAAGCGGAGCCGCTTCTGCAAGTAGTCAAAATGTTTCAAATTAAGGCGTTGTGGCAACAATAAAATGCTAAACTTGCCCGAAGTTTGTGGAACCCGCTATTTTTCCGGGGACATTTAAGCGTTATCTCACGATCAAATAAAATATTAAGGTGCGGGGGAAATTGTGAAAGCATCTGTTTTGAAATCTAACGCGAGAATTTGAAATGTTCTTACGGTCTTTTCTAATCGGTATTGAAGTCATTTTTATTACCGTGCTGAACTACTACATGTCATCCAGCTTTTATTCTCTTGATGTACTTTATTGTTTGCCAGTAATTCAAACGGCAAGGTTTGAGGCGCTACAAACTAATACCTCTTCCGGATTCTATACTCTTCATATTGTGGCTATCTCTTGTGCAATTTCATGGAGTGTTGCTGAAGCTGCGGTAATGTGGCCAAGTTTTCCTTCGGGTGCGCTATTGATGAATATCCTCACTCGCGGTGTGACGTTCACTATTATTGCGCGAGTCATTGCAAAGTTATGGAAGCAAAAAGAATCCGGACAAAAGGATGCGCTGACAGGAGTTGCAAACCGTCAAGAGTTGTCTTCCAGACTTGAAGACATTCAATTGAAAAGCAAAGTTTCTGGAAATCCCTATTCACTGTTATATATCAACATTGACGGTTTTCGCCGATTTAATAGTGTATCCGGACACCAGAACGGGGACGAAGTTCTTAAGCAACTTGCCAATACTTTGTCAGAAGTGACAAAATCACATGATGTAGTTTCTCGAATAGCGAGTGATGAGTTTTTCATTATCCTCACTGAAACAGATGAAAATTTGATCAAACAGCTAGCTTTTCAATTTTGCAGGGCTGCAGAGAAAAACTTTATTCAAAATGGTTGGAAACTCACTCTGTCATACGGTTACACGACAGAAATTGGCACCCAGAAAAGTCTTGAGGAGTTAATCCGTCTGGCAGGAAGGCATTTGCAGCTAAATCGAAATTCCACTGAAAAATAGATTTGGTAGTTGTTTGGTTTCGTATTTACGCACTGCAAGCGGTGATTACCAGCGGAGTCCAATCGATTCAAATTCTGAATTTCAGAGCCAGTGAGATTCAAAAGAAGGCGGATTATTGCTTGTTATATTTTAATAAACCCATAAAAATTCAGAAGATACTATTGCATGGTTACAGCGGCTAAAGATGCATTGAATGAAGGAGAAGAATCAATTGATCTTCTCATTCAGGTATGGGTCAGATTTATTATTGCCTTTTACAGCCTGCTCGTTTTTTTTGTTGAACCGAATCAATCAGGATGGACAAAAGTAGTTGTCGATAAGCTGCTTATTTCATACTGCCTTTATAGTGCATGTTTGCTTTTTGTGTATGACATGCAAAACATCCGCAAGTTTGCATCCAAGTACATTGCCCATTGGATCGATACAATCTTTTTTGCATGTCTGGTTTCAATGACTGGCGGAATAGAAAGTGCATATTTTTACTTCTTCTTTTTTCCTATCATCGTTGCTTCATTTACTTGGGGACTAAAAGAAGGAATTAAGGTGACGGCCACATCGGTATTTCTGTGTGCTTTGGTTTCACTGAGTTTTGCTTTGATCAATCGATCATACGATACAAGCGACCTGACCGAAACGCTTGTGCGTCCCATTTATCTGATCATTTTTGGTTACATGATTGCTTATTGGGGTGGAGGCAGAATTATTCTGAATAGACGTCTTTTACTGCTAAAAGAAATTAGCACAAATTGGAACCCGCGATTTGGTTCAGATCATGCTATCAAAATAAACCTAGGTAGACTGGTCAATTTTTATGAAGCTTCCAGATGTTTTATTGTTCTTGAGCGGGAAGACAGTTTACCAAAATACGTTATGCACTCATTTGATTACCGTAAAAAAGATTCACACGATGCTCCGAAAGAAATTGAATTTACCACTGCCAAGGAACTGTTGACTCTACCTCGTACTTTTGCCGTATCTTACGAAAATACTTCGTCAAATAGTTTAAGAAGTTTTAATAAATTTGTTTCCTATGATGTAAATACGCTTGAGTCATCGGAGCGCTATTTAAGGGAATGCAAGGCGCTATCAAGCTTATTCGACGACGAGACGTTTATATCGGTACCATACAAACAACAGGGAGCTGCATCTGGCAGACTTTTTTTGATAGCACAAGACAGAGAGTTTAGCCGTTCAGATGTGGCTTTTACAAAACAGGTGGCTGATGCTATTTCTTCTGTTATCGACAATATGCACCTTATTGAAAACCTGATTACAGAAGCAAGTGGCCAAGAGCGATTAAGAATTTCGCTTGACGTTCATGACACCACGATTCAACCCTATATCGGGTTAACTCTGGCGCTTGATGCGTTGTTGCTGGAATTTAACTCTGACCCGCATCTGGCTGGTAGAATCAATGAAATTATAAAGATGGCAAATATGACAATTCATGATTTGCGAAGTTATAAAGATACGCTAAGAGAAAAATCATTAATGCGTGGTGAAGTACTGATGTCAGCTATCAAAAGTCAGGGTGAAAGGTTGCAACGATTTTACGGAATTCATGTCGATTTTTCCGGAACGGTCGATCCAAATCTTTCTGGAAAAATTGCTGAAGCCGCATTTCAAATTATAAAAGAAGGGCTTAGTAATATATTAAGGCATACTAATTCGAAAAAAGCGTTGGTCAAAGTGAGTGAAAAAGACGGGTATTTACTGCTTGAAATCAGCAATGAAACTGATACATCCTCC
>CAIRAO010000004.1 GCA_903876625.1 uncultured Gallionellaceae bacterium | reverse complement strand
TTCTCCAGTGATTGACGTGCGTTAAACTGCAAGTTATGCAAAATCAAAGAAAATGAAATGAGCCGAATACTGCTTTTCAACAAACCCTATGGCGTGATTTGTCAATTCAGTCGTGACGGTCTTCATTCGACGCTGGCGGATTATATCTCTGTTCCGGATTTTTATCCTGCCGGTCGCTTGGATACGGACAGTGAGGGGTTGTTGGTGTTAACGGATGATGGAATATTACAGCACCGCATCACCGATCCCAAACATAAGCATCCAAAGACCTATTGGGTGCAAGTCGAAGGGTTACCCAATCAATTGGCGCTGGAAATGTTACAGAGAGGGCTCGAACTTAAAGACGGACTGACCTTGCCAGCCTATGCAAAACTGATTCCAGAGCCAGAAAACCTGTGGCCGCGGGTTCCTCCTATTCGAGAACGCAAAACCATCCCTACTAGCTGGCTTGAATTGACCATCCGTGAAGGAAAAAACCGCCAGGTAAGGCGTATGACTGCGGCTGTGGGGCATCCAACCCTGCGCTTGATTCGCTCGGCTATAGGTGAATGGAGCTTGAGTGGTTTGCAGGTTGGACAATGGCGCGAAGTCGTTATTTAAATATTCTCTGGGGTATAATGCGCGCCTTTAGAAATTACCAATAGGAACATGCTATGCCTATTTACGAATATCGCTGCAGCAGTTGTGGCATACAAAAAGATGTGATGCAAAAAATGAGCGATGCTGAATTGACTGCTTGCCCTGAATGCGGGAAGGCGACATTTAGCAAGCAACTCACCGCTGCAGGCTTTCAACTCAAAGGAAGCGGCTATTACGCGACTGATTTTAAAAATCCACCTGCTGCGCCAAAATGTGAACCGGCAGCCTGTGCGTCATGCCCCGCCATGACTGAGCACGCATGAAGAAATACCTGCTGACAGGGTTGTTAGTTTGGGTGCCTTTGGGCATCACTTTCTGGGTATTGAATCTGACCATCAATATGATGGATCAGTCGCTCACTTTGTTGCCGGTGAGTTGGCGACCTGATAATTTTTTGGGCATTCATATACCCGGCTTGGGTGTGATACTGACTGTTGTTGTTGTCTTGTTGACAGGGCTGCTTGCGCGAAATGTCCTGGGGCAGCGGTTTTTGGAACTGTGGGATTGGCTGTTGCAACATATTCCGGTCGTGAATACGATCTACAAGAGTGTCAAGCAAGTCAGCGATACATTATTGTCTGAATCCGGGAGTGGCTTTGGCAAAGTGCTACTGGTAAGGTATCCGCATCCGCAAGCCTGGTCGCTTGCGTTTCAGACCAGTGTGCCGGGTGAAGTGACACGTGTGCTGGGGGAAGAATTCATTGCCGTATTTATTCCGACTACGCCAAGTCCTGTGAACGGTTTTTATTTTTATGTAAACAAAGCCGATACGATTGAATTGGACATTAATGTGGACTTGGCCTTCAAGTCTATTATTTCGATGGGCGTGGTTGTTTCAAATGAAGAGGCTGCAGCCAATCTGGTGAGCAACAATCAAAAATAATTTTCTACTTCAAATTACAATTAACTGAACTAATCAGATTTAACTATGCGTACACATTATTGCGGACTACTCAACGCTTCACATCTTGACCAAACTGTTAGCCTGTGCGGCTGGGCGCATCGTCGCCGTGACCATGGCGGAGTGATATTTATAGACCTGCGCGACCGTGAAGGCTTGGCGCAAGTAGTGTGCGATCCTGATCGTGCCGATATGTTTAAAATTGCCGAATCTGTACGCAGCGAATATGTTTTGCGCATCACCGGAAAAGTTCGCCGTCGCCCTGAGGGTACCACCAATATCAATATTGGCAGCGGTGAAATTGAAATTTTGTGTCATGAGATCGAAGTATTGAACGTGGCTGTCACACCACCATTTCAACTAGACGATGAAAACCTGTCCGAAAACGTGCGCCTGACGCATCGTGTGATTGATCTGCGTCGTCCGCAAATGCAAAAGAATATGCAACTGCGTTACAAGACCGCGCGAGCTTTTCGTCGCTACCTCGATGACAAAGGATTTATCGATGTTGAAACGCCGATGCTGACCAAGTCTACCCCTGAAGGTGCGCGCGATTACCTCGTTCCGTCACGTGTGCATTCGGGCGAGTTTTTTGCCTTGCCACAATCGCCGCAATTGTTCAAACAATTGCTCATGGTGGCGGGCTATGATCGTTACTACCAAATCACCAAATGCTTCCGCGACGAAGATTTGCGTGCCGACCGTCAACCCGAATTCACTCAGGTGGATATTGAGACTTCATTCCTGACGGAAGAGCAGATCATGACGCTGATGGAAGAAATGATTCGTGCCGTGTTCAAGGAAGTGCTGGAGGTTGCGCTGCCCAATCCGTTTCCGCGTATTTCTTATGCAGAGGCGATGAACCGATTCGGTTCTGATAAACCGGATTTGCGTGTGACGCTTGAAATAACGGATGTTACCGACGCAGTTAAAGAGGTGGCATTCAAGGTGTTTGCCGGTGTGGCTAATTCAGAAAATGGTCGCGTTGCTGCGTTGCGTGTGCCAAATGGCGGCGTTTTTACGCGCGGTGAAATCGATGAGTACACCAAGTTTGTCACTATCTATGGCGCGAAGGGACTAGCCTACATCAAGGTAAATGACATAACCCAATTGAATGAGGCGGGCTTGCAATCGCCTATCGTGAAAAACCTTAACGAAGCTGCATTGAAGACAATCATCCAACGCACCGGCGCACAAAACGGCGACATCATTTTCTTTGGTGCGGACAAGGCCAAGATTGTCAATGATGCACTCGGTGCGCTGCGCTCCAAGATCGGTCACGAAAAAGGTTATACCAATGGCAAGGCGTGGGAACCACTTTGGGTGGTTGATTTTCCGATGTTCGAATACGACGAAGAAGCTAAACGCTGGAATGCTTGCCATCACCCCTTCACAGCCCCTAAAGACGAACATTTAGCTCTGTTGGAAACTGATCCCGGGAAGTGTCTGGCCAAGGCCTATGATCTGGCACTGAATGGTTCTGAAATCGGTGGTGGCTCAGTGCGTATCCATAAAGAGACCGTGCAGTCACAAGTATTCCGCGCGCTAAATATCGGAGCGGAAGAAGCGCAACAAAAATTCGGCTTCTTGCTTGATGCGTTGCAATATGGCGCTCCGCCGCATGGTGGTTTGGCTTTCGGTCTGGATCGCATCGTCGCCATGATGACCGGCGCAGAATCTATCCGCGATGTAATCGCTTTCCCCAAGACACAGCGTGCGCAATGTTTGTTGACTCAAGCGCCCTCTCCAGTGGATGAGAAACAGTTGCGCGAATTGCATATACGATTGCGTCAACCGGCTACGGCAGAAGTGGTTAAAGGCTGATGATGAAGCGCGGCGTGAAAACGCTGGGATTGCTTATTCTGGGGTTGCTTCTCTGGCAACCCTTGGTGCAAGCGGGCTATTTTAATAGTGAGGCGAGCTCAAGTGAAATCAGTATTTCAAAACTTCCTTTAGAAGCTCGTGATACGTACCGTCTAATCAAGCAAGGCGGCCCATTTCCATATCCGCGAGATGGTATCGTATTCAGTAATCATGAACGCCAGTTACCGAAAAGGCCGCGTGGTTTCTATCATGAATATACTGTTAAAACTCCGGGTGCACACAATCGAGGGGCGCGGCGTATCGTATGCGGTGCCGTACCTGAGTGCTTTTACACTGACGACCATTACCGAACGTTCAAACGCATCAAGGAGTGATCCATGAGTGAAGATTTGTGTGAACGCCTGCAGGATATCAATGAAACAGGCGTGTATCGCTTGAGTTGTCCGTTGACAGTGCTGGAAGCGAATATAATGTTGTCGGGTTTGACATTGTTCGAGGCGGATTTATCTGCAGTACATGGCAAGGGAGAATTTCTTGCGGCCTTGGCTCAAGTGATTAATGCACCGGATTGGTTTGGCCACAACTGGGACGCGTTAGCTGACGTGCTAGGTGATCTTTCCTGGCAGCCGGCTGCGGGATATGCGTTGCTACTTTGCGGTGGTGATGCAACGTTGGGATTAAGCGAAGCCGACCATGAAATCGTGTCTGAAATATTCTATGACACTGTTGGCTATTGGAAATCACAAGGTAAACCGTTCTGGGTGTTTTTTGCCGATAGTGAGCCTGCAACAACCCAAAGTGTATAAACAACCTGTTTCAGTCTTGGTCGTGATCTATACTTCTGCACTTGATGTTCTGCTTCTGGAGCGTGCTGATTTTCCCGATTATTGGCAGTCAGTGACAGGTAGTCGAGATGGCAAAGAAACTTTAAGCGAAACCGCTATTCGGGAATTGTTTGAAGAGACCGGATTGGATGC
>CAIRAO010000003.1 GCA_903876625.1 uncultured Gallionellaceae bacterium | reverse complement strand
TTTGCATCTGTGTGCCGGTCCAGATAGTGCAATGGTCTGGTTTCAAATCTACCACCACATTGAGAGGCTCCATTGCAGCATGCGCCAAATAGGGTACTTCATATTCGGCTGTAATAGATTTGTGCGCCTTCTTGAAAGCTTGCGCGGCATCTCCATCCTTGCGAGCGACAGCGCCCGGTTTTTTTGCCAACTTTAAATATTCTGAACGCATTTTATGGGTGGAAATCGCCGCACCCTTGCCTTCATGCCATTCGATCTTTAGCAGGTCACGTGCTGTCTTGGCTTGCCACAGATCGTTTGCTGCCACGGCCAAACCTGTAGGTACCTGATAGATTCCCTGGACACCGAGGATCTTGAGTGCTTCGGTATCATCGAAGTGTTTTACATTGCCTCCGAAAACAGGGCTGCGTGCTATCAATACAGTCAACATATCGGGAATGTAAACATCCAGACCAAATTGGGCGCTGCCGTTGATTTTTGCTGGTGTATCGAGCCGTTTCATCGGCTTTCCGATAATGGTGAAATCAATGGGAGATTTGAGTTCGACGTTTTCCGGCAAAGTTAATTTTGAGGCAGCTTCGGTAAGCGAACCGTAATTCAATGCCCTGCCGCTCGCTGCATGAATGACCTGGCTACTGTACGCATGGCATTCACTTTCTGGTACGTTCCATTGCTTTGCTGCTGCCCGAATCAATAAAACTCTTGCAGTGGAGCCAACCCGCCTCAACTGTTCCCAGGAAGATGGAATACTTGAGCTGCCGCCCGTCATCTGCATGCCAAAACCAGTATGGTTATACACGGCTGCGACGGGTGCAGATTCGACCTTAATATGCTTCCAATCAGCTTCCAATTCTTCTGCGATCAGCATTGGCAAGGAGGTGTAAACTCCTTGTCCCATTTCAGATTTATTGACGATGATCGTAATGCTGTCATCTGCCGCGATACGAATAAATGCATTTGGCGGGAATACGGGTTTAGGGTGAGCTTCTTCAGCAGCGTAGGCACGTCCGCTTTTCATTGGCAGATAAAATCCAATAACCAGTCCGCCCATGAGTGCGGCAGAATCCGTTAGAAATTTGCGACGGGAAAAATTTTGTTCGGTCATGATTGTCATTTTGCACCTCCCAATTGTGCCGAAGCTTTTTCAATGGCTGAGCGAATTCGGTTGTAGGTTCCGCATCGGCAGAGATTTCCATCCATGGCCGCCGTTATTTGAGCTTCATTAGGATGGGGGTTTTCTTTGAGCAGTGCGGTGGCTGACATGATTTGACCGGACTGGCAATATCCGCACTGGGGTACATCCACATCTTGCCAGGCTGTCTGAACGGTTTTCCCTAGCGTTGTTTCAGCAAGACCTTCAATGGTCGTGATTTGCTTTCCAATCGCTGAGGAAACAGGTGTAACACATGAACGTATCGCCCTGCCATCCAGATGCACAGTGCAGGCTCCGCACTGCGCTATACCGCAGCCATATTTTGTTCCCGTCAATTGCAGGTGATCCCGAATAACCCATAATAAGGGAGTACCCGGATCGACATCGACAGTTGCCAATTTTCCGTTGATGTTTAATGAAATCATGAACAAATCTCCTGGTTGGTGAGTTGAGATGTCTGAGGTGATAACTGCTTATTTCGAACAGCAATCAAATCGGCAAGGATAGAAACTGCAATTTCTGGCGGAGTACGGCTGCCAATACTCAACCCTACCGGACCATGTAATCGGGCGATTTCTTCGGGTGATAGATCAAACAATGCAAGCCGCTCTCGACGCTTTGCATTGTTGACTTTGGACCCGAGTGCTCCAATATAAAAAGCCGGTGATTTCAGTGCTTCAAGCAGTGCCATATCATCCAGTTTAGGATCATGGGTGAGCGCGATGACGGCGGAACAGGCATCAATTTGCAGAGCAAGAACCGCGTCATCCGGCATTTCAGTCATCATAACAGTATCCTGCACATCCCAAGTCTGACGCATATCCTCGCGCGGGTCGCAGATTATGACTTGATAATCGAGTGCCTGAGACATGCGCGCAAGATAAGCAGATGTTTGCCCGGCACCGATAATCAGCAAACGCCAGCGCGGGCCGTAAACAGTCGTTAATGTGTTGCCGTCGAATGAAACGTTATCAGTACTGGTAGCGTCGCCAAGTTCAATCTTCAATGAGTTTAAATGCAGGGTGCGTTTCACTAATTGATGTGACTGAATCTGCAGTAATACATTTTCAATCCATGTTGCGCTTTGAACAGGCTCAATGATCAAACTCATCGTACCGCCGCAGGGTAACCGGAAACGTTGAGCTTCATCACGAGTGACGCCATAGGAAATAAAATCACATCGGTCGATTGGCAACTGACCAAGTTTGGCTCGCAATACAAGATCGTCTTCAACGCAACCGCCCGAAACAGATCCGACAGACAAACCATCACTGCGTAATGCCAACATGGCGCCTTTTGGTCGAGGGCTGGAACCAAAGGTCTCTATGACAGTCACTAACCACAATTGTAATTTGCTTGCCTGCCACTCTCGGAGTGTTTTGAGTACTGAAAGATCAACGCTATCCATCACTTCCCCTAAGATTGCTTCTCTTTGGTAAGCGATCATTGTCGCAGATTTTTATGACGGTTTGTATGTTGTTACATTGATAAGGGTAAAAAATATTTTAAAAAATATTATCTTATTGTTTTGTTGGATAATTCTGACTTTTCTACTTCTTAATTTGCGGGAACAAGCCATACCCACAACTCATCTCTTTCCTGATCAAGCCACTTAGCTTTGATGACCGCTTTGATATCAGTTTGATGCGAATTCTCATTCGCGGAATCTGAGCCAACGGTGTAGGTACGGCCATTGGTTACTGAGGTATTCATTGACTGCATCGAATTGATAGAAACGCCGAAACGTTTTGCAAATTCTTCGCGAGCTCGTAAGGTGGCTAATTCTTCCTGGGCCGCTCTACCACGCACATTCATTCCTGCTGCAGCAGATACTCCATTACCAGGATTGTTGATCCATGCAGGTCGGGTGTTATCGGCGACAGGTGCGGAAGCACAAGCAGATAACTGCACAACTAAAAATGCGGCAAATATAGATTGTAGATTGAGTTTCATGCATCTTCCAGTATCGGACCAGTGTTGCTGGAATTATAATGAATAGGAATATAATGGCAATGTGAATAATGCAACAATGGTAATAATGAATGCGTCAGTGTTAAGAATTAAACTGGATGCAATGTTCCATCGACCAGTTTCAATTGGCGTTGCATCTTTCCGGCAAGCTCGAGATCGTGCGTGACAACAATAAAGCTTGTCTGCAAACGTTCGTTGAGAGATTGAATTAATTCAAAGAGTGCTGAAGCACTGGAACGATCAAGATTACCGGTAGGCTCATCTGCCAGAACGCACGCTGGCTCAGTGACCAGTGCGCGGGCAACTGCGACACGCTGGCGCTCTCCGCCCGAGAGTTCCGCGGGTAAATGCTGGATGCGCTGCGTCAAACCCACCCAGTCCAGCATCTGTGCCGCGATGGGTTCTGCTTCCTTGCGGCTCATACCTCTTATAAAAAGTGGCATGGCAACGTTTTCCAGCGCGGTGAACTCCATCAATAAATGGTGGAATTGGTACACAAAACCGAGCGAGCGGTTGCGTAAATCTCCTCTCTGCGTTTCGTTCAAAGCGAATACATCCTGTCCTAGAATTTGCACGCTTCCGCTGGTCGCTTTGTCGAGTCCACCCAGAAGGTGAAGCAGTGTACTCTTGCCGGAACCGGAGCTTCCGATAATTGCTATTCTTTCTCCGCGCTCAACTTCAAGCTCTACTCCCTTCAACACGGGCACGTTAAGTGAGCCTTGTGAAAAGGTCTTGTACAAATCGCGACAGGAGATGATTATTTCTGTTTGGGGATCATCAGTTTTGACAGCGTGTTCACTCATAGCGCAAAGCCTCCGCAGGTTGTACTTTGGATGCGCGCCAACTTGGATATAACGTGGCGACAAGGCTGATCACAAATGAGAAAGTTGCAACACCCACCACGTCGCTTTTTTGCAAGTCCGAAGGCAGATCAGTAATGAAATAAACATCTTTTGCCAGGAACTGCACACCAAAAATATGCTCGATAAAAGGAACGATACTGCCAATATTCAGCGCGATTACTACGCCACTCAACACACCTATAACTGCACCAATCAAACCGATGAGCACACCTTGCACCATGAATATTTTCATGATGCTGGCAGGCGAAGCACCCAAAGTGCGCAAGATCGCGATGTCTGCTTGTTTATCCGTTACCGCCATGACAAGCGTGGAAACGATATTAAATGCGGCGACGGCGACGATGAGCGAGAGAATGATGAACATCATCTTCTTTTCCATTTGTACAGCGCGGAAATAATTTGCATTCTGTCGCGTCCAGTCAGTTGCATAGAGATTGCTGGGCAATTGTCCTTCCAATTCCATTGAGACACGCTGCGCGCGATCAAGATCTTTTAAACGAGCACTGATGCCGCTGACAGCATCGCCAAAACGATACAGTTTTTGCGCATCATTCAAGTGGATCAAAGCCAATGCATTGTCATATGGTGACATACCGATCTCGAATATTCCCACGAGATGGAATTGTTTTAATCGGGGAATCATTCCTGCTGGAGTGATTTGACCTTGTGGAGTGATCAGTAAGATAGTGCCACCGACTCGAACTCCGAGTGAGTTTGCCAAATCGCTACCAAGAACGATGCCAAACTCTCCGGCGCGAAGATCAGAAAGCTGGCCGGATTTCATTTTTTTGCCGAGTCCCGTGAGTTTATCTTCTCCTTCGGGAAGGATTCCGCGCACCATTACCCCCTGGACATTTTCATCTTGTGCCAACATGCCTTGGCCATTGATATAGGGTGATGCGCTTTCAACATCATGGTGTGCGCTGACGATGTTCAATATGGGTTGCCAGGAATTCACCTTGCCGCTTTCACTGGTGACTTGCAAGTGCGGTGTGATGCCCAAAATCCGTGCACGGATTTCTTTCTGGAAGCCATTCATTACCGATAGAACGATGATGAGTGCGGCAACTCCTAACGCGATACCCAACATGGAGATCATCGAGATGAAAGAAATGAAGTGGTTGCGACGCTGGGCGCGAGTGTAACGCAGACCGATGAGAAGTTCGTAAGGGCGCAAGGTAAAGATGATAAAAATTAACTGGTGCTAGTTTGCCACAAGAATGTAATGAGCGGTTATATGGTTGAGATGATTTCTTTTGCTGCCTTGATCCCGCTCATTACGGCTCCTTCCAGAGTTGCAGGGTAATCGCCAGCAGTAAAGTCTCCGGCAAGCACTATGTTGCCAATCGGCGTTGTATTGGCGGGGCGGGACAAATTTACTTCACAGGAAAAAGTAGCACGCTTTTCTGCAATGACTTGATGCCACAGTGGTTCTTCAACGATGCCAAGTTGCTCGCGCAATTCCTGAATGACTTTCTTCACTAACTGATCATGATCCAGTTCCTGATGCCTTCCTTCTGCACTGATAACAGCTGCGATAAGCCCGGGTTGGTCTGCGATCTGCCCCTTGTCGAAGATCCATTGCGTAAAGCATCGATCAAAACCCAACATGGCTTGAGGCAACGCGATATGTGCCGGATATTGCAGATACACGGTATAGATCGGTTGATAAGTTATAGCGTCAATTTGATTAGAGATCGTTACAAGTGCTGGAATGGTGCTGATTAAACGTGCACTAATGGCAGGTGAGGCCGCGCAGATCACATGGCTAAACTGATATGCTCCCTGAGTGGTGACTAATTCAACACTATTCTCTCGCGGAATGATTGCTTCAACACCCGAGGATGTAAGAACTTTGCCGTTATGTTTTGCTAAGTATTCAGCTGCGCGATCGGGAAACAATGCGGAAAAATCGATGCGCGGTAGTAACATTTCACTATCGGCAAAGCTTCCATTTAAGCTGTCGCGCAGCACATTTAAGAGAATTTGCGCGGAAGCTTTATTGATAGGTGTGTTCAGCGCGGAAATACAAATCGGTTCCCACATTAGTCGGATCAAGTCTTCGCTTTGATGATGAGCCTGTAATAGTTCTAACGCGCTAAGGTCGTAAGGTAATTTGAATTTAATTCTTCGCATCGTCAGCATGAAGCGGGCAGCTTTTATTCGTTCGGCTAACGACAAACCTTTGGCGGAAAGTAGGGCAAACAACAGGTGCAGTGGAGCCGGCAGGTTTGGAGCTTTGAGTTCGAAACAATGATGCAGTGTCAATTGCAGTGGCAAACGAAGAAAATCCTGCTCGATATTTCCACCGACATGCTCGATTAGTTTGAGCGTTTGGCGATAGCAACCGAGCAAAATATGCTGACCATTATCCAGTTGTGTATTATTTTGCAGCACGCCGCGAGCGCGCCCGCCAAGTTGTTTTGCACTTTCGAAGACAGTGACAGGTATTCCTTGCGCTGCGAGCGTTACTGCCGCGGACATTCCAGCGTAGCCCCCGCCGATGATGGCAGGATTTAGAAATTGACTTTCGCAATTGCTCCGTCTCCCTTCGTGGGAGGGTTGGGGAGGGGGTGTAGTGCCTAGTTCTGCCACCACGTTTTATAAGCCAGCCAAAGTTTTCTTAAAGGAGTAAGAGAAACACGCTCTTTCAGCACATGACAACCACTTGCAACGACTTCATCCAACGTAGCACGATAGATCGCAGCCATAATGATGCCGGTGCGTTGGCTTTTACGATCTACAGTAGGGAGTTGTTCAAATGCCTGAAAGTAAAATTGTTGTGCGCGCTCGATTTGAAATTTCATCAGATTTTGAAATTCGGGAGACTCTTTAGCATTGAGTATGTCGCGAGTATGTACACCAAATTGAGCCAGTTCATCTTGAGGCAAATAGATGCGACCAAGCCGCGCATCCTCCCCCACGTCACGGATGATGTTGGTGAGTTGGAACGCGATCCCTAGGTCGTGTGCGTATTTCAATGTCTTACGGTCAGTATATCCGAAAATTCCTGCGGCCAACAATCCCACTACAGAAGCAACACGGTAGCAATAAAGTTGAAGCGCTTTGAAATCGGCATATTGATTCTGGTCCAGATCCATTTCCATGCCGTCAATGATTTCCAACAGGTGCTCTTGTGCCATGTTGAATTGTTTAACTACCGGAACCAGTGCAGTCGCAACAGGATGCTGCGGTTTACCGCCATATACCTCAGCGACTTGTCCGCGCCACCAAGCGAGGGTCGTACGTGCCACATTGACATCGGAACATTCGTCAACTACATCATCTACCTCACGACAAAAAGCATACAGTGCAGTAATAGCAAGACGTTTGTCCGAAGGCAAGAACATAAAGCTGTAGTAAAAGCTGGAACCACTTTTTGCAGCTTTGTCTTGGCAATATTGATCAGGAGTCATATCAGAAATTGAATGGTGCACTGCGAAACAGCATGATAACCCAGTCGAACGGGCCCAATACAGGTCGTTTTTCGAATACATCGTAACGGACGTTTTCTATCTTGCCAAGTATTCGCAGACCGCCCGCAATGATGAGTCGCATTTCCAGCCCGATGCGTCCAGTCAATATCGTGCCCAGCGGTTTGCCATAGTTCACCATATCTCGGGCACGCTGGACTTGAAAATGCATCAATGCTCGCCAAGCTTCGTTCACCTTGCCTTCGGCGATTTGTGCTTCAGTGACACCGAAGCGCGCTATATCATCCAATGGAAGATAAATACGGTTGATGGCGTAATCCTTTTTAACATCTTGCCAGAAATTAATGAGTTGCAGGCTGGTACAAATTGCATCGGAATAGGAAATATTCATCGGTGTGGCTTTGTCATAAAGGTGCAAAAGCAAGCGTCCTACGGGATTGGCTGAGCGACGGCAATAGTCCAGCACTTCATCGAAATTCGCATAACGTTTTTTAAAAACATCTTGCGAAAAAGCATCAAGCAATTCATGGAATAATTGCAAAGGTAGTTTATGCAGTTCGACAATCTCCGCCACATCGGCAAACAAGGGAGTCAGGGGTCTTTCATGCAGCTCAATGCGTTTCAGCTCAGCGCGAAACGCATCCAGTTTGGATAGTCTCACAACATCAGCGATATCGCCTTCATCTGCGAAGTCGTCGGCTTGCCTGGCAAAGTGATAAATTATTTCAACCGCCCGACGTAAACGCTTGGGCAACAATATAGAGGCAACGGGAAAATTCTCGTAATGATCTACGGCCATTGATCAGATCAAATCTTCGCGGTGCAGCAAAAATACGAATTCATCACCGGCAGAAACGTTGAGCCAGTTGAACGGTAGCTTCGGATAAGCTGCTTCAAGCACGTCACGATTATGACCGATTTCGACAACCAGTATACCGCCAGGGTTAAGATGAAAAGAAGCTTGTTTGAGTATTTCTCTCGTGGCATCTAGGCCGTCTTTACCGCTACCGAGTGCCAGTTTGGGCTCGTGTAGATATTCTGCAGGAAGTGCGGCAACAGACTCGGCATCAACATACGGTGGATTACAGATAATAACGTCGTATTTGTTTTTGCCGAGTTTGGCAAATAAATTGGATTCGATCAGGTGAACTCGGTCATTCAACTTGTAATCATTGACATTTTGTACTGCCACGGCAAGTGCATCTTTTGAGAGATCGACGCCATCAACATTTGCCAGGGGGAATATGTGCGCTGCAAGAATTGCAAGGCACCCGCTTCCAGTGCACATATCCAATACGCTATGAACTCGCTCCGTGCTGTCGACCCAAGGATACAGACTTTCATGAAGTAACTCTGCAATGAATGAACGCGGCACAATGACACGTTCGTCGACATAAAAACGCAGTGATCCAAGCCACGCTTCATGTGTTAGATAGGCGGCAGGAATTTTTTGCTCGACGCGTCGCTTTAATAATTCATTCAGAGTATTCTTTTCATTGTTCGTAAGACGTGCATCCAAAAACGGCTCAAGTGTATCTAACGGCAAATGTAGCGTGTGCAAAATGAGATAGGCAGCTTCGTCGTACGCACTGGCTGAGCCGTGTCCGAAGCTGAGTTTGTTTTCGTTAAATGCGCTGACGCAAAAACGCACCCAGTCACGCAAGGTATGCAGGTCCGAGGTGTCTGAAAATTGATGGAGCATACTCATTTATTTATTACCAGCAGATTAATGAGTGTTAGACGATAAATTTCGGAAAGAGCGTCCAGATCGGCTACAGCAATGCATTCATTGAGTTTATGTATAGTAGCGTTGATGGGGCCAACTTCCAGCACTTGAGGGCAAATATCAGCAATAAAACGGCCGTCTGAAGTTCCTCCGCTCGTAGATAGTTCTGCTTCGATACCTTGAACTTGTTTGATTGAGGCACTTACTGCATCCACCAGATTGCCGCGCGGTGTGAGATAGGGTTTGCCGGATAATTCCCACACTAATTCGTATTCAAGCTTATGCTTGTTCAGAATTGCGTGAACTTTAGATTTAAGTTCAACAACGGTGCTGGCGGTGGAAAAACGGAAATTAAATAAAATTTCTACTGTACCCGGCACCACGTTAGTCGCACCTGTGCCGCCATAAATGTTGGAGATTTGCCAGGAAGTGGGAGGGAAATATTCATTGCCATTATCCCATGTAGTAGCAGCCAGTTCGGCAATGGCGGGTGCGGCAAGGTGTATGGGGTTTTTTACCAGATGCGGGTAGGCTATATGACCTTGCACACCTTTGACGGTCAGTGTGCCAGAGAGTGAACCGCGTCTACCATTTTTGATGGTGTCGCCGGTCGTGTTCACCGAGGTTGGTTCACCAACGATACAATAATCAATAATTTCGCCACGCGCTTGTAACGCTTCAACGACGCGCACTGTGCCATCGACAGCTACTCCTTCTTCATCCGACGTCAGCAGCAACGCGATAGAGCCTTGATGCTGAGGATATTCAGCTACGAACTTTTCAACTGCGCTCACGAAAGCGGCAATCGAGCCTTTCATGTCCGCAGCACCGCGGCCATATAACATGCCATCGCGTATTGTTGGAGTGAACGGCTCACTAATCCATTTGTCTACGGGGCCGGTTGGTACGACATCGGTGTGTCCTGCAAAACAGATCACTGGCGACTTGTCACCGCGCCGTGCCCACAGATTATCAACGTCATTACAATGAAATTTTTCGAGATTGAAAGCTAGTGAAGCAAGATGCAAGTTGATAATATCCAGGCAGCCATCATCTGCAGGCGTGAGGGATTTTCGAGATATCAGTTGTTTAGCAAGTTCGATGGTATAACTCATAATTTCAAATTATCGTAGTCAATGATGTTGAAACCGGTTGCGATAACTTTTCCATTGTTTTCTAAAACAGGGCGTTTGATGACGTTGGGTTTTTCCAGCATAAGCGTCAAAGCTGTTTCATTATCTTTGATTGTGGCTTTCACTTTATCGGATAATTGACCCCAGGTCGGCCCTGTCTTTTTCAATAATTGCTGCCAACCAATCTGTTTGAGCCAACCTGAGAGTAGATCCTCAGTGACACCATGCTTTTTAAAATCATAAAATTCATAATTTATATCGTGCTCATCTAGCCATGTGCGCGCTTTTTTTACGGTGCCACAATTGGGAATTCCATATAGCTTCATACTATTTCTTTTACTCGAGATTTAATTTTATGGCGTCGAATTGGATCGCTGGTGTGGCTGGCATAACTTCTTTGGAGGGTGATGGAACAAAGTTAGGATCGAAAGCTTTCATTTTGGAAGTATGTGAATAGTCGATCAGAGATGACAGGTTACTGGCTGAGTCAGCGTTGCGCAATGCCTCTTCTTTAGTGATCTTGCCCGATTTGAATAATTTGTAAAGTGCTTGTTCAAAAGTTTGTGTTCCAGGTGTGACGCTTTGCTCCATAGCTTCGCGTATTTTGTCAATTTCATCTTTTTTGATGAGTTCGGCGACGAGTGAGGAATTCAATAAAATTTCGACAGCCGGAACCAGTTTCCCGTCTACATTTCGAATTAGTCTTTGTGATACAACAGCTCGCAAGCACATCGACAAATCTGACAATATACTTTGACGGGCATCGTAGGGGAAAAAATTCACGATGCGATTTAAAGCGTGATAACTATTATTGGCGTGCAATGTTGAAAGACACAGGTGGCCGGTTTGAGCAAAAATTAGCGCGTGTTTCAGTGTATCTCGTTCTCGTATTTCGCCAATCATCAGTACATCCGGCGCTTCTCTCATTGCGCTAACCAAGGCATTAGTGTAACTCTCTGTATCGGTACCGATTTCGCGCTGATTGATAATGGATTTTTTATGTTTGAAAATGTATTCGATTGGATCTTCAATGGTTAGAATATGTCCGCTTCTGGTCAAGTTGCGATGTTCGATCATCGAAGCAAGCGTAGATGACTTTCCTGAACTAGTCGCTCCCACAACCAGCACCAGTCCGCGTTTTTCCATGATGAGTTCTTTAAGAACAATCGGCAGATTGAGCTCTTCAATATTGAGAATGTCACCGCGCACGTGACGAATCACAATTGCCACATCGCCGCGCTGGCGAAATACGTTGATACGAAAATTTCCAATTCCGGGTATACGGAAAGAGAAATTCATTTCCATATGTAACTCGAATGTCGTAATTTGATGTTCCGTCATCATTTCGTAAGCAATGCGCTTGATCGTGGCCGCATCAAGAATTTGCTCATTGATGGGCATTGCAATGCCGTCAATTTTGATATTGATGGGCGCGTCAGCAGAGAAAAAAAGATCGGAGGCACGTTTTTCTGCAGCAAGTTGCAACAATTGAGAGATGATCATAGTTTTCCCTTTTTAAAACGGCGTAGGGGCGTATGGCAATACAACTTTCTTCAGCACGCCATCAAGGGCGTATCGCCATACGCCCCTTCGACTCAGATACCTCTCAACAACTCATTGATACCGGTTTTGCCTAAAGTCTTTGCATCAACCTTCTTTACTATCACAGCACAATTAAGGCCGTATTTTCCATCTTTAGATGGCAGGCTACCGCTAACAACGACTGAACCGGCAGGAACACGACCATAAATGATTTCACCGCTTTCGCGATCATATATCTTCGTGCTCTGACCAATAAACACACCCATTGATATGACTGCGCCTTCTTCAACAATCACACCTTCTACGATTTCCGAACGTGCGCCTATGAAACAGTTATCTTCAATGATGGTAGGATTGGCTTGCACCGGTTCCAATACGCCGCCGATACCTACGCCACCGCTTAAGTGAACATTTTTTCCGATCTGCGCGCAGGAGCCAACGGTAGCCCATGTGTCAACCATTGTGCTTTCGTCCACATAGGCACCGATATTCACATACGAGGGCATCAACACTACATTCTTGGCTATGAACGCACCGCGACGTGCTGCAGCCGGAGGAACAATGCGAAATCCTCCTTCTCGGAATTCCTTGGAATTGTAGTCGGCAAATTTGGAAGGAACTTTATCAAAATAATTAGTGAATCCGCCTTTGATGAAAGCATTATCTTCTATGCGAAATGAAAGAAGCACAGCTTTTTTGATCCATTGATGTGTGACCCAAGTACCGTCAATTTTTTCAGCAACGCGTAGCTTGCCTTGATCCAGGTACTCAATGACAGTATTGATTGTTTCTTTTAGCTGAGCATCCACGTTACGCGGAGTAATGTCGGCACGGCGTTCAAAAGCTTCTTCGATGATTGATTGCAATTGGGGCATGGTTTTTCCTATTTTAAAATTAAGTAGGTAGTCGTTAGTAGTAGGTAGTCGTTAGTTGAGGGTGTCCGCTGCGCGGGGTTTGCTTTAACTAACTAACGACTAACGTCTGACGACAGAATTTAACTATTCTTTCTGCTGCATCCATTGTCTCTTCTAAATTTGCGACAAGCGCTATACGGATAAAATTTGCTCCGGGATTGATCCCGTTTGCTTCTCGTGCAAGGAAGCTACCTGGCAAAACAGATACATTATAATCGCGGTAGAGCTGTTGCGCGAAGATGGTATCGGGGATTGGCGTTCTGACCCAGAGATAAAAACTGGCATCCGGCTTGGAGACAGGCAATGCTGAATCGAGAATAGCGATAACTTTGGTAAATTTTTCAGTATATTGGCGGCGATTTTCTTCAACATGAGCCTCATCATTCCAAGCCGCAATCGACGCGGTTTGGGTTGCCGGATTCATCGCGCAACCATGGTAGGTACGATATAAAGTGAATTTTTCCAATATTTCCGAGTCTCCGGCGACAAAACCCGAGCGCATTCCCGGCACATTTGAGCGTTTGGATAGACTGGAGAAAACCACAAGGTTTTTATAAGTGCCGCGTCCAAGTTGTTGGGCAGCCTGCAAAGCCCCAAGCGGTTTGTCTTCATCAAAATATATTTCAGAATAACATTCATCCGAAGCGATGACGAATCCGTAATGATCGCTCATTTCAAATAATACTTTCCATTCCGAGATCGGCATTACATGCCCATTTGGATTACCGGGTGAACAAACGTAAATGAGTTGTGTACGAAGCCAGACAGATTCTGGAAGCTGGGAAAAGTTGAGTGTGTAATTTTCTTCCGGCAGGGTATTGAGAAAGTAGGGTGTTGCTCCAGCAAGGAACGCTGCACCTTCGTAAATCTGATAAAACGGGTTAGGACAGACTACTACCGGGTTGCTCTTACTGCGATCGATCACAGATTGTGCGAAAGAGAAGAGTGCCTCACGGCTGCCGTTTACAGGCAAAATCTGCTTTTTTGAATCAGGTAATGGAATGCTAAATCGGTTTGCCAACCAAGTGGCTATGGTAATGCGTAATTCTTCGCTTCCGAGGGTTGTGGGATAATTCGACAATCCATCCAAGCCTGCGATCAGCGCGTCTTTAATAAAAGAAGGAGTGGCATGCTTAGGCTCGCCAATATGCAAGCTGATCGGTTTAAGTTCGGCGTAGGGTGTTACTTCGCCAAATAATTTGGCGAGTTTTTGGAACGGATAGGGTTGAAGCTTGTTTAGATCAAGATTCATTTCAGTTTAACAACTTGCTGTAAATTGCTACCTATTATAAAGGTCGGTCGAGTGTCATCCAAACAAAATATGTTACCGGTTGCCGGCGTGCTGAGCGGTGCTTTGGTGTGGGGGTTGGTATGGTATCCCTATCGCGTATTGCAGGCCAGTGGAATATCGGGCGCGATGTCTACCATGATCACCTATTTGCTGGCGATGCTGGTAGGCGGTATTTGGTTTCGGAAAGTTTGGTCTGAACGATCTGCATTAAGCGGCTGGATATTAGTACTGATATTGAGTTCTGGCTGGTCAAATTTAGGGTATGTGATTGCAATGCTGCACGGTGAAGTTATGCGCGTGCTCTTGTTGTTCTATATGGCACCCGTATGGACGATATTTTTTTCGTTCTGGCTGCTGGGCGAGCGTCTTAACCGCAATGGTTACTTTGTTGTTGGATTGTCTTTGTCAGGCGCAGCTATTATGCTGTGGAGACCGGGTTTTGGTTTACCGTTGCCGCAAAATTTATCAGAGTGGTTGGGGCTTTCGGCCGGCATAAGTTTCGCAGTCGCCAACGTCATTTCACGCCGCACGGTAACTTTGTCCGTTGAAGCAAAATCAATCAGCGTATGGGTTGGCGCTGCGGTATTGACTATGCCTTTTATATTTTGGCAAGACGGAGTGATTGATCAGTTATTTGTAATCAATAAGCAGTCAGGGGTGATTTTGGGATTGATGGGTCTTTCCCTCTGGGGAACTAGTTATGCAGTGCAATATGGTGTAACTCACCTTGCTGCCAATCGGGCTGCGGTTTTGTTTCTGTTTGAACTGGTGGTTGCAGCCGTTTCTTCATACTTTCTGGCCGGTGAAGAGATGGGATGGAGAGAATGGATTGGCGCTATACCTATCATATTAGCTAGTTTTTTATCAGGAAAACTGTATTTAGACAAAAGCATGAGTTAAACTGTGTCCGGATCGGAATTAAGTTATTTTTTAAATTGGTAAGGTATTTCATATGACCATTAAAAATATTCCTAATACAGCTGAAATCATTAATTTGTTTAACAACAATGACTCGGCTATTGTTTGGGAAAAAGTTCGTGACATCATATTACGCATTAGTCCCGCTTACGATCCCACCTTAATCAAGTCTATCTACGACGATGTGATGCGAGTGTTCCGAGGAGAATATCCGGGCTTTTGTCCCATCAAAACGCTATATCACGATATGTCACACACACTCGAAGTCTTCATGTGTGGAGTAAGACTTATGCATGGCGTGCAGCTGTCTGGCCAACATTTGACTGATGAAGAAATTACACAAATGATGGTAGCGATTCTAATGCATGATATCGGCTATGCCCAACGTGAAGGCGAAGAAAGCGGAACCGGCGCTCAATACACACAGACACATATTTATCGCGGCATCGATTTTATGCAGCAATATTTTATAAAGAGAAACATTCCAACAAAATTGGCCGATTCAATCACAGGAATGATATTGGGAACCGAGCACACCAAGCCATTCACGAGAATAGAATTTCATGATGACCGCTCAAGGATGTTGGCTCGCATAGTTGCAACAGCCGATATAACAGGACAGATGGCTGATCGGGCTTATTTGGAAAAACTTCTGTTTCTATATCTCGAGTTTAAAGAGGCTCATTTTGGAAGTTATAAAAGCATGTATGAATTGCTGAGCAAG
>CAIRAO010000002.1 GCA_903876625.1 uncultured Gallionellaceae bacterium | reverse complement strand
GACCAGCGCAGGGTTTCGACTTTCATTGATTTAATCGCCTTCGAATTCGCAGAGAGCAAATACTTTCTGGCCAAGTTTCTCAAGACGCGCACGCCCACCGATGTCTGGCAGATCGATGATGAAGCAGCATGCAATTATGTTGCCGCCCATTTTCTCAATCAGCATACAGGCAGCTTCTGCCGTACCACCGGTGGCAATGAGATCATCCACCAGCAATACCTTTTCACCCTTTTCGATGGCATCGGTATGGATCTCTATACGGTCGGTGCCGTATTCAAGTGCGTAGTCGTGACCGATAGTTGCGGATGGCAATTTGCCTTTTTTGCGGATCGGCACAAATCCTTTGCCGAGGGCGTAAGCCAGCGGAGCTCCAAGAATAAAGCCGCGCGATTCTATACCTGCGATCTTGTCGATCTTAATATCCTTGTAGCGTCGAACCAATTCATCTATGGTGAGGCGGAAACCTTCCGGATCTTTAAGCAAGGTAGTAATGTCGCGAAACTGTATTCCCTGTTTGGGATAATGAGGCACGGTACGGATTTTTGATTTGATTGGCATGGCAATTCCTAACTACGTTTTTTATATTCGACAAACTTCTGTTTCACTTCATACATCTGTTGTTCAGTGAGTATCTGGGGTCCGCCTGCCTGCAGAGTGCGCCAATAGATTTCGCAGAGAAATTCAACTTCAAGCGCGACCGAAAGTGCCTCAGATAAATCCTTACCCAGCGCGATCATACCGTGGTTGCCAAGCAGACAAGCTTTGCGGTCCCGTAATGCTTCAAGCGCAAGATCAGAAAGATTCTGTTCACCAAAAACGCTGTAAGGTGTGCAACGGATCGTGTCACCGCCCGCGATGGCAATATGGTAATGAACAGCGGGCACGTTGCGACGCAGACAGGCGATGGTAGTCGCATAGGTGGAATGCATATGCAGCACCGCGCCTACTTCCGTGCGAACCTGAAGAATGTCGCGATGGAAGCGCCATTCGCTGGAAGGCTTGCCACCTTTAAGCACGTTTCCATCGGCGTCCAGCAACACCATATCCTGTTCGGACATTTCGGCAACGGGCAGCGCGGAGGGAGTGATAAGAATATTTTCACCGCAGCGCACTGAGGCATTGCCTGCGGTTCCTCGATTGAGGCCAAGCTCAACCAGTCGGCGTGAGGCATCAAATAACGCTAGACGCAATTCTTGTTCGGTCATATCAATCTTTCAGCATATGTCCGGCGACCGCTTGCAGCTTCGCTTTCATTGCTGCATCGCGTGCTTCCGGGGCTGTGATCAGTGCATATTGCAGTGAACTGCGGCACCCGCATTCGCATGCTTTCGAATCCGAACTTAAAGCCGGCACAACCTGTTTCACCAAGGTTTTGGCTTTGTCGGCATTGGCCAGCAAAACTTTTATGATTTGCTCGACTGTCACATCATCGTGATCTGGATGCCAGCAGTCGTAATCAGTCACCATCGCCACGGTGGCATAACATAGCTCGGCTTCGCGGGCGAGTTTTGCTTCAGGCATATTGGTCATGCCGATCACATCGCAGCCCCAGCTTCGGTACAGTTCGGATTCGGCAAGACTGCTGAATTGCGGCCCTTCCATCACCAGATAAGTGCCACCGCGCAATGCATTGATTCCCGTTTGTTTGGCTGCGCTTTCGATATGATCACCCAAACGCTTGCAAACCGGATGAGCCATCGACACATGAGCGACCAGGCCGCTGCCGAAAAAAGATTTATTTCTGGCAAAAGTGCGGTCGATGAATTGATCAACTATCACGAAAGTTCCTGGTGACAAGTGTTCGCGCAAGGAACCTACCGCGCTGACTGAAATAACATCGCTAACCCCAACCCGCTTAAGTACGTCAATATTGGCACGGAAGTTTATTTCAGAAGGAGGTATCTTGTGACCTCGCCCGTGACGCGGTAAAAAAGCCAGTTTTATGCCATTTAATTCACCAAACAGCAATTCATCCGAAGGCTCGCCAAAAGACGATTCAACCTTCTCCCAGCGCCTGTTTTCCAGCTCTGCTATGTCATAAACTCCGCTGCCACCAATAATGCCAATGCTTGCCTGACTCATTTTTTCACCTGCTTTGAATTGAATGCGGATTGAAACAGGAAAATCTGTTTTGCTCAAGATACTTTGCAAAAAAACGGCACGACATTTTAATTTGTAATACAAAACCGACCCTGAGTTGGAGCATAATACTATCCTTAACTTATGCATTAAATCTTGAAGAATGACAAATCAACAACACGCCGAACTGCAAATCACGGGAATGCACTGTGCTTCCTGCTCTACAAGACTTGAAAAGTCGTTGAACCAATTGCCCGAGGTCAGTGCAGTCGTAAACATTGCGACCGAAAAGGCCAGCATTACTTTTAATCCATCCAATACCGATGTGGCAGCATTGATCGATGCCGTAAAAAGCACGGGGTTTGATGCGCATGTCGCACGCGACTTTGCAGCCGAGAAAAAAGAAAAAAATGCTGCCTATCAGAAGGAGCGATTACAGTTTGCAATTTCAGTGTTACTTCTTTCACCGTTGATCTTTGAAATGGTGTCAATGTTATTTGGGGTGCATTTTGCATTGCCGCTATGGGCGCAATGGCTTCTGGCAACCCCGATTCAATTCTGGTCTGGCAAGCGTTTTTATGAAGGCGCATGGAGTAACCTGAAGAATGGCAGCAGCAATATGGATACCCTGGTCGCCCTCGGCACCAGCGCGGCTTATTTTCTGAGTTTTTTTATTATGCTATTCGGCGTGCATCAGCCCGTGTATTTCGAAGCCAGTGCAACACTCATCACGCTTGTGTTACTTGGCAAATTAATGGAAGCACGTGCCAAAGGTAAAGCTTCAGCTTCACTCGAAGCCTTGTTTAAATTGCAACCCAAGCTTGCCCACGTTGAACGCGATGGCGAAATAATGGATGTGTCAGCCGGACAATTGCGCCCGAATGATATTTTCTTTGTGCGCCCCGGTGAGGGCTTTCCCGTTGATGGAGTCATCTTGGAGGGAACCTCCAGCGCAAACGAAAGCATGCTCACCGGAGAAAGCCTGCCACAAACCAAACAGGTCGAGGATAAAGTTTACGCCGCCACACTGAATCAACAAGGCCTGCTCAAGTGCCTTGCAACCGCTGTGGGCAGCCAAACTCAACTCGCTGCAATTATCCGCATGGTGGAGCAAGCGCAAGGATCTAAAGCACCCATTCAAAGATTGGCAGATCGTGTATCCTCGATTTTCGTACCGACTGTCCTGGTGCTGGCCATCATTACTTTTTTTGCATGGTGGATTTTAGGCGGCCACTTCTCTACGGCTTTGATCAACGCGGTGTCGGTACTTGTCATTGCTTGTCCCTGTGCATTGGGTTTGGCGACTCCAACCGCGATTGTGGTTGCCACCGGACGTGCCGCACAGGAAGGAATTCTGGTTAAAGATGCTGCAGCACTTGAACGAGCCCATAAACTGAATGTGCTCGTGTTGGATAAAACAGGCACGCTGACTACAGGGTTTCCTACACTTAACGATCTGCAACCCGCGCCCAATTGCGATGCCACGGAACTGCTGACTATCGCCGCCAGTCTGGCTCAGCATTCGACACATCCTTTATCTTTAGCACTCACCGAACATGCCCGCAAAGAAGCGATTACGCTCAATGCGGTAAATGATTTCAACGAATCCGCAGGCAATGGATTAAGCGGTGTGATATCAGGCAAGACCTATTTACTCGGATCGCCTTCTTTCATTTCCATAACCGGCAAGATCACTTTGGATGAGCTCGCCTTGCTTGCGCTACAGCGACAAGGGAAAAGCGTCATTGCTGTATCCAGCAACAATGCGCTGCTGGGGTTAATCGGCTTTGGCGACACGCTGCGTCCAAGCAGTAAGGCTGCGGTGGAGAAACTGCGTGATATGGGTATTCGTGTCGTCATGCTAAGTGGCGACAATGCAGCCACGGCATTCGCCATTGCCCAGCAAGCGGGAATCGAAGAATATCTGGCTGGCGTATTACCGCAAGACAAAGCAAAGCATATTGCCTCATATAAAACCAAAGGAGCATTGGTCGGCATGGTGGGAGATGGCATCAACGATGCACCTGCTTTGGCTGCAGCCGATGTGAGCTTTGCCATGAAAAGTGGTAGCGATATCGCCATTGAAGCGGCAGACATCACCTTAATGCATAATGATTTGATGTCCGTTGTCAGTGCCATCGATTTGTCGCGCGTCACCCTGAGCAAAATCCGCCAGAATTTATTCTTTGCTTTCGCCTACAACGTCTTGGGAATTCCGCTTGCGGCAATCGGGCTACTTAATCCGGTGATCGCGGGCGGTGCAATGGCGATGAGTTCTGTCTCGGTCATCACCAATGCTTTATTGCTAAAAAACTGGACTCCGGAACAATACAGTCCACATTACGAACAGGAACTGTCTGAAGAAAAACTGACTTGAATGATATTGAAATTCATTCATCCAAAAAAAATACAGGCATGTTCACCGTTCATCAAATAATTCGCTCTCGACCCAGACTGACAGTTGCGATTGTCGCCGGCATCGTTATCGGCTTCGCACTCCCTCTACAGTGGAATATTGTCACTAGGGTACTAGTCGGCTGGAATATCACTGTTTGGTCTTACCTTGTTTTAATGGGATGGCTGATGATGCGCGCAAACCATACCAAAGTTCGGATGATCGCAGAGCAAGAAGATAAGAGCGCAGTGGTGATATTGGCGATGATGTCTGTTGCTGCGTTAGTTAGTCTTGCGGCGATCGTATTGGAACTTTCAACGGTGAAAAATTTGGATTTCAGCAATCGCATGGCTCATTACCTATTTACCGGTGCCACAGTGGTTGGTTCCTGGCTGCTTGTTGGAACATTATTTACTTTTCACTATGCGCGCTTATATTACAGATCCTCTTTGGAACAGAGAGCACTTCGTTTTCCGGAAAACGAAGGGAATCCAAATTATTGGGACTTTCTATATTTCTCATTTACCATCGGAGTCGCCGCTCAAACATCAGACATTTCTGTGATGAACCGATCGATGCGCAAGACTGTTCTCGCGCAATCAATACTCAGTTTTCTGTTTAACGCTGCCATTCTCGGACTAACGATCAATATCGCGGCAAGTTTAGTCGGTTCGTAAATCTATTCCAATGATTGACCAATCAAGCCTCCACGCAAAACTCGAACCTTTAACCGAAGCTGATTTTGATGTTGTAACTGATTTGGCCACTACGGTCTGGCGCTCGCATTATTCAAAAATAATAAGCATGAATCAGATCGAATACATGCTTAAGGCACGCTACACACATGAAAACTTATGCTTATATTTAACCTCTTCAGATAAATGGTTTGAACTGCTGAGGGTTGACAATATACTTGCCGGATATTGCAGTTATTCGCTCACAACCAATTCCGGAGAGATGAAACTGGAACAACTTTATCTTCTTGAATCCTTCAGACGTAAAGGCTTGGGAAAATTAATGCTCAGGCATGTTGAAACAGTAGCGCGGATGAAACATATCCGATCAATCGTTTTACAAGTCAACAAACAGAATGCAGACTCGATTTCTATTTACCGCAAAGCCGGATATCAAATAAGAGAAGAAGCGATTTTTGACATAGGCAACGGATACGTCATGGATGATTACATTATGCACATTCTCATTGATCATTCCATATTGGGTGACAGCCTCACCCCCTCCCTGTCCTCCTCCGAGGGGAGAGGGTTCTGTTGATTCTTCCTTCAAGGAAGGGCCCATATGTGGGTAAGACCACTGACCGTAAACAATATCAATGGTGCAATCTGAAATATTCGACCGTGACTAATTCACAAAATGATGACCCGTGAAAATTTGTGTCGAATAACTTTCAAATTTAACCCATACCATGACAAATGCAGACACAGACAACCTTAAAACTGAAACCGATTTCGAAGCCATCGGACTTTATCCAGGCGCAACGATGCAAATCCATGCTGTTGCCGACCACTCTAATACTCACCATTGGGTGAAGTTCATCGGTTCGATCAAAAATGATTGCATACTTGCTTCATTGCCGTTTAAGTATGGCAACGGTATGTGGATTCAAAAGGGGGAGGATTTTGTAGTGCGTGGTTTCAATGGTCGGTTTGCCTACGCATTTACTTCCCAAGTGATAGGCGAATGCACTTCTCCATTTTTATATTTATATTTCTCCTGGCCGAAAAGCATCGAGAGTTTGACAGTTCGTGATTCATTGCGTGTAGAAATCGCACTACCTGTAAATATTTCACGATCAGATAGCAGCTCCGTTTCAACCATGCTTCACGACTTGAGTATTTCCGGTGCCATGATTGATTCTCCTATGGAATTAGGAACGATAGGAGATCAGGTAAAAACTGAACTAATGGTCGACCTTCCCGGAAATAAGGTGAAAGTGAGCGTACCCGCAATTATCCGAAATATTCATCACAATGATGATGGAGAAGGCTTCTCAACCGGACTCCAATTTACTGATATCAGCCAGAATGATCTTCTAGTTCTGAACTATTTTATAGACTGCGTAACTCGGGGTGGACCAGCAATGGACAATTATGTCCAATAAGCCCTTGCCAGATTTAACGGAGTTTCAGTTATTTATGCTTCAGCGACCAAAGCAAACTCTTCCGCGCGTTTCATCAGTAAACTATCTTCCGAAAGAGTTTTAGCTTGTGATTCTTTTAATCGTGCATACTCCAGTTGGACAAGCAGCTTGGTCAATCCTTTTTCTTCATCGGATCCGCCTAAACACCTCCTGAGTGTTATCAACGTTTTTCTCAAACTCTGAGTCCAGGAGTGTTTTTCTGCAGAACTTAGTGATGCCCAGTTTAACGCGTTCATAAATTCTGATTATTTTCTGAAGATTTATCTTTGAATTGAGTCATCCGATCAAGTTCCGATATTTTAGTTATTGTATTCAAAATCCAAGCCAATTCAGTGTGTTCCGGAACGTGGGACTGGACAAAAATTGT
>CAIRAO010000001.1 GCA_903876625.1 uncultured Gallionellaceae bacterium | reverse complement strand
TTGAAAGGTTACGATATGAAATTAAATAAGCCATCATTTAATATTCGTGTATTACTTGGGATTGTGTTTTTGGCAAGTACACTTACTGCAGGTTGCGGTTATGCATCTCATGAAACATCTTCCGAAAACTCAAATAGCAAATCTAGTGAAAACTCAATTTCAACTTCTTCTCCGGCACAGTCAAAGACATTTGTCACCTTACCCGACTTTTCTGAAATTGCCTCCAATCAAGGAAAAGCAGTTGTAAATATCAGTGTTTCTGGAAAAACAAAAGCAAAGATACAAGGTTTTCCAGGCTTTCCCGGAACAGATCCAAGCGATCCGTTCTACGAATTTTTCCGTCGTTTCCAGATTCCGGGGCCGCAAGGAGGGCAACCGACGCATGGCTTGGGTTCAGGATTTATCATTGACTCTGATGGCATCATTCTGACCAATGCTCATGTGGTTGCTGAGGCAGACGAAGTGATTGTAAAGCTGACAGATAAGCGAGAGTTAAAGGCGAAAGTCTTGGGGGCAGATAAACTTAGCGATGTGGCAGTATTGAAGGTGGATGCCAAAAACTTGCCGGTAGTTAAAATTGGGGATGCGGATAAGGCGAAGGTCGGCGAATGGGTTGTTGCAATCGGTTCACCCTTCGGATTTGAAAACAGTGTTACAGCAGGCATTATTTCTGCTAAATCACGATCTCTTCCCGATGAAGGTTACGTTCCATTCCTGCAAACCGATGTGGCCATCAATCCAGGAAACTCAGGTGGTCCGCTTTTCAATTTGAACGGCGAAGTTATCGGTATTAATTTAATGAGGTAAACCCCCGGCTCTGCCGGGGGACTCCCCAAGGTTTGACCTTTACGGCGGTAGGAGTGAATCTCCGAGTCTTGACCAAAAGACAAAGGAGATTCACAAATGAAAGAGTACCAGAGCCTCACGCATACGAGCTGGGATTGTAAATATCATGTGGTATTTATCCCGAAGAATCGGAAGAAGAAAATATTCGGGGTATTGCGCAATCACCTTGGCGAGATATTACGAGAATTAGCAAAGCACAAGGAGGCGGAAGTATTGGAAGGACATTTGATGCCGGATCACGTGCATATATGTTTGAGCATACCGCCGAAGTACGCAGTCTCAAACGTGGTCGGATACATCAAGGGCAAGAGCGCAATCACCATAGCGAGAAAGTATGGTGGTCGAGCGAGGAACTTCACCGGAGAGGCATTCTGGGCAAGAGGCTACTTCGTTTCGACAGTAGGGCTAGACGAAGCAATGGTCAGAGCGTACATCCGCAATCAAGAGGAAGAGGATGAGCACTACGACCAGATGAAACTGGGCGTGTAGCCGCCTCGGGCGGCTCACGGTTTTATCGGCGCCTTTGAGGCGCTCACCCAATAAGCCTCCGGCTTTGCCGGAGGTCATTTAACTCGCAGATATACAGTCGCAGTGGCGGATATCAAGGCTTATCCTTCGCCATTTCTATCGATGTGGCGATGAAAGCTGAAAAACAGTTGGTCGATCACGGCAAAGTAAGTCGTGGCAGGTTGGGTGTGATGATTCAAGAAGTCAATCAGGACTTGGCTACATCTTTCGGTCTTGATAAACCGGCGGGTGCGTTGGTAAGTTCGGTTGAAAAAGACAGTCCCGCTGAAAGTGCTGGTATTGAGTCAGGAGATGTCATCCTGCAGTTCAACGGCAAAGATATAGCTCACTCAACGGATCTACCACCCTTGGTAGCCAGTCTGTCACCCGGAACAACCGCGTCTCTCGAACTATGGCACAAGGGTAAGTCCAAGACCATTTCGATTAATGTAGGAGAGATGAAATCTTCAAGTGGTGATGTGGAATCGAAAGACGCCACTCCCAAAGGAAAACTTGGATTGACCGTGCGCCCATTGACTCCAGAAGAGCGAAACAAAAATGAATTAGCCAAAGATGAAGGTGTTGTAGTTGAACAGGTAGTTGAAGGTCCTGGCGCGCAGGCGGGAATCAGGCTTGGTGACATCATAACTTCAGTAAATGGAGATAAAGTTGGAAGCGTGGAAAGTCTTCGTGCTGCAGTTGAAAAACATGAGAATAGATTGGCATTGCAAATCATCCGTGGCACGATGAAGATTTTTGTGGCCGTCAAAATTGAATGATTAAGCTGTTCATCCTCGGATGATTGATAGCTGAAATGTAATAAATAAAAATCGCTAACATAAGGCTCTTGAAACCAGATTGGTAGAACATATATTGGGAAAACAGAAGCACTTTTTCATTAATTTAATTTCAAAAGGAGACCATCATGGTAAATTTAATGCGTTACAACCCTGCTGACGATGCTTTTGACGACTTGTTCCGCGGCTTCCTTATGCGGCCAGTCCGCATGGAAGGCAGTAATGATGTGCAAATCAAATTGGACGTGAAAGAAAATGAAAAATCCTATATGGTACATGCTGAAATACCTGGCGTAAAAAAAGATGATATTCTCGTTACGATTGAAGGTAACCAAGTCGCTATTAGCACTGAAGTCAAAAGTGAAAAAGATGTCAAGGATGGTGACAAATTATTACGTAGCGAGCGTTATTACGGAAAGGTGTCCAGGGTCTTTACTTTAGCTCAGGAAGTGGATGATGCATTGTCAACTGCAAAATATACGAACGGAGTACTCGAATTGACTTTGCCAAAAAAAGCTACCGCTCTTTCTAAGAGGTTGACCATTAATTAAATGCTGGATGTTGTATGATTAACGGGCAGCCAAGCTGCCCGTTAATTTTTCAACTTGCTGAGCGCTATCGCATGAAAACCTTTTTACACGTGGGTTGCGGCCCTAAACGACTAGATACTGCAACGCAACTTGCGCATCGTCCAAAAGGGTTTGACGTGGTGGACTGGGGCGAATTGCGTCTCGATATCAACCCGCAGGTGCAACCCGATGTTGTGGGTAGCATGACAGATATGTCGGCTGTAAATACGGCGAGTGTTGATGCAATATTTTCATCTCACAATATAGAGCATTTGTATCCGCATGAAGTCAACACAGCGTTGGCAGAGTTTAAACGAGTTTTAACTCCCGATGGGTTTGTAGTAATCACCTGTCCGGATTTGCAATCAGTATGTGCTTTGGTAGCTGAAGACAAATTAACCGAGGCTGCCTATATTTCTCCAGCCGGACCGATAGCACCTATGGATATACTTTATGGACACCGAACAGCACTGCGCGCAGGAAATCTATATATGGCGCACCGTTGTGGTTTTACATTGAATGTTTTGTTGGCAACACTCGAGCAAGCTGGTTTTGCTAAAGTGGTCGGATTTCGCCGTCCGCAATTTTTTGATCTCTGGGCGTTAGCGACTAAGTCAGGTATAGATGACGATTCACTGAGAGCTAAGGCAGCTAACTTCTTTGCCTAGATCATTGCACAACGATTAATCGAAAATTTAATTTATATAGACTTGTCAGGAATATTCTTATGGCTTTCTCAAAGATTTACATAACCAGTTTATTTTCCAAACTCACAGCACTATTTGGGCATGGTCTGGTTATGTCGATGGGCATTATCTTGTTAATTGCAGTACTGGCCAGCGCAGGTATTCTCATGTTCGTGGATTCAGCCACTCCCAATACGATCACTATCGTGAGCGGACCGAAGGGGAGTTCTTTTTCGAATAATGCTGAAAAATACAAGGCTATTTTAGCGAAGGAAGGCGTAACTTTAAAAATAGTACCCTCTGAGGGGTCTATAGATAATTTCAAGAAGTTATCCAATCCAAAAGAAAAAATCGATGTCGGGTTTGTGTTGGGTGGTGAAGTGAATGGTGCAAATATTGAGCACTTGTTTTCTTTGGGAAGTGTTTCATATCAGCCGCTCATGATCTTTTATCGCGGCAAAATTAAAAAACTGATTTCAGATTTTAAAGGCTTGCGTTTGGACATAGGCGAAGAGGGCAGTGGTGCGCATACTTTGGCACTTACTCTGTTTAAAGCAAATGGAATTGAGCTGAAAGATGGCACCATTCTGGTTGACCATATTGCAGGTGACTATGTGAAAGCTTTGCTTGAAAATCGTGTAGATGCCATATTTGTGATGGGAGATTCCACCTCCAGTGACATGATGCGGGAGTTGCTGCATTCGACCGACATTCATTTATTTAATTTTTCGCAAGCAGAGGCCTACGCTCGCCGCAATAATAATTTGAACAAGTTGGATATACCCAAAGGAGCGCTGGACTTTGGTAAAGATATTCCGGCAGAGGATACCTATTTGATCGGCCCGACAGTAGAGCTTATAGCCAGAGATACTTTACACCCTGCACTTTCAGATATGTTGCTTGAAGCTGCGCGTCAAGTACATGGAACTCCCGGGTTATTTAAAAAACGCGGTGAATTTCCTGTAGCACAGGAACACGAATTTCCCATGAGTCCTGACGCGACACGTTTCTATTCTTCTGGAAAAAGTTTTCTATACCGAACTTTCCCGTTTGGGATCGCCAGTATGATTGCGCGCCTGATCGCAGTTATCGTTCCACTTGGCTTGATCCTTATTCCTGCTATAAAACTGGCTCCGACAATCTATCGTTGGAGAATGGAGTCCAGAGTTAACAAGTGGTATCGGGTATTGTTGAATCTTGAGCGTGATGCATTCAATCGGCCGTTGGATGAAAATAAGCGGGCAGAACTTTTACATCGTCTGGATCATATCGAGCATTCGGTAAGCAAGATAATCGTGCCTGCGAGATTTGGGAACCTGTTGTATGGTTTGCGCCAACACATCGATTTTGTTCGAAACGGATTGATCTCCGGTCACCCGTTTGTGGCATCCGAATCAAAGCCTGCTGATAATCATGCTTTGAACTGATCCGTCGCCTGTTGTCGTGACTTTTCTACATCAACAATTTTTCGGCTGGTATGCCGACTCTGACGTTGCCCCACAAGCGACCGTTAATCTGGATCGGCATCGCAATGTCACACAGAAGTTCGCCCGTATCACGCAGGTAGGTGCGTATCAACATGGGCGTGCTATTTTTGGCTGCCCGTAATTCTCCGGGATTATTGTATTTCCGGTTGCATCGGTTCCCAACCAGATCAATTGCTTCATTTCCTGTAAGTGGCTTGGAAAACTGTGCATTGTGCGAAGAAAGGTAGCCATCAGTATTGACTCCCACGGCGTAGGCGCATCCGGGAATTGATTTGAATGCTTCCTCAAGTAGCGGCAGGCAGCGGCGGGTGTAATCTTCGCCCCAGGACACATGATATTTTTGCGGCTTATTATTACCGTAGGGCTTGTAGTTCGTATCAAAAATATCTTGACCACTTTGGGCCATTTCCGCCAAGGCATCCTGCAATTTGTTGCGGAACACACGCACCTTTTGGATTCCCGTCTCAAATGTCCCTTCGCCAATATTAAACCGGGAAACCAGTTCCTGAATCACTTCTGTTGATTGTGACAACTCTGACGTTCTATTACTTGATTCCTCCATGCGATCGCTCACTGTGATCGACAACTCATGGATTTCGGTAACCTTCTGGTGTACCTGAGAATTGGTCGCGGACAATTGGGCCATTGAGAACGAGATATGCACCAACTGTTCACAAGTACTATCAAAATCGCCGACCATGTTCTGGAATTGTTCTGCAGAACGTCCGACGACTTCACGGGTGAGCTGGATATCCATACTGATGATATCGTTTTCGGCACGCGTGTTGCGGACCTGGTTTAGCATCGCCGTAACATTTTCGGTGATGTCTGCAGTGGCTTTATTTACCCGTTCAGCAAGTTTTCTGACTTCATTGGCAACCACGGCAAACCCCCGTCCGTGTTCTCCTGCACGCGCTGCCTCAATCGCAGCATTCAAAGCGAGCAGGTTGGTCTGATCTGATACCTCCTTGATCAAGGCGGCAAACTGGTTCACGCTTTCGGAGCGTCGGGATAAGTCTTCAACGGTTTGATTAAATTGCAAGACCTTTTCGCCTACAGCATTAATTCTGGCGGAAATATTCTGCATTTCAGTTAATGATATCCGTGCCTTTTCGAGATTCTGATTGGTTGAATCAGAAATGACTTGTGTGCTGCCAGTGACATCTGAAATGGATTGGGTTGCTTCGTTGCTGGAAGTGAAGACAATCTCCGTCATTTCTCTCTGTTGTTTCACGGCAGAGACTGTTTCGTCCAGTCGAACTTTTACCTTGGTTGCTTCTTGAGCAACTGAAACACTTGACTTGCGCACCTCGCTGATAATGTGCCTCATTTTGGCGGCAAAATTGTTGTAGCTCTGCGCAAGCTGACTGAATTCGTCGTGGGTTAATTGCGGCAAATCGCAAGAGAAGTCGCCTTCTCCTTGGCTGATTTCCTCGAAAATATGTGTGATCGTCTTCACCGGTCGCACGATCAGGTAACGCATATACACGATTTGAATGATACTAAAGATAAACGCAAGGGCTGTCAGTAGCAGAAGAATATTCCATCCGGCATCCAATGGTAACATGATTGCTTTTGCAACCTCTTCGGCTATGTTGTGGCTTGTAATGGCCGCCTGAACATTCGATTCGACGTGCAGATATACGGCCAAGTAAATAAGATCGATAAAGAACAGAAACAGAAAGCTCATCAGCTTCTTGGTGAGCGAGTTCCAGAAAGTACGCTCGACCCAGTCGTAAGCTTCCCAAAAAACAGACATTTTTTCCCCTCTTTGTTAATGGATCCGGTGCGTTAGTCCGGATTGTCAATTCTTGATATCTTTTGATATCTTAAGTTATCGGCAAGTTTTTGAATACCTTTAGCCAAGATTATTCATTATTAGGCCGCGTTGAACTACGGGGTAATATCCCCCTCTTTTTTAAATGGGGAAGTTGTATTGGTTTTATATTCGAGACATTTGCTCGTGGAAATTGTTGCAACCGAATGTCACTCATGCCTGGTGTAGATATTTTTCCAACTCATCTATGGGCAATGGGCGACTGTACAGATACCCCTGATACTCATGGCAACCGTGTACTTGCAGGAATTCGCGCTGTGCTTCAGTCTCCACACCCTCGGCAATGACGTTCATGTTGAGTCCCAATCCCATCGTGATAATGGTTTTTGCCAGAGTCTCGTCCTTCACCGTTCCGGGAAGATTGCGCACAAAAGATTTGTCGACTTTGAGTTGATCGAGTGGCAACTGCGCCAGATAGGATAAGGACGAATAACCTGTGCCAAAATCGTCCAAGGAAAAAAGAACGCCCAATTGTTTAATCGTCTGCATCTTGGTGATGGTATCGTTTACATCTTCCAGCAACATGCTTTCCGTCAACTCCAGTTTCAAGCGTGCGGGATTGGCACCACTGCTCTCCAGTAAGGTTTTTACTTGCTCCACAAAATCGGGCTGACGGAATTGGCGGGAGCTGACGTTCACCGCAATTTGTATCGCGCCAGATTGCCTGTCGTTCTCCCATGTTTTGATCTGAGCGCACGCGGTTTCCAACACCCATCTCCCGATGGGAAGAATCAACCCCGTGTCTTCCGCCAGCGGGATAAAGTCGTCCGGTTGCACTAATCCGCGCTGGGGGTGTTGCCAACGCAATAATGCTTCTACACCAACCACGTGCCGATCGGTATCCACCTGCGGCTGATAATGGAGGCGCAACTGATTGTGCGAGATCGCTTTGTGCAGTGCGGACTCAAGCACGCTGCGCCTATCCAGTGCGTCCTGCATGGCAGGGTCAAAAAAACGCAGCTTATCCCGCCCCCCTGTCTTGGCTTGATACAGCGCCAAGTCAGCGTGTTTGAACAGCGTTTCGACCGAATCTTCGCCATTAAACAGACCGACCCCGATACTGGTCTTGCAATGATACTCAAAGCCATTCAGGTTGAAAGGTTTAGCCAAAGACTTATGTAGCTTGTCGCCGAGGTGAGACGCTAATATGGCAGCCTCATCGGCCGTTTCGCCCAACTCTTCCATCAGTACTACGAACTCATCGCCGCCTTGTCTCGCTACAGTGTCTTTTTCGCGTACACCCTCGCTCAAGCGTTGTGCCACATCTACCAGAAGCAGATCACCCACATCGTGACCGCGGGAGTCATTGAGTGCTTTGAAATGGTCAAGGTCGATGAAGAAGAGCGCACCATACAACCCGCTGCGAGCCGTTGCAACGATGGCCTGACCTAACCGATCTTGTAGCAAGCGGCGATTCGGTAATTTGGTCAGCGGGTCGTAATAAGCCAGCCGATGTATCTCTGCTTCGGCTTCTACGTTCTCGGTGATGTCGGTAAAACTTCCAACGAAATGGGTGATGAACCCGTCGGGTGAGTTGATTGCCGTGATGGTCAGCATCTCGGGATAAATCTGACCGTTCTTGCGCTTATTCCATATCTCGCCATGCCAGTAGTATTTCTCCTTCAGGGTAGCCCACATCTCTTGATAGAACAGCGGGCCCTGGCGACCCGACTGCAGCATGGCCGGCGTTTGTCCTATTGCTTCGGCGGCAGTGTAGCCGGTCAACTGTGTGAAGGCCGGATTCACCCGCAGGATTACGCCCTTGGGGTCGGTGATGACCATCCCGTTCTGGGAGGAAAAAGCGACCGCTGTAATGCGCAACTCTTCTTCAGCATTCCTGAGCTCGGTGATGTCACGGAAAGTAGCTAACGCACCCACCAGGCTGCCTAATTTATCGAGCAAGGGAACGGCATTCACCGACAGCCATTTGTATTCGTCTTTTGACGTAACAATGGCGTGCACCAAATTGTTCACTACTCGACGTTCCCGCAGCGCGATGGCCAGCGGCAACTGTTCGGGAGGGAAAAAATTGCCGTGTTGATCAACCTGCTGCCATTCTTTGCTCTGAAAATATTTACCCGATATTGCTTCTTTGTCCAGGCTCAATATTTTTTCTGCTGCCCGATTGGCATAGGTGATCACGCCGGTTGCATCGACAGTCACTAAGCCATCGACCATTGTTTCCATCACAGTGTTTAGCTTTTCCTCGGATTGGAATAACTCAGCCTCTGCCAGCGTGCGCTGCGTAATATCCGTCAGCGAAATACGCAATTGCGAATTACAGTTAAGACATTCAAGCTGCGCATTTATCAACGAGCCATCGGCACGATGCATTGTCAGCTCAACACTCTCTGAGCTTTCTTGCGCTTTTGCGTGAATAAAATGTCGCACCCAGCGATCCTGATCTTCGCGTTTAACGAAATTCCGAAAACCTTTGTTTAACAGCTTGTTGCGTTCTCGTCCAAGCAGCGTTACCGCTGTCAGGTTGATCTCGATGATTATGCCGTCCGAATTTAGAGTGAGATAGCCGACCGGGGCGAACTCATACAGATCGACATAGCGGTCGCGCGAATCTTCCAGCTCAAGCTGAGTTTGGCGCAAGGCTTCGTTCTGTATCTCCAGTTCGATCTGATGCACACGCAATTCATGCATGAGTTCTGCGCTGGAACGGGCAGTGGCTTCAGCGTCAGACAAGTTGGACAACTTTGCCTCGGCTGTTTCCCGCAGTCGTGGGTCAATCGGTTTTTTGGCAAATCCCGGATTCATGGCTAGTTCTTTTCCATAGCGATCATCGCCAGCAGGATCAACTCGGTATCACCTAATGAAGTCTTGATGCGGCGGGCATTAAGCACCATTCTGCGTAGCCCCAGTTTTGGGAATTCATGTTCCACGACAAAACCTTCCATCACTTGATGTTCCGGCAGAACCTCTTCGAGCAACTGGCGAAGTGCCGGGATATTCCACTGGCCATCACCCAGCTCATAGATTTTGCGGCCCTTGGTTTGCTCGGCCAAGGCCTGGAAGAATTGGTAAAAAGAAAGATTGGCCGAAACTACCTGCAAACCTGAATCAAGCACGATGAGTGGTTCCTTGACCGTGTTGATGATGCCTTCAGCCAGTTCGCGTGCCAATTGAGAGATGTCAAATTTGCCCTGTGCTGTTCGCCGGTTCTCGGTGACGTCGGTGAAAGTCAGCACCACGCCATCAATCACATTATCCAGTGTGCGGTACGGTTGCATCCGCACGTGAAACCAATTGTTGTCCATGGCTTGTATTTCGCGCTCGCGCGGAATCAATGTTTCCAGCACGGCATGCAAGTCTGACGCAATGTCTTCGCCTAGCAGATTTGAAGTGATGTCACTCAGCGGACGCCCCACATCGGTTGCAATCAACCGATAGGCTTTTACTGCTTCGCGCGTGTAGCTGCGAATGTTCAGGTGATAATCGAGAAACACGACCCCGGTGTTTACATTATCCATCAGGTTCTTCAAGTCGTTCTGCGAACCGCTCAATTGTTCTATCTTGTTGTTCAGTTCACTGTTCACCGTGAGGGTTTCTTCATTCATCGACTGCAACTCTTCTCTCGAGGTCTCGAGTTCTTCATTGGTCGATTGCAACTCCTCGTTGGTTGATTGCAATTCTTCATTGGTCGACTTGAGTTCCTCGTTGGTCGCTTGTTGTTCTTCTATGGTGGCTTGCAGGTTTTCGCGGGCATAGGCAAGTTCGCGTTCCAATTTTTCGGTGTGTAACGCTTCATCTGTGGCGGATTTACCCCTGCCACTTTTGCGTAAAGAGCGCTTGGTTACAGTGATTTCATCCTGGAAACTGACCAACAGTAACCTGTCATCAGCCTTGGTTTCGGGATTTGCCAAAGGCAACATGCGTATGCTGAAAATCACGGTGACCGAGCCGACTTCTGTGGTAAGCGACACCTCACGATCCAGCGTGGGCGTGCCGGCTACTGCTGCTTGCAGGGCAGTTCGCAAGTCAAGTTTGAGTCCCTCGTGCACCATATCGATTATGTTGGTCGTTACCGCACCTGCAGGCTGATGCAAGAAGCGGGTGATATCGCCATGCACATAGAGGATGTTGCCCTGGATGTCTGTCGTTACGGAGGCAGGGGCGTAAGATTGCAGCAGAATGCGATTACTCAAGGCCGCAACATTTAATGCCGCAGATTTACTGGGCGTGGTCGGGGTAGACACTGCAGGCACGGGAACAGTCATGGATGAACTCCTGGGTAGGATGATGCTTGGCTTGGTCGAGGTGGAATTTGTTTGATATAACTTCCACTTGCGATTAAGCGGCTTGAATAACTCGGCATGGTTGGAGATACTTTCCGAATTCGACAGAAACAGCACGCCGCCGGGTTTGAGAGAGTAGTGAAATACGGGGATCAGACGATTCTGTTGTTCCGCCTCAAGATAGATCAGCAGATTCCGGCAGCTGAGCAGGTCGAGCTTGGTGAAGGGCGGGTCTTTGATGACACTCTGAACCGCGAATACCACCATCTCGCGGATCTGTTTATTGATCTTGTAGTTGTTATCTTCTTTCGTGAAAAAGCGCCGCAGGCGTTCTGGCGATATATCTAGTGCGATGCTTTCGGGGTAGATCCCGCCGCGTGCAGCTTTGATGGCATCCTCAGCGAGATCGGTCGCATAGATCTGCACCCTGTAGCTCTGATGCGTCTCTTCCTTCAACTCTTGTAAAACCATGGCGATGGAATATGCTTCTTCACCACTGGCACACCCGGCTACCCAGACACGGAATTCATAATCAACCGGCTTATTTGCCAGCAACGCGGGCAGGATGTCTTGCTTTAGGATGATGAAAGCATCCGGATCGCGAAAGAAGCTGGTGACATTAATCAACAACTCTTTAAAAAGCGCCTGAATCTCGGCCGGATTTTGCTTGAGGAAGCGCACATACACTGCGATGTCTTGAATGCCGTGAATTCCCATCCGACGTTCGATGCGGCGACCAATGGTGCTTTTTTTGTAGAGTGAGAAATCGTGGCCGGTACTTGAGCGAACTTGCAGCAAGGCCTGGTTCACGCCATTCTTATTGCTGGCCGACTGGATGGGCGGAATTTTTTGGCGATAGCCGAATTGCCCCGCCAGTTCTATCAGCATCGCCGGCATTGCTTCGACAGGCAGGATATGGGTGGCAAAACCGGCGTCAATCGCACTTTGCGGCATGCCGTCATATTTGGCGCTTGCAGGTTCTTGCACCATGCACACGCCTCCTGCGCCCAAGATAGCACCCAGCCCTTTGGTTCCATCCGATGCGGTCCCGGAAAGAATGATGCCGATAGCGCGCTCAGCCCGATCATCCGCAAGTGAAGACAAGAAACCATTGATCGGCAAACGTTGCCCGCGTGCCCGATCTGGCATGCTGAGTTGCAGCACGCCATTGAGTATCCCCATCTCCCGGTTTGGCTGAATGATGTAAACATGATTAGGTTCAACCTGAATTTGATCTAACGCCTGCGCCACAGGCATTTTTGTGCAGCGTTGCAGTATTTCGGTGAGCAGGCTGTGATGATCCGGGTCGAGATGCGGAACAAGCACAAAGGCCATGCCCGTATCTGCCGGGCATGAGCGAAAGAAAGCCTCGTACGCCTCCAGGCCGCCTGCTGAAGCACCGATGGCGACGATGGGGAAGTCAACCATCAATGCTTGCGGAACTTCAGCCATTATTTTGACTGACCAAGGCGGATGAGCTGAGTGTTTTCTGGAGTGCGAGCTTCTTTGGTTTTGCGGCCATCAAAGGCTCTCCATATGAAATTGAATGCTTGGGGAGCGTATATTACACGACCACATGAACATGGGGGGTGGTTTAGAGACGAAGGCGAAGTTAGCCTTGGTTCGTCTCATCGGGTGCGTCCCGTATGCGGTATGATCAAGGCCAATATTATCAGCCCGCACAGACGAAAAATCGGATCATGGCTACACCCAACGATCAAAACAATTACGCGAACCAGCAGACACTTGTTGCCGCATTGGCAGGCAGGCACAGTTTCCCCCATGTGGTCACAAGCGTTCGACTGATTGAAACTCACATTTCTTGGGTGCTGCTTGT